>DATBCJ010000266.1:0-2977 GCA_036270565.1 Candidatus Dormiibacterota bacterium | reverse complement strand
TCTTCGAGGCCGCGGGCGTCGCATGATCGGCGATTTCTCCGACATCTTCACGGCAGGCCGCATCGGCAACGACGGGATCGTGGTCATCCTCCTCAAGTCGGTGATCGTCGTCCTGTTCCTGGCCACCACGGCGGCGTACCTGACCTTTGCGGAGCGCAAGGTGGCGGCCCGGATCCAGCTCCGGGTCGGCCCCAACCGCGTCGGCCCGTTGGGCCTGCTCCAGCCGGCGGCGGACGCCGTCAAGCTTCTCTTCAAGGAGAACGCGGCGCCCGGCGGCCGCGACCGGCTCCTCTACCTGGTGGGGCCGGCGCTCGCCGGTGGGGCCGCGATCTTCGCCTTTGCCGCCATCCCCATCAGCGGGATGACGTGCGTGGGTGGCCAGGCCGCGGGCCTGGGCTGCAACGGCGGATATCCGCTCCACTGGGACCTGATCCACGTCAACGTCAGCCTGCTCTTCGTGATCGCGATCACCTCGCTCGGCGTGTACTCGATCTTCCTCGGCGGCTACGCGGCGAACAGCAAGTACTCGTTGCTCGGCGGCCTGCGCTCCTCAGCCCAGCTGATCTCCTACGAGATGGCCGTGGCCTTTGCGCTCATCGGGGCCGTGATCCTCGCCGGGTCGCTGGACCTGGAGAAGATCGTGCTGATGCAGCACGACGTGTGGTTCGTGGTGCTGCAGCCGATGGGGTTCATCCTCTACTTCACGGCCGCGCTCGCCGAGACCAACCGGCTGCCCTTTGACCTTCCCGAGGCGGAGACGGAGCTGGTCGCCGGCTACCACACCGAGTACTCCTCGATGCGGTTCGGCTTCTACTTCCTCGGCGAGTACATCAACATGGTCATCGTCTGCGCGATCGCCACGCTGGTATTCCTCGGGGGCTGGCTGCCGCTGCTGCCGTTCATCCACTCCGACTGGCTGGGCGGCCTGGTCGGCGTCGGCTGGTTCCTCGCCAAGGTCGGGGCCCTGCTGTTCGTGATGATGTGGCTGCGCTGGACGCTGCCGCGCTTCCGCTATGACCGGCTCATGAACTTCGGCTGGAAGGTGCTGCTGCCGCTGGGACTGGTCAACATCGTGGTCACGGGCACCATCGTCGCGGTGCGAGCGTCGTGAGGGACGGCTCATGCTGATCGAGGTGGTCAAGGGCCTGGCCCACACTCTTCGGGTGATGTCGCGCAAGCCCATCACCGTGCGCTGGCCCGAGGAGCAGAAGCCCACCCCGCCTCGCCACCGCGGCCGGCACATCCTGCACCGTTACGACAACGGGCTCGAGAAGTGCATCGGCTGTGAGCTGTGCGCGGCGGCGTGCCCGGTGGGTTGCATCTACGTCGGCCCGGCGGAGAACGACCCCGCCAACCCCGTGTCACCCGGCGAGCGCTACGCCGAGCGCTATGAGATCAACCTGATGCGCTGCATCTACTGCGGCTACTGCGCCGACGCGTGTCCCACCGAGGCGATCACCCTGGGCCCGCGATTCGAGCTCGCCGACTACCGGCGCGAGCGCACCGTGGTCACCAAGGCCGAGCTGCTCGAGGCATGGCCCAAGTTTCCCAGCGCCCGCACGGCGACCAGCGACGTGGGGGCGGGTGCCGACCAGACCGGGCGCGAGCGCTTCGCGTCGGGGGTGAGCCCGCGGGTGGCCTGGGAGCTGGGGGAGGGCATCCGCACCGACGTTCCGCATGCGGGGGAGTTCGGTGTGCCCACCCACGTCCCCCGGGTGATCGAACCGGACGAGGCAGAGCCGCGATGACCGCGATCATCTGGGTGGCCGGAGCCCTGGCGGCGCTGAGCGCGCTCGGGGTCGTCTTCTCGCCCCAGCCGCTGTACTCAGCGCTGTCGCTGGTGCTCGCCATCGGCGCCCTGGCGGTGATCTTCCTGGTTCTCAACGCGCAGTTCCTGTTCGTGGTTCAGCTGATCGTCTACGCCGGCGCGGTGATGGTGCTGTTCGTCTTCATCATCGCCCTGCTCTCCCCCGACCGCGAGGAGCGGTTCCGCGTCGACCTCCGCTTCATCCTGGGCGCGCTGGTCGCCGTCGGCATCACCGTCTCGATGCTGGTGGCGGCGCGCAACGGGATCACGTTCAACGCCAGCGGGTTCCGTGCCCAACAGGTCGGCCAGGCCAGCGATCCGTACCACTCCTTCGCATTCGACCAGTCGGACAACGGCCTCGTGAACACCGCGGGCAACGTGCAGACGGTCGGCGGTCAGCTCTTCACCACGTTCCTGCTGCCCTTCGAGATCACCTCACTGCTGCTGCTCGTCTCGGCCATCGGCGCGGTGTACCTCACCCGGCGCCGGCAGCGCCACACCGCGCCGCTGCGACGCGAGCCGGGCCTGCCCCACGAGACGGATTTCACCGCCGCCGAGGAGCGCAGCGAGCAGGAGCGCATCGAGGTCGAGGTGGGATGACCGCCGGCGACACCTTCCCCTTCCTGCTGGCGCTCGCCGCCTTCATGTTCAGCATCGGCGCGCTCGGGGTGCTGATCAGACGCAACCCCATCGTCGTCTTCATGTGCATCGAGCTGATGCTCAACGCGGTCAACATCGTCTTCGTCGGCTACGGCCGGTTCCTCAACAGCGAGGAGGGCCAGGTCTTTGCGTTCATGGTGATCGTCGTCGCCGCCGCCGAGGTGGTGGTCGGGCTGGCGCTGATCACGCAGGTGTTCCGCGTCGGCCGTGAGCTCGACATCGACGACCTCGACGAGATGAACGAGTGAGCACCTCCGCGGTCGCGGTCCTGGCCGCCCTGGTCCTGTTGCTGCCGGTGGCCGGGGCGCTCGTCAACGCGCTGGCGGGACCCCGGCTGCCGCGCTCCGCCGTCAACCTGGCGGGCACGCTCAGCATCCTCGCCGCTTTCGTGGTGGCCTGCATCATGCTCGCGATGGTCGTGGGCGCCCCGGAGGGCGCCAAGTCGGCGACCGCCCATCTCTGGCAGTGGATCGACCTCGGCAACGGCGGTCTGCGCGTCGGCGTCGACGT
>DATBCJ010000265.1:0-3657 GCA_036270565.1 Candidatus Dormiibacterota bacterium | reverse complement strand
CCGCCCATCTCCTCCAGCGACACCTTCTCCCCCACCACCACCTCGGCCATGCGCGGTGACCCGAGGTACATCGACGCGTTGCCCTCCACCATGAAGACGGCGTCGCAGAACGCGGGGATGTAGGCGCCGCCGGCCGCGGAGGGACCGAAGAGCACGCAGAGCTGCGGCACCTGGCCGGACAGGCGCACCTGCATGCGGAAGATGCGCCCGGCGTGGCGCCGGCCGGGGAACATCGCCACCTGGTCGGTGATTCGCGCCCCGGCGGAATCCACCAGGTACAGCATCGGGATCTGGAGTCGCTCCGCGGTCTCGAGGATGCGCACCATCTTCTCGACGGTGCGCGCCCCCCACGATCCGGCCTTCACCGACGGGTCGTTGGCCAGGACCGCGCAGGCACGTCCGTGCAGCGTTCCGATGCCCGTGATGACGCCGTCGGCAGGCAGGTCGGCGGCGAGGTTGTTGGCCAGAACGCCATCCTCGACGAAGGCCGTCCCCTCGTCGAGCAACAGCGCGATGCGCTCGCGCGGCATCAGCTTGTTGTGCTCGGCGAGCTTGGCGCGCGCCTTCTCCGAGCCACCGCTGCGAGCGCGCTGCAGCCGCTGCTGCAGGTCGGAGGAGTCGTGCGCCGGGGTTGCCTCCGCGGCCGCGGTGTCGGTCACGCCACCGGCTCCTCGACCACCGCCCCGTTCCACACGCCCGCCCGGTACAGCTTGCCGGGCAGCTCCATGCCGAGGTCGGCGGCGAGGACGTCGCTCACCCTGCAGTACGCGACCAGGTCGCACCCATGCACGCCGCCGGCGCTGGCCACGGCCTGCAAGGCGTCCTCGCTGCAGACGTTGCCCGTGGAGCGCGGCGCGAACGGGCAACCACCGAGTCCGCCGGCGCTGCCGTCGAACCGGGTCACGCCCGCCTCGTACGCCACCAGCACGTTGGCGACCCCCAACCCGCGCGTGTCGTGCACGTGCAGCGACAGGCGCCCGTCGGGAACGACGTCGCCCGCGCGCGCACAGAGCTCACGAACCGCCGCGGGATGGGCCACCCCGATGGTGTCGGCGATGCCCACCTCGGCAGCGCCACGACGCACCAGCTCGGCGCACAGATCGACGACGCGCTGCGCGTCGACGAAGCCTTCGAAGGGACAACCGAAGGCGACGGACACAGCCACGTCCACGGCGGCCCCGACGGTCCGGGCGTCGCCGACCACAAGGTCGAGGTCGTCGAGCGACTCCGCGACGCTACGGTTGACGTTGCGGCGGTTGAATGTCTCGGTTGCCCCGATCGTGTACAGCACGTTGCGCACGTCGTGCTCGAGGGCCAGCTCGAGCCCGCGGCGGTTGGGGATCAGCACCCGAAGCCGCTGCAGCGGCTCAGGCCCGAGCCCGCGCAGCACGGCCGCGGCGTCGGCAAGCTGCGGGACCCACTGTGGCGACACGAACGACGTCGCCTCAACCCGGGGGACCCCGGCGGCCAGAAGGCCCTCGATGAGCCGCACCTTGACCTCGGTGGGGACCGTGTCCGCGATGGTCTGGAGACCGTCGCGCGGCGCCACGTCAGTCCAGGTGACCTCAGCCATCGGCGGTCACCCTAGCAGAGGGCTAGACTGGGCCCGCGCGATGCCCCGCTTCCGTCTCACCACCTACCTGCGCGACACCTTCGGGGTCGAAGACCTGCGGAGCTTCCGTCTCTGCGGCATGGACGAGGTGGGACGCGGCTCGTACGCGGGCCCGCTGGTGGCCGCGGCGGTGGTTCTGCCCGCGCGGTTTCGCCATCCGCTGTTGCGCGACAGCAAGCTGCTGACGGCGCGCCAGCGCGAGACGGTCGGCGCGGTGATCCGCCGCCGCGCGCTGGCGTGGATGGTGGCCGAGATCCCGGCTGCCGACATCAACCGGCGCGGTCTCGGTTGGGCCAACGTGGAGATCTTCCGGCGGCTTGTCGACCTCGTCGAGGCGGACGGCTACTGTTGCGACGGCCGGCTGCGCATCGACGCGACGCGGCGAGTCCACTGCCTGGTCAAGGGTGACAACCTGGTCCCGGCAATCTCTGCTGCGTCGATCATCGCCAAGGTGCACCGCGACGCCATCATGACGGCGATGCACGACAACGCTCCGCACTACAACTGGGCCAGCAACAAGGGCTACGGTGCGCGCGAGCACCGCGACGCAATCCTCAGCCACGGTCCCCATCCCGAACACCGCACCGTGTTCATCGATGGGCTGCTGCAGCTCGACCTGGCGCTCGACCTCGTCGAAGCGTGAGCTGACGAGTCAGCCGCAGCCGCAGCTTCCCCCGCAACAACCTCCCGAGCCGACCGAGGGGGCCGTCGCGGTCGCCGTCGCTCCCGCCACCGAGCGGGTGGCCGCCACCTGGCTGATCAGCGGCATGCTGGCCCGGCTCTCGCAGCTCGGGCAGAGGGCGGCGAGCTCGCGGTCGCCCATGCTGCGCAGCACCTCGAAGGTGGTGCGACAGTCGTTGCAGCGGTATTCGTAGACGGGCACCCCGCGAGCGTAGCACGCGCCCGGCGGCTGGGCTCGAGACCCCCCGCGCCCGGAGGTTGCGTCGCGAACATCTGTTCGCTACAATGGCACGCATGAGCGCAGCCCCCATGGAACTGCTCCTCCCGCTCGGCGATGCCGCGGTCCCCGACGAGCTCACCACCCGTCGCTGGCAGCACCTGATGACGGTGGCCGGCATCGACGCGCGGTCGGCACAGCGCCTGGCCCGCGCCTTCCCCTCCCTGGCGGCTGTGTACGGCGCCGGCGAGGAGCAACTCGTCCGGGTCGTCGGCCCGGTGGTGGCGTCCCGAATCCGCTGGTTCCTCGACGCCCCCATCGACACGGGTCTGTCACTGCGAGCGGTCGCCGGCGCGCGCGCCGCCTGACGTTCTCCCCTGTTGCTGCAGGGGGTATTTCGCGTCGAGTCGGCCCCCCACGTATGATCGTCGCTGATCAATCAGCGGATGGGGGCAGCGGAGGACGCACGATGTTGGGACGCAAGTCGAAGTCGACGGTGATCGAACGCGACCTTTCGAATGCCGGATCGCGTGCGGCCGAGGTCGTGGGTGAGGCGGCGTCGGTGTTCGCCGAGCGCGCCGTGACAGCTGCCCAGAACGCACAGCGCGTGGCCACGCCGGTGCTCCGCACGGCCGGGGAGAAGTCCGCGGAGACGCTCAGCCATGCAGCCGAACGCGCTGCCGTTGTCCTTGCCGACGTCGGCGAGCGCCTCGCGGAAGGTGGCGAGGAGCGTGCCGGCAACGCGGCCATCGCGGCGCGCGAGCGCCTCGCCGACGCCTCCGAAGCGCTCGCCCAGGCCGTGCGTCCCAAGAGGCGCCGCCGCTTCCGCCGGGTGCTGGTCATCCTTCTGGCCGGCGGCGGTGTCGTGGCCGTGGTGAAGTCCCCGCTGCGCAACAAGCTCACCGACCGGCTGTTCGGCGCCCCCGCCGACTTCGAGGACGACGCCCCGGAGTCGATCACCCTGCCGTCGAGCCCAGCCCGCGACCAGGCTCCGTCTCCGGCACCCGAGGAATCCGAGCCCGCCCCCGAGAACGTTGCCGCCGAGGGTGGTGACTCGAACGGCGTGGCCTCCGGCTCCACGACCACCAAGAGCGAAGGCGCCGCGAGCTGACCTGGTGAGCCCGGACGACCGCCGCCCCTTTCGCGG
>DATBCJ010000264.1:0-3693 GCA_036270565.1 Candidatus Dormiibacterota bacterium | reverse complement strand
ACGGGCACGCAACCGGTTCCGGCCACGGCGGCGGCGGCCCAGATCGTGCTATCGACCGACCTGCCCACCGTGGCGCCGTTCACGGTTCCCAAGGGGGAGGAGTTCGACACCGCGGACAACCCGCCGATCAAGTTCTTCGCGACACAGGACACCGTCGTCACCGTGCCACCCCCGAGTGGCGGGCAGCAGTATGGACCCGCCTCGAACCCCATCCCGGTTGCTGACGGGACGGCTGAGGCGAAGGGCAACGTCGCCGCCAACACGATCACGCAGTGGCCTGGAAACCCGTGCGTCAACAGGCAGCCGGTGTGCAGCCCGTCGGATTTGAAATCCACCAACCCCGCTGCGGCGACGGGCGGCGCCGATGCCAAGACCAACGTGGTCGCCAGCTCGCAGGACGTCAGCGGCTGGACGACCCAGGTCACCCAGAGCGAGCAGACGCTGACCGCCCAGGCCAAGCAGGACATGCAGAGCAAGGGCGCCGGCAAGACCTTCGCCGTCGACCCCGCCGGCCACGGCACCAGCGTCGCCTGCACGGTGACCCCGGCTCTGCCGGCAGCGAACGCGGTGTTCACGACCACCCAGGAGACCGTGGCGTGCAACGGCAAGGCGGCGGTGTACAACCCGTCCGACGTCACCACCGACGTCACCGCCGACCTGCAGACGCAGGTGGCCCAGGGTGACAGCCTTGCCACCAACTCGATCAACTGCACCAAGCCCGCGGTCACACAGGCGGCCGACGACGGCACTGTCGTGCTCAGCGTCAACTGCACCAGCTTCTCGCGTCCCAGCATCGACCTCACCGCCCTCAAGGGACAGCTCGCCGGCAAGAGCCCCAGTGACGCGCGCAACGTCATCCAGCACCGCCTCAACCGGGTGCAGAACGTGACCATCTCGCAGTCGCCGATGCCCTTTTTCTGGCTGCCCTTCTTCTCGAGCAGGATCGAGATCGATGAGAACTTCGTGTCCCAGCCACCGCCCGCCTCGTGAGCACGCCAGCGCTGGGGGTCGACGTCGGCACCGTTCGAGTGGGCCTCGCCGGCAGCGACGAGACGGGGACGATCGCAACGCCCCTGAGGACGGTTCCGCGCCGGCCGGCGGCGCGCCTCTGGCGCGAGATGGAGGAGGTCGTCGTCGACCGGCTCCCCGAGCGCATCGTCGTCGGCCTGCCCCGCCGGCTGGATGGCAGCGAGGGCGCCTCGGCGGTTGACGCTCGTGGAATTGCCGAGCAGCTGCACAGACGCACCGGCCTGCCGGTCGAGATGTGGGACGAACGCTTCACCACCGCAGCGGCAGAACGCAGCCTGATCGCGGCCGGTCAGCGTCGCGCCAGGCGGCGTGAGACCATCGATGCGGTGGCCGCGACGTTGCTCCTGCAGAGCTGGCTGGACTCCCGCCACGGCAGCAGTTCGGGACGATGAGGCGCAGGCAGCACGGCCGAAGCGGTGTCGTCTTCGCAGTCGTCGCCATCATCGTGGTGCTGGTCCTCGCCGGCGGCGGCAGCCTTCTCTACGGTCGCAGCCAGCTCGAGCCACCGGCCAGCAGCGCGGACGCCGACGTCACCGTGTCGGTGCGCACCGGCGAGCCGGTCGACACCCTTGTCAGCGACCTCGCCAACCACGGCCTGATCCGCAGCGCGTTCTGGTTCGGCTGGTACGCAAAGCTGGAGGGGCTGGGCTCGAAGCTGGTTGCCGGCAACTTCGTCCTCAACGACGCGATGAGCGCCAGCTACATCGTGCAACGTCTCGAGGGTCCGCCCCAGGTGGCGGTGCACCAGCTGCTTCTCACCGAGGGATTGACCGCCAAGCAGATGGCTGCGAAGGTGGCCTCCGCGGGGCTGGGGATCACCGCGGCGCAGTACCTCACCGAGGTGCAGTCGGGCAGCTTCAACGAACCGTTCCTGGCCGGGCGGCCGAGCGGCGCGTCGCTGGAGGGCTTCCTCTTCCCCGACACCTACACCGTGCCTGACCACGCCACCGCCCACGACATCGTGCAGATGCAGCTCGCCGATTTCGCCAACAAGGCGATGCCGCAGCTGAGCGGGCTGTCACCCCAGCAGGTCTACAACACGGTGATCGTGGCCTCGATGATCGAACGCGAGGCCAGGTTCGATGTCGACCGCCCGCTGGTTGCCAGCGTCGTTGCCAACCGGCTCGCCGACGGCATGCGCCTGCAGATCGATTCAACGGTGCTGTACGGCCTCGGCCTCACCTCCGGCTCACTGACGCCCGACCAGCTGGCCACCGACACGCCGTACAACACCTACCTGCATGCCGGGTTGCCGCCCACACCGATCGCCAACCCTGGTGCGGGCAGCATCGCCGGCGCCGCACACCCGGCGACCACGCAGTACCTGTACTACCTCTCAGACTGCACCGGCCACAATCACTACAGCGTCACCGACCAGGTTCATGAGCAGCAGATCCAGCAGTATCTCAGCAAACCCTGCGGCCCCTGACGTGCGCCGCGAGGTCAACCTCTGCCTCATCGGTGAGGGCATCTCGGCGTCGCCGAGCGCCGCCATGCAGGAGGCCGCGTTGCTGGCCAGTGGTCGCCGGGGCTCATACCAGCTCGTCGACGTCGACGCTGCCCGCCTGCCCGGGGTTCTGCGCGACCTGCGCGCGGGGCGGTGGCACGGCGCCAACGTCACCATCCCGTACAAGTCCGCGCTGGCCAGCGTCTGCGACGAGCTCGAAGGCGACGCCGCGCGCGTCGGTGCGGTGAACACCATCACGCTGGACGCTGACGGTCGACTCGTCGGTGACAACACCGACGCCGCCGGCTTCGAGATGGGGCTCAGCGCCCACCGTCTCTGGCCGCTCCCGGAGAGCCGCGCCATCGTCATCGGCGCCGGTGGCGCGGCGGCGTCGGTGGTGCTGGCGCTGACCCGCGTCCCGGCGGCAAGCATCACCGTGGTCGCGCGGCGGATCACCAGCGCGCGGGCGCTGATCGAACGTGTCGGCGAGAGCGTCGACTGCGACCTGACCGTCGCGCTCTGGGATGAGGACTACCTCGAGCGCCAGCTGGCCAGCGCCGACATCGTGGTCAACGCAACCTCAGCCGGCCTTGCGCAGATGCCGTTCACTCCCGCACGGCTGCAGGCCTCGTGTACGGTCGCCGACGTGCGCTACCGACCCCGACCCGTCGACGTCGTCCAGGCTTCGGTCGATGCGGGCCTGCGCAGCTGCGACGGCCTGGAGATGCTCCTCCACCAGGGGATGCTCAGCTTTCACCGCTGGACCGGCGATGAACCGCCGTACCACGCCGCCAGGCTTGCGCTCAACGAGGCGCTCGCCGGGTGAGCGCGATCGCGGCCGTCGTCGCCGCCCCCGTCGGGGCGGTGGCTGGGCTCGGTGCGGGGTGGCTCAGCCTGTTCCTCGAGCGCATCGAGGGCCTCGAGTCCGAAGAGCACGAGGACCGTGAGATCTACGAGCGCGACGTCGCGGCAGCGCAGCTGAAGGCCAGAGAGGCCGGGGAGGACGTGCCGGTTGCCGAGCCCTGGCTGGCCGAGCAGTACGGTTGGACATGGCTCGAGCGAATTCTCTGTCCGGTGCTCGGGGCGGTTGGGTTCGCCGCCTTCGCCGCCCACGAACCGGTCGGTTCGGGGCTGTTCATCCACCTTTTCTGGATCATCGTCTTCGTGCAGATCGTCGGCTTCGACCTCAAGCACCGGCTGATCCTCAACCGGGTCAC
>DATBCJ010000263.1:0-6803 GCA_036270565.1 Candidatus Dormiibacterota bacterium | reverse complement strand
TCGATGCAGCCGCGACGCCACGCCGTGCTCGGCACCGCGGTGGCAGCGCTGCAGACGCTGTTCATGGTGCTCATCGTTGGGGTGGACGCCTACCTGATCAACCCCGTTGACGCCGGCCTCACGGAGCCCGTGTTCAACCCGGTGTACTGGCCGTTGCTGCTGCACCGCCTCAGCGGCAACATCAGCTGGACGGCGCTGTTCTGCGCGGCCTACGCGGCGATGCGACTGTGGCGCGGTGGCGGCGACGCCGCCGAGCGCTCCTTCCAGTCGTGGGCGGCGCGGGTCAACCTTCGCGTCGGGCTTCTCTTCGCGCTGCTCATGCCCATCGAGGGGTTCGCGCTCATCGAGATGATCAAGCAGAGTGAGCCGGGCTTCTTCGACAACCTGCTCAGCGGCGGCACGGCGTCGTTCATGGTGGTGCAGGAGTGCCTGGTGGGCGCTCTCTTCGTCGGCGGCAACATCGCCCTCGCCAGCGAGGATGGCGGTCGGCGCGAATGGCCGGCCACCAGCTGGGCGGCGATCGTGCTGTCACTGGCCGGCATGACCGTCGCGGCGCTCCCCAGCGCCGTGCTCGGCGACAGCCTCAACTGGCTGCGGTACGTCGGGCTCGGCGTCGCCATGGTGGTCACCGCGGCCCACCTCGCACTGCGATTGCTGGGCCGACGACTGCGCCAGGACGACTCCCTGCGCGTCACCGGCTCCGCCTCGCGCATCGGGCGCAATGCGCTGGTGACCATCGGGTCGGTCGCGGTGGCCACCACCCTCCTGATGGGTTACATCAAGGAGCACGCGCGCGGTGACTACGCGGTGTACGGCGAGCTGCGCCAGGTGGACGCGCACCAGCCCTACAGCCCGACGCCGGGGCTGTACCCGTGACCCACCCGATGCTCGCGCGCGCCGCCCAGTTCCAGGCCGCCTGGTACTTCTCGCTGCTGCTCTTCACCATCCTTCTGCTTGTGGTCCTGGCGACCGCGTATGCCCTGATCGGGGTGCGCCGGCTCTGGCGGAGTGGTGCGCACGGCCCGGCGGCGGTGATCGGCGGGGCCGTCACGGTGTTCTTCCTGGTCATCGCCGGCATGTACGCCACGGGGATCGGTGGGCTGCTCGTCATCCAGGGAGGTGGGGGCCCGTGAAGCAGCTGACCCGCAGAGAGGCGCTCACACGCGGCACCGGTCTGGGCCTGGGCCTGGTCGGGGTGATGCTCAGCGTCCCGGCCGTGGGCTTCCTGCTCAGCCCGCTGTTCCTCAAGCAGCGGTCATCCTGGGTCACCGTCGGCCCCATCGACGGCATCCCGGTCGGCAAGCCAACCCCACTGGTGGCCGAGGTGCCGGTCGGGACCGGCTACCCGACGCCGCCGGTGAGGAGGGTGGTGTACGTCGTCAAGAAGCCTGACGGCGGGATGCTGGCGCTGAGCAACATCTGCACGCACATGCAGTGCGACGTGCATTGGGATCCGCAGCTCGGCAACTTCCTCTGCCCGTGCCACGGCGGGCTCTACGACATCGACGGCAACAACGTGGGCGGGCCACCGCCGCAGCCGCTGCCGCAGTGGGTGCACCGCACCTCGACCGATGCGGCCGGCCGGACCATCCTCGAGATCGAGAACAAGCTGAACGAGTCCATCTA
Organism: Candidatus Dormiibacterota bacterium; assembly: GCA_036270565.1. GTDB lineage: Bacteria > Chloroflexota > Dormibacteria > Aeolococcales > Aeolococcaceae > Aeolococcus. The sequence goes on along the minus strand of DATBCJ010000263.1, from coordinate 5,177 downwards.
GACGTGATCATCAGCCGCTGGTTCACCCGACCGTTCAAATCCCGACTGCGGTCGGGCGCCGACTGGTTCGAGGACCGCACCGGCGCCACCGAGCTGCTCCACAAAGGGCTGTACGAGGCCGTCCCCAAGAAGGGCGGGTGGGCGTATGCGCTGGGCAGCGCCACGCTGGCGCTGATCCTGCTCCAGCTCTTCAGCGGCATCTTCCTGCTGCTCGACTACGTGCCATCGGTGAGCGAGGCGTTCAACAGTCTCGACTACCTGCGCACCAGCGACGGCTTCGGGGCGTGGGTGCGCGGCCTGCACCTCTGGGGCGCTTACACGCTGATCTTCGTGATCGGCCTGCACATGCTCCGCACCTTTCTCTCGGCCAGCTACAAGCGGCCGCGCGAGCTCAACTGGGTGTCGGGGGCCGTGCTGTTCTTCCTGGTGCTCGGCCTGGCCATCACGGGCGCCATGCTCCCCTGGGACCAGGCGGCGTACTGGACCACCACGGTGGTGACCAACATCCCCCACTACATCCCCTTCATCGGCGACGGCATCCGCACCCTGTGGCGCGGTGGCGACTTCGTCGGTCCGATCACGCTGACGCGGACATTCGCCATCCACATCTGGGTGCTTCCGTTCCTGCTGTTCAGCCTCATCGGAGCCCACCTCTACCTGCTCCGCCGCCACGGCGAGTTCGGCGCCTGGGTCAACTACGACACCGACCCCGACAGCGACGAGGAGAAGCAGATCGGCGAGCGCATCCGGCGGGCCGAGCCGCCGTACCCTACCAAGCGGATCGAGCGTCGCTACGCAGCCCCCAGGGAGACGGTTCCGTTCTTTCCCAACCAGCTCTTCAAGGACGTGCTGCTGAGCACCCTGCTGATCGCGGTCATCTTCGTGATGGGGTTGATCTCCGGCGCCCCGCTCGACGGCGCGGCCGACCCGGCGACGCTCAACTACGTGCCCACGCCGGAGTGGTTCTTCCTCCCGCTCGACCAGTTCCTGGTGGTGGCGCCGCAGAATCCGCTGATCGCCATCGGCGTGTTCGGCGTTCTCGGCATCGGGGCCGCGCTGATGCTCTTCCTGCCCTTCATCGACCGCTCCCACGAGCGCCGTCCGCTGCGCCGCCCCGAGGTGATCATCCCGGCGCTGTTCATGGTCTTCACGGTGATCTTCTTCGCCGTCCTCGGCATCAACAGGCTGTACAACCTGTGAGCCACCGGCTTCTCCTCACCTCGCTGTCGCCGGTCGCGGGCAGCATCCTCACCAACGGCGTGGTGGTGGCGGTGGTCGCGCTCCTGCACATCCAGATCGCCACCTACCTGACCGGGTCGTCGACCCTGGCGACCGTATCCGAGGCGATCTCGATGGCGCGCCACGACGAGCGCCATGGACGGCTGGCGCACATGATGGTGAAGTCGCAGGTCTACCTCTTCAGCACGGGCTCGGCGGTGGCCATCCTCTTCGTCCTCTTCGTGCTCACCGGGCTGTGGGCGATCTTCTGGACGGCCCTGCAGCAGATTGCGTTCTGGATGCTGGTCTTCGAGGCGACCATGTTCCTGTCGGAGATCGTGCTCCTGTACGCGCTCTACGCCAACTGGGACAGGCTTCGCGACAACCGGCGCACACGTCTGGCGCTGCTGGTGCTGCTCAACATCTCGCTGTGGTGGCAGATGTTCTTCATCGACGTCGTGGCGTCGTTCATGCTCACCCCCAACGGCGGCGATGTCAGCATCCTCAACCAGGTGCTCAACCCCACCCAGCTGCCACTGACCATCCACCGGACCATTGGCAACATCGCCTGGGCAGGCGCCGTCACGGCAGCGATCGGCGCCTTCAACTACCTGCGGCTGACCAGACACTCACCAGAACCGCAACCGGACGCGCCATCGTCGCTGCGCCCCCTGCATTCCATCGGTGCGATGGCCGCCGGTCACCTCGAGACCGAGGCGCGACGCGCGGAGATCCTCCACTGGGAATGGGTGACCCAGTGGGGAGTGATCTGGGCGGTGACGCTCAGCCTGATGCAGCCGTGGGTGGGGTACTCGTATGCCAAGGACATTCAGCTCCACGCATACGGCGCCTGGTACACGCTCATGTTCGGAGACCTGTCCAACGTCTTCCTGATACAGATCTTCCTGCTCGGGATGATCTTCATCCTCGCGTCGCTTTTCTTCTGGCGGCGGATGGTGCGGTCGGGCGCGCCCCACGCCCGACGACAGCTGATCCTGATGGTGGTGCTGATCCTGCTGACCCTGCTGGCGGTGCAGCCGGCGTGGTTCGCGGGTTCCTACGCCGACGCGATCGCCGCCGCCGGGAACCATCCCTGGTGGGATGGCGGCCTGCTCAACCCGGTCGGCAACTTCATCCCGTTCAAGGTGGCCGCGCTCATCGGCATGGTGATCTTCGGGTTGTGGTCGGTGACCGCGTACGCCACCGCGCTGTCGCGCGGCCACATCAAGCCGGGAGGGAGCAGCCGCGGGGCGCAGCGCGCCGCACTGATGCTGGGTGTGACGGTGAGCCTGATGATGATGGTCATGGGCGTGCTCCGTGAACACTCCCGCCAGCCCTACCTCGTCTACGGCGAGATCACCCTTCACCAGCAGATCACCAACACCAACCCGTCAACGCCGGCGGTGCCGCCGGGACAGCCGTGAAGGTTGCCCCCGGGGCGGTGGCGCTGCGCATCCCCATCTTCCAGTCGGCGCACGAGGAGCTGCGCACCGCCATCCAACCACCGTGGCCGCAGTGGATGCGAGACCTCTACCACCTCGACCGCGCCCAGGACGAGGGCATCGACGTCGAGGCAGAGCAGACGACGGTGCCTGCGGCCCTGGGCGCGCTGGCGACGCGGCTGCGCCATCGGCTCGAGCTGGTCTCCTCGATCGCCGGCGGACTGCAGCGGCAGGGCTGGCGCCTGCACATCGACGGCGACTCGCTGGTGGCCAGCCGCGTGGTCAACCCGCAGCACGCCCTCGAGCTGCTGGAGGGGGCGGGGCTGGCCGGCCCGCTCTGCGCCGTGGCCGACCTCGACGACACCGGCTGGCCGAGGCTGTACCAGGGATTGGAGTCTCCTCCGTGAGCATGACCGTGCTCATCGCCGAGGACGAGCCGATGATCGGCCGCATCCTCGCGGAGAAGCTGACCCGTGAGGGCCATGAGGTGCTCAGAGTCGCGACCACCGCCGCCCTCGCAGCCGCGATGGGGTCGTGCGACATCGCCCTCGTCGACATGACGCTCGATGACGACGGCATCGATGCCATGCGCCAGCTGGCCGGCTCCGGCACGCGTCCGCGCATCGGTTGGTTCGCCATGGTCGAAGCCCGTTCGGCGGGCGAGGGCGGGCGCGCCGTGCAAGCGGGCGCCGCCGGCGTGATCCTCAAGCCGTTCAAGCCGACGGCCGTGGCCGCCAAGGTGACCGCTCTCGTGGAGGCGCTGGCGCGATGAGCGCGCTTGCCGAAGCCGCCGAGCGCTCCACCGCGGTGGCGCTGAAGCCTGCGGCAATCAGCGCGCGCGGCGTGGTGCGGCGGTATCGCACGGGGCGTGGGGTGGGGCCGGTCGACATCGATGTGAACGCAGGCGAAACGGTGGCGCTGATGGGTCGCAACGGCTGCGGGAAGACGACCCTGCTGCGCGTCCTGGCCACCGTGTCGAGGGCGCAGCAGGGGAGGGTTCGGTGGTTCGGCGGTGGCGCGGCCACGGCCCGTCACCACCTCGGACTGTCGCTGGACACAGCCCTCGAGGACGGCGGCCTGAGCGGCCGCCAGGCGACGCATTTCTGGTGCGCGCAATGGGTCGCCGACGACGACGAGGTTCGCGTTCGCACCGAGGCCGCGCTGACCGGTCTCGGCCTCGCGGCTGCTGCCGACGACGCGGTGGCGTCGTACTCATTCGGGATGCGACGGCGCCTGGCGCTGGCCGCCGCCCTGGTCCACGGGCCCGCCCTGGTGCTGCTCGATGAGCCCACCGCCGGGCTCGATCCCGACGGCTGCGCGCAGCTTGCCGGCCTGATCGCGGAACGCTCGCAGCGCGGCCAGAGCACGCTGGTGGCCAGCAACGACCCGGGTTTCGTCGAGTCCGTCGCCGACCGCGTCGCCTTTCTCGACGAGGGCCAGCTGGTGCGCTGCGCGCCTCCCCGCCAGCTCCTGGCGGCGCTGCCCGCCGGGCGGTTGGCGGAGATGGTGATCGACGGCGGCGTCGATCGACGGGCGCTGGCCGATGTTCACGGGGTGATGGCCGTGACACTCCTCGACGACGCCACCGTCACGGTTCGCTTCGAGAGCGACGCTGCGATCGCCTCGCTGGTGGCCGCCGCCGACGCCCCCGGCGGGCGCCTGCGGGAGTTGCACCTGCGCCGTCCCGACCTCGGCGACTGCTTTGCCGAGCTGACCGGTCACCCGCTGCGAGACCTGGTGTGATCGGCCAGGCCCGAGCCATCCCCGCCGCCGGGTGGAGAGCCCGGCTGATGCCGCGCACCATCGCCGCACGCGAGCTGGCGGTCGTGCTCAGCCGCCCGCGCGCGCTGGCGATCAAGGCCGGCCTCCCGCTGGTGCTCGCGCTGGTGCTCGTGGCCGGGCACGCGCCGACGTTCTGGGCCGGGATGCTGCTGACGGTGCTGGTGTGCATGGTGGGCGCGGTGGGGACCGCGGTCAGCGTCAGCCGCGCCCGCGACGACGGGTTCCTGACACGCCTGGCGGTAACGCCGGGCTCGCGCGGCCGGCTTCTGGCGGGGTGGGTGCTGGCGGCGGCGGCGGTCGACGTCGTGCAACTGCTGCCCGTGGCCGTCGCGGCCTCGCTTGCCGGCGCCGGCACGGCGGGGTCGTTCGCGGTGCTGCTGGTGGCGCTCGCCGCCGCGCTGGTGGTCACCAACGTGCTCGGCTGCCTGGTCACCCTGGCGGCGGCGAACGCGGCCGAGGTGCTGCTTGACGTGGTCGTCGTGCTCGCCCCGCTGCTCTACCTCGGCGGCCTCTTCACCGGCGTGCCCGCCGACGGGTGGCGCGCGCTGGTGGCCGGCGCGGACCCGTTCAGCCACCTGCACTCTGCGTTCATCGGTGTTCTCGGCGGCAGCGCGACGTACGACGGCGCCGTCGACGTCATCGCAGTCGCCGCGGCCGCCGTGGTGGCGCTGACCCTGCTGGTCGCGCTCAGCCGCCGCGTCCTGGAGCGCGATTGAGGCATGGCATCCCGCCGAA
>DATBCJ010000262.1:0-1527 GCA_036270565.1 Candidatus Dormiibacterota bacterium | reverse complement strand
GGGCGTGCTCAAGGTGATGTCGAAGATGGGGATCTCCACGGTCGCCTCCTACACGGGCGCCCAGGTCTTCGAGGCCATCGGGCTCGAAGCCGGCGTCGTCGACGAGTACTTCACCGGCACCTCGTCGCGCATCGGCGGCGTCGGGCTGTCGGTGCTGGCCGCCGAGGTGGCCGAGCGCCACCTGCGCGCGCACGAGCCGCGGCCCACAGAGCGGGCGCACCGCGAGCTCGAGGTGGGCGGGGAGTACCAGTGGCGCCGCGAGGGCGAGTTCCACCTCTTCAACCCCAAGACGGTGTTCAAGCTGCAGCACGCGACGCGCTCCAAGCGCTACGGGATCTTCAAGGAGTACACGGCGGCGGTGGACGAGCAGGCCGAGAAGCTCGGGACGCTGCGCGGGCTGCTGCGGCTGAAGCCGGCGGCGGGCGGGCCGATCCCGATCGACGAGGTCGAGCCGATCTCCTCGATCATGGCGCGGTTCTCCACGGGGGCCATGTCCTACGGGTCGATCTCGGCGGAGGCGCACGAGACGCTCGCCATCGCCATGAACCGCATCGGGGGGCGCTCCAACACCGGCGAGGGCGGCGAGGACGCCGACCGCTTCACGCCGGACGCGAACGGCGACCTGCGCCGGAGTGCCATCAAGCAGGTGGCGTCCGGGCGCTTCGGGGTGACCGGGGAGTACCTGGTGAACGCGGACGACCTGCAGATCAAGATCTCGCAGGGCGCAAAGCCGGGCGAGGGCGGTCAGCTCCCGGGCAACAAGGTGTGGCCCTGGATCGCGAGGACCCGAAGCTCGACGCCGGGCGTGGGGCTCATCTCGCCGCCGCCGCACCACGACATCTATTCGATCGAGGACATCGCGCAGCTCATCCACGACCTGAAGTCCTCGAACCCCCGCGCCCGCGTGCACGTGAAGCTTGTGGCCGAGGTCGGCGTCGGCACCGTGGCGGCCGGTGTGGCCAAGGCGCACTCCGACGTGGTGCTGATCTCGGGGCACGACGGCGGCACCGGCGCCGCGCCGCTGACCTCGCTGAAGCACGCCGGGATCCCCTGGGAGATCGGCCTGGCGGAGACTCAGCAGACGCTGCTCGTCAACGGCCTGCGCGACCGCATCGTGGTCCAGGTGGACGGCCAGCTGAAGACGGGGCGCGACGTCCTCATCGGCGCGTTGCTGGGGGCAGAGGAGTACGGCTTCGCGTCGGCGCCGCTCGTCGTGTCCGGCTGCATCATGATGCGGGTCTGCCACCTCGACACCTGCCCGGTCGGGATCGCGACGCAGACGCCGGCACTGCGCAAGAAGTACAGCGGCAAGCCCGAGTTCGTCGAGACCTTCTTCGAGTACGTCGCCGAGGAGGTGCGCGAGCTGCTGGCCTCGCTGGGGCTGCGCTCCCTGGACGAGGCGATCGGCCGCGTCGACCTGCTCGACACGGCGACGGCGATCGGCCACTGGAAGGCCTCCGGGCTCGACCTTTCCACGGTGCTGGCCCAGCCGGACGTGCCCGAGACGATGGGGCGGCGTCAGCTGCG
>DATBCJ010000261.1:0-4540 GCA_036270565.1 Candidatus Dormiibacterota bacterium | reverse complement strand
GTGCACTTCGTGCTCGGCAGCGACCTGTACAACAACGACCCCGACTACTGGGCCACCGTCATCGAGGTCAGTCGCAGCACCACGCTGGCTCGAATGCTGCGCAGCATCAGCATCCTCGGCCGCGAGCAGAGCGACTCGGTGGACTTCGCCAAGCTGGTGTACCCGGCCATGCAGGCGGCCGACATCTTCGCTCAGGGCATCAACCTCGCCCACGCCGGCACCGAGCAGCGCAAGGCGCACGTCATCGCCCGCGACGTGGCCACCAAGATACGCACGCACCGGCTCTGCGACGCTGAGGGACGCACCATCAAGCCCGCCGCGGTGCACCATCCGCTGCTGCTGGGTCTGCGGCGGCCGCCCGTCTGGCCGCTGCCCCCCGACGTCGACCCCTCGACGCTGAAGATGAGCAAGTCAGACCCGACCTCGGCGGTGTTCATCCACGATGACCCCGATACCATTCGCCGCCGCATCGCCAAGGCGTTCTGCCCGCCCGAGGAGACACGCTTCAACCCGATCCTCAACTGGTTCGAGCAGTTGGTGTTCGTGCTCGACGGAGGTCCCGTCCGGATCGAGCGCAGCGCGGCCAACGGTGGACCGGCAACCTTTGACAGCTACGCAGACCTCGCTCGAGCGTACGGCCACGGCCAGCTCCACCCCAGCGACACCAAGAACGCGCTGACGGTGTGGCTCATCGACCGCCTCGAGCCGGCGCGTGCGCATTTCGCCAAGCCCGAGGTGGCAGCGATGCTGGCCGAGGTCGAGAGCGTTCTCGGCAGGAAAGACTGACCGGGCTCAGGGCCGGAGCACGTCCGCGTCGATGGCCGCGAACGCCATCGCCACCGCCTCGTCCGGGCTGGCGGCGCGGCGGATGCCCGGATCGGGGATGTGACCGCCCGGCGGCCGGATCTCCCAGGTCTGGAGCCCGATCACCGGCCGCCCGTTGCGCAGTGCGAGAGCAATCTCGCTGACGGTGCCGTACGCGCCGCCGATGGCGATGATCACCGGGCAGGCGCGCACGATCAGCGCGTTGCGCATCTCCCCCATCCCGGTGGGGATCGCCAGGGACACGTCGACGGCCACCTCGTCGGCGCTGTCCCCCGGGAGGAGCCCGATGCTGAACCCGCCCGCCCGGGCGGCGCCCTTGGCGGCGGCGGCCATCACCCCGCCGAGGCCTCCGCACACCACGATGCCGCCACGGGCCGCGATCAGCCCGCCGACTCGCTCGGCGAGGTCGTCGGTCGTCGGGTCTTCCCTGGACGTCCCGCACACACCGATCAGCGGGGGGCGCGGCGACGGCTGGGGTGGCATGTGAGGCGGCCTGGCGCTTCAGCGCAGACCGACGGCGCGCTGCGCGCGTTGCAGCGTGGCGTCGGCGACCGGGGCCGCCCGCTCAGCTCCCTCGGCGAGCATCGCCAGCAGCCAGGGCTCGTCGCCCCGGATCACCATGTACTTGGCCTGCATCGGCGCGAGTGTTTCGTTGATCGAGTCGGTGACGGCGCGCTTGAGGTTGCCGTAGGACTTCCCCGTGAACTGAGCCACCGCCTGCTGGTGGGTCATGCCCTGCAGCGCGGCATGGATGTCGATCAGGTTGGCGACGCCGGGTCCCAGCGGTTCGGCGACCTCGGGGTTGGTGTCGGTTGTCGCCCGGGCGATCTTCTTGCTCACCGTGTCCGGCGGGTCGAGCAGGAGGATGGCGTGGGCGGGCTTGGTCCGGGCGGTGGTCTTGCTCATCTTGGCGGTGGGGTCATCGAGGCCCATCACCCGCGCCCCGGTGCTGCGGATCAGCGGCTGGGGCAGGCGGAACACCTCGCCGCGCAGGCTGTTGAAGCGCTGCGCGATGTCGCGCGTCACCTCGACGTGCTGGCGCTGGTCGTCACCCACGGGGACGTACTCGGCGTCGTAGAGCAGGATGTCGGCCGCCATCAAGGTTGGGTAGGTGAGCAGCCCGGCGGCGGCGCGCTCACGGTCGGGGCCGCTGCCGCCCTTGGACTTGAACTGGGTCATGCGCTCCAGCCAGCCCAGCGGGGTGTGGCACTCGAGGATCCAGCTCAGCTGGGTGTGCGCCGCCACGTGTGACTGCACGAAGAGAACGTTGCGATCGGGGTCGAGGCCGCTGGCGATGAACAGCGCGGCGAGCTCGAGGACGCTGCTGCGAACCATCGCCGGGTCGGGCAGCGTGGTGAGCGCGTGCAGGTCGACGATGCAGAAGAAGTTGTCGTACTTCTCCTGCTCCTCCGCCCAGTTGCGCAACGCCCCGAGGTAGTTGCCAAGGTGCAACTGGAAGGTCGGCTGGATGCCGCTGAGCACGCGCGGACGTTCCCCGGTTGACGGGATCGAGTCGTCGGTGGTGGCGGCGGCTGAGGACACGACCGCCGAAGGATACCGGCCCGATTCAGCCTCGCTGCCGCGAGCGGCCCGCTGCGGCCGCGCGACGTGGCGCCGGACGCGACTTGACGACGCGCACGCGCGGCCCCCAGACCTCGTCGAGGAACCGGTCGATCTGTCCGTAGAGGCGATCGGGACGCATCCGCATCTCGAGGATGGAGCTCGCCTCGATCAGCCGCCCGTTGGGTAGTTCCCGCGCCAGCATGCCGGCGTCGGAGAAGGGATGGACGGGGTCGCGGTGGTGGCCGATGACCAGTGCGGGCGCCGTGAACGTGTGGCGCTCATCGCGGTGCGGCGCGGTGCGTCCGAAGAAGAGCCCCTGCAGAAGCGCGCCGCTGGGCCCGGGATCCTGGCGCAGAGCGTCGAGAACCACGTCGAGGTTGAAGGACACCCGGCGGGAGGGGATGTGCCGCGCCACCGCGGCCACCACGCGCATCAGCGGCTCACCCATGGTCACCGCGACGAGTAGAGGCGCGAAGGCCACCGCGCTGGCCAGCAGCGCGTTGTCGAGGACGGGCATCTCGATGATCATGCCGCGCAGCCGCTGGGGGGCAAGAGACGCCACCTCGAGCGTGACGTTGGCCCCCAGCGAGGTGCCACCGACCACGGCCTGGTCCAGCTCGAGGTGGTCGAGGAGGGCCACCGTGTCCCTGGCGAACAGGGTCATCGAGTAGCGCCACATGTCGCGCGGCCGCGCCGACGCGCCCTGGCCGAGTGGGTCGAGCAGGATGACGCGATGCCCGCGGGCCGCGAGGTGCTCGGCCAGGGGTGTGTTCATGCGTGCCGGCAGGAGGAGACCGGGCAGGAGCACGACGGGGCGATCCCCGTCGCCGTGGATCGTGTACGCCAGGCGCTGACCGCGGCTCCGGAAGCTGCCGCGGCGAACCGTCTCGGACATGCGCGCCCTCCGTGGTGGAAGTGATCCGACGAATTCTGCGTCGCCTGCGCCGATCGCGGGCGACCTGGGCGCGACGGCGTCCCTAGACTGCGCCCCCGTGGCTGGCAGGCTGGTTCTCTTCGGCGCGACCGGGTACACCGGCACCCTCACGGCCGAGCAGCTCGCCGCCGCGGGCATCCCGGCGGTCCTTGCCGGCCGCGACCGGCGCCGCCTCGACCAGCTCGCCCACCGGCTGCACGGCGACTTCGCGGTGGCGACGGCCGACGTGGACGATCCATCGTCGGTTGCCGCCCTCGTCGAGGCCGGCGACGTGCTGGTCAGCACCGTCGGCCCGTTCGCCCGGTTCGGCGAGCCGGCGGTGCGCGCGGCCATCGCCCGCGGCGCCCACTACGTTGACTCGACGGGCGAGCCGAGCTTCGTGCGACGGGTGTTCGAGGAGTTCGGCCCGCAGGCGGAGAGAGCGGGCGTGGTTCTGCTGCCCGCGTTCGGCTACGACTGCGTCCCCGGCCACGTGGCCGGTGCTCTCGCGCTCGAGAAGGCGGGCGAAGCGGGGGTACAGGTCGAGATCGGCTACTTCCACGCCGGCGGGCGGCCGAGCGGCGGCACGCTGGCTTCGCTGATCGGGGCCGTGCGTGCTCCGAGCTTCTCGTGGCGCGACGGTCGTCTGGTCACCGAGCGGAGCGGAGTGCGCACCGCGCGGTTCGACCTCGGCACCAGCGAGGTGGATGCCCTCTCGTTCGGCGGATCAGAGCACTTCGGTCTGCCCCGCAGCTATGTGCGACTCCGCACCGTCGGCACCTACCTGGGCTGGTTCGGCCCGCTGGCCAAGGCCCTGCGGGTTGCCGGCGCCGGTCAGGCGGCGCTGGAGAGCGTGCCCGGCGTTCCGCGCCTCATCGACGCCGCCGCGGCACGGTTCCTGCCCGGCTCGACGGGTGGCCCGGACGCCGCGGAACGCGCCAGGACGACGTCGACGTTCGTGGCCGTAGCGCGCACCGCGGACGGACGGAAGCTCGCGACGGTGCGGCTCAGCGGTGGCGACCCCTACACGCTCACCGCGCGCCTGCTCGTGTGGGGCGCGCAACAGCTGAGCGACCGCCAGGTCCGGGCCGGGGCGCGGGGACCGGTGGAGGCGTTCGGGCTGGACGCGATGGTGGCAGCCCTCGCCGGCGCGGGGATGACCCAGGTGGCTACTCGCCGGGCTCGTACTTGAAGGAGACGTTGAGGCGGGTGCGGAAGCGGGCCACCTTGCCCTCTTCG
>DATBCJ010000260.1:0-4736 GCA_036270565.1 Candidatus Dormiibacterota bacterium | reverse complement strand
GTGGTAGCCGCCCGCACACTTGACCACCCGGTCGCGCCCGGTCGCGGCGCGGGCCAGTCGCAGGGCCGACATCGTCGCCTCGGTCCCCGAGTTGACGAAGCGCACCATCTCCATCGACGGCATCGCCGCGGTGATCCGCTCGGCCAGCTCGACCTCCAGCGCGGTGGTGGCGCCGAACGCGGTGCCGCGAGCAGCCTGCGCCTGCAGCGCCGCGACCACGGCGGGGTGACCGTGGCCGAGGATGTGCGGCCCGTACGCTAGGATGAAGTCCGCGTACTCGACGCCGTCCTCGTCGACGAGGTGTGCCCCGGCAGCGCGGGCAATCACCGGGGCGTCGCCGCCGACCGCGGTGAACGCGCGCACCGGGCTGCTGACGCCGCCGGGCAGAACCCGGGCGGCGCGCTCGCGCCACTCCGCCGAGCCGAACCCCGGGTCCGCGGTGGCGATCGTCATTGCTGCACGGCGACGGTCACGCTCTGCATGACGTCACCCTGCTTGATGGCGCTGGCGACGTCGATGCCCGACGCCACCTTGCCGAACAGGTTGTACAGCGGCTGCAGCTTGGAGGTGTCGTCGGCGATGCAGATGAAGAACTGCGAGCCGTTGGTGTTGACGCCGCTGTTGGCCATGGCGACGGCGCCCAGGGTGTACTGCGCGAGAACCGGCTCATCGTTGAACTTGTAGCCGGGGCCGCCGTTGCCGGTCCCGGCGGGGTCACCTCCCTGCACCACGAAGGCGGCCACCACGCGGTGGAATGTCAAACCGTCGTAGAAGTGGTTGCGCGCCAGGACGACGAAGTTGTTGACGGTCTTGGGCGCGAGGTTGGGCTGCAGGCAGAGCACGATGTTGCCGCGGGCGGTCTTGATGGTGGCCTCGTAGAGCTTGGATGTATCGATCTGCATCGCCGGCGGCGCGCTGTAGACGTGCGGGTTGGTGGGCTCGCCGGACGGTTGCAGTGGCGTTCCGAAGGTGGCCGTGGTGCAGTCGGCGAACGCGACCGCGGTTGGCGAGGCGCTGCTGGCTGCCGTTGCCGTCGGCGACACCGCGCTCGCCGGCGGGGTGGAGTTCGCCCTGTCGATGAAGACCACGGCCACCACCAGGGCGCCGACCAGCAGCGCCCCCGCCGCCAGCGAGAAGGGCAGCCGTGTGGGCGGGGTCGGCGTTCGGTCAGACACGATCTCTCTCCTCACGGATCCAGCGCGCGGCGCAACGCGCGTCGTAGCTGATGACCAGGTCGGCGCCGGCGCGACGGATCGCGGTCAGCGCTTCGAGCACGGCCGAACGTTCGTCGAACGCCCCCGCCGCCGCAGCGGCATGGAGCATGGCGTATTCGCCGCTGACGCAGTAGGCGGCCAGGGGCAGGTCGGTGACGTCGCGGACCCGCGCGACCACGTCGAGCGCTGTCAGCGCCGGCTTGACCATGAGCATGTCCGCACCCTCGTCCACGTCGATGAGCGCCTCGCGTACCGCCTCGCGCTGGTTGGCGACGTCCATCTGGTAGCTGCGCCGGTCGCCGCTCTGCGGTGCGCAGTCGGCGGCCTCGCGAAACGGTCCGTACATCACCGACGCGAACTTGGCGCTGTACGCCATCACGGCGGTGTCAGCAAACCCGTTGTCGTCGAGCGCCTGCCTGATGGCGCCGACCTGCCCGTCCATCATCCCGCTGGGGGCGATGATGTCGGCGCCCGCGGCCGCCTGGGCGACGGCGATGCGCCCGTAGAGCTCGATGGTGGAGTCGTTGTCGACGCTGCCGTCGTCGCGGAGCACCCCGCAGTGTCCGTGGTCGGTGTACTCGTCCAGGCAGCAGTCGGCGATCAGCACCGCGTCGTCGCCGTGGCTCTGGCGCAGCGAGCGCAGCGCCCTCTGCACGATGCCGTCCTCGGCCCAGGCCTGCGAGCCGACCGCGTCCTTGCGCACCGGGACGCCGAAGAGGATGACCGCGCCGCAGCCCACGCTGAGCGCGTCGTCCACGGCGGCGGTGAGCGACTCGAGGGTCTCCTGCTGCTGGCCGGGCATCGAGGCGATCGGCACCGGCGCGTCGATCCCCTCGCGCACGAAGGCGCCCTGGATGAGGTCACCGGGGTGCAGCCGGGTCTCGCGCGCCAGGGTCCGCAGGCCGGCCGTGCGCCGCAGACGGCGTGGTCGCTCAACAGGGAAGGACATCGTGGCTCAGGGTAGCCGCTCGGCGCCGAGGACCTGCACCGTGGCGGCCACGACACCCTGGGCGGTGTGCTCCTCGGCCGTGATCACCGATGCCCAGCCGGCGTGGCGCGCCGCCGCGGCGGTGACCGGTCCGATGCACACCGCGGGACACCCCGGCAGGGGCGAACCACCCAGCCCGCTGCTGAAGTTGGCGACGGTGCTGCCGCTGGTGAAGGTCACCGCATCCGGGACGGTCGCCACCAGTGCGTCGCGCAGCGCCGCGGCCGCCCCCGCAGGCAGCACCGAGCGATAGGCGGTGACGACCTCGACGCGAGCCCCGGCGGCGCGGAGCAGCGTGGCGGTGACGTCGCGACCGCCCGCAGCGGCGACGACGAGGACATCGGTCGGGGCGGGACGGCGGGCGGCCAGCTCCTCGCCGAGCGACTGCGCGGTCTGCCCCGCCGACACCAGGTCCGTGTCCACCCCACGCGACCGCAGCGCCGCCTGCGTCGCCGGCCCGACCACCGCGATCCGGACGCCATCGAGCGCGGTGCGCGCGCCGAGCTCGCCGAGGCTGTCGAGGAGGACGTCGACCCCGGCCTGGCTGGTCAGCACCAGCCAGGCGTGGGGACGCGCGGCCCGGAGCCGGCCGACCGCGGCGGTGAGGTCGTGGGAGCCCGGCAGCCGCTCGACGGCGATCAAGGGCACACGCACCACCGTCGCGCCCGCCTCGGCGAGCAGCTGACCAAGGCGGTCGCCCTTGGCCGTGCCCCGGGTGACCAGCACGGTGCGGCCGGCCAGGGGAAGGGCGGCGCTCACCTCAGGCCCGTGGCCACCCGCTCGGCCAGGCCGGCAGCGTCATCGGGGTCGCCGGCGAGCTCGGCGCGCCTTACCACCCCGTCGCCGCCGAGAGCGGCCGAGACCACGAGGCGGTCCCCCTCCAGGCGCGCCCAGACCCCGAGCGGGAGCAGGCAGCCGCCCCCGAGCGCGAGCAGCACGGCGCGCTCGCAGCTGACCGCAAGCCTGGTGGCGGCGTCACCGGCAGCCGCTCCGACGTCGGCAGCGGCCGAGCCGGCCACAGCTTCGAGCGCGATCGCTCCCTGCCCCGGGGCGGGCACGAACTGGCGGGGATCGAGCCGCTCCGAGATCCGGGCGGACAGGCCCAGCCGGTCCAGGCCCGCTGAGGCGACGAGCAGCCCGTCCACCTCGCCGGCGTCGAGCTTGCGCAGCCGGGTGTCGACATTGCCGCGAATGGGCACGCTGCGCAGCCCCGGCCTGAGCGCGGCGAGCAGGGCGGAGCGGCGCGCGCTGCTGCTGCCCACGGTTGCTCCGTCCTCGAGAAGGTGGAGCGGCGAGCCGTCGCGGGTCACCAGCGCGTCGCTGGGGTCGGCGCGAGGCAGCAGGGCCACCACCGCAAGTCCCGGGGCCAGCGTGGTGGGCAGGTCCTTGGCGCTGTGCACCGCGATGTCGGCGTCGCCATCGAGGATGCAGCGCTCGATCTCGGCCGTGAACCAGCCCTGTCCCTCCATCTCGTCGATGGGCGTCGACTGATTGCGGTCGCCGCCGGTCCGCACCACCACCAGGCGCGCGTCGGCGCTGCCGCCCGCTTCCAGCGCCGCCGCGGCCAGGGCGGCCTGGGCTCGCGCCAGCGGGCTGCCCCGGGTTGCCAGGCGCAGCACCGCGACCCCGGCAGTGCCGCTCACGAGGCGGCGAGTTTGTTCTCGCCGTCCTCACCGTGCTCGCTGCCCGCGTCCTCGTCCAGGGCAGCGGTGTCCAGCGCGAACGCGTCGCGCAGGGTGAGGGCGACCGCCGGATCGTCCGCGAATTCGCGCAGGTGGCTGATCGGCGCGTGAAGGAGCTTGCCGACGATGCTGCGGCTGAGCTGCTGGATGCGCTCGACGCTGACAGGGTCGACCCCGGGCATCCGCGCCAGGGTGCGCTCCACCTCGCGGCGGCGCAGCGTCTCCGCCTGGCGCACCAGCGCGGCGATGGTCGGCCCGGCGGTGTCGCGGTCCTCGATGACGGCCAGCGCGTGAACCACCTCGGCTTCGATGATCGACGTCGCCTCGGCGAGCGCCGACAGCCGCTGCCCCTGCAGAACGGCGATCCGCCCCGCCAGGGCGTCGACGTCGACCAGCGTCACCCCGGCCACCGCGGAGGCGGCCGGCTCGACGTCGCGCGGAACCGCGATGTCCACGATGCCCAGCGGCCGGTGGCCACGCACCACCTGCATCTCGGCGACGTCGGCCGCGGTGAGGATCGGCGTCGTGCTGTTGGTGCAGGAGACCACGACGTCGATGTCGGTGGCAGCAGCGACGGGGTCGCTGACCGCGACCGCGTCGCTGCCGAGCTCGGCGGCGAGCGCCACCGCGGACTCGCCGCCTCGCGAGACCACCACCACCCGGGCGCCGGCGCGGCTGAGACGGCGGGCGGCCAGCGTGCTCATCGCCCCGGCACCGAGCACGAGGACGCCCCGTGAGTCGAGGTCGCCGGCGATCTCGGCGGCGACCTCCACCGCGGCGTCGGCAAGGCTTCCGGCGCGACGGCCGATGCTCGTCTCGGTGCGCACCCGCTTGCCCGCGCTGACCGCGCGG
>DATBCJ010000259.1:0-2186 GCA_036270565.1 Candidatus Dormiibacterota bacterium | reverse complement strand
GCGGCGGTGCTGCGCGAGGCCTACGCGCGGGTGGGGGCACCGGCGGCCGACTGAGCGTAGCTGCTGTCAGGCAGCCTGGCGGCGGACCTCAGGCCGTCTGGCGACTCGGCTGACCGCCCAGCCTGTGCCGATGGCGACAATCGCGATCAGCAGGGCGACGCCGAGTCCCACCGTCGGGACATTCACCAGCTTCAACCCCGAGAGCAGCAGCACGGTGCAGAGGGCCACGCGCAGCAGGCGGGTGCCGCTGCGCGCCGAGATGGAAGACCCGATCAGCACCCCGGGGATGCTGCCGATGATGATCGAGAGGGTGAGGCTGAGCTTGAAGTCGCCGAAGAGGATGTGCGCGAGCGCAGCCGCCCCCACCATCGGGACCGCCTGGGTGAGGTCGGTGCCGACCGTCTGCGAACCGCGCAGCTGCGGGTAGAGAAGAAGCAGCGCGACGATGATCAGCGTGCCCGAGCCCGTCGAGGTGATGCCGACGATGAAGCCGACGGTGGCGCCGATCAGCAGCGTCGACAACGGGCGCGCCCTGAACGCGCTGCCGGAACCGGTGGCGGCGCTTCTCGTCCGGTTGCGCTCCAGCAGCCAGCGGACGGCGACCGCGGCGACCGACACCAGAAGCACGATGCCCAGCGCCAGCTGAACGGCGTTCTGGATGGCGGTGCCCCTGCCGAGCCGATGGAGGAGCAACACCCCCGCGAACGCGCCCGGCACCGAGCCGAGGCTCAGCCACCTCACCAGCGACCAGTTGACGGTGCGCTCGCGCAGGTGAACGGCCGCCCCGAACGGCTTCATGATCAGCGACGCCACCAGGTCGCTCGACACGGCCGCGATCGGCTGCACGCTGAAGAGCAGGATCAGGATCGGGGTCATCAGCGAGCCGCCGCCCATGCCGGTGAGCCCGACCGCGAAACCCACGATCAGCCCGGCCAGCGCGACGTACATGTCGATGTGCATGGCCAGGACTCTGGGGGTTGCCAGATCCATGGAGCAAGTGGTTTGATCCGATGTAAATGATCGTGTTGTACGAACTATCGAGCGGGTCGGCGGCCCGCGCCCGCTGACGGTGACGCGGGCCGCTCATCCGTCGATGGCGCCGCGGCCGGCATCGCGACGCCATCCCCGGCCGCGGATCACGCTCGACCAGCTGCACA
Organism: Candidatus Dormiibacterota bacterium; assembly: GCA_036270565.1. Lineage (GTDB taxonomy): Bacteria > Chloroflexota > Dormibacteria > Aeolococcales > Aeolococcaceae > Aeolococcus. Next base: position 1,029 of record DATBCJ010000259.1, on the reverse strand, counting down.
CCTTCCTGGCGGTGGCCGAGGTGGAGCACGTGACCGGTGCGGCCGAGCGGTTGCGGATGTCGCAGAGCTCGGTGAGCGCGGCGGTGAACCGGCTCGAGGAGTCGCTGGGGCTGCCGCTGTTCAGCAGGGTCGGACGCAACGTGCGTCTCACCGACATCGGCCGCGCGGTGCGCCAGCTTGCCCTTCGCAGCCTCGAGGACGTGGCCCAGATCGAGGAGCTGGCCTCGGGCTACCTGGCGTTCGACAGCGGCGAGGTGGCGATCGCCTCGGGGCGCGTGATGGGGGCGCACCGGCTGTCGAGATGGCTGGCGCCGTTCGTGAGCGCCCACCCCGGGATCGACGTGCGCATCGTGCTCGGGCCGATGCAGAACGTCCTGGCGCGGCTCGACGACGGCAGCGCCGACATCGCGATCGTGGGCAGCGACGTCCGCCTCCAGGGTGTCGAGACCATCGAGATGGAGCGGACGGAGCTGGTCCTGGTGGTGGCGGCGGGGCATCCGCTGGCGTCCGAGGCCGACCCGATGCGCGCGCTGCGGCGGCACCGGTACCTGGCGCACGAGGCGGGGACGGCGACGCAACTGCGCGCGGCGCGAGTGGTGGGCCGCGCCGTGGACGAGGCGCCGACTATCGAGCTGGAGGAGGGCGCGTTGCTCGCCGCGCTGCTCGCCGGCATCGGCTACGCGGTGATGCCGCGATCGGTGGTGGAGGAGGCGATCGACGACGGCCGGCTGACGGTGTTGCGGCACCACGGGCCGGCGGTGATGCAGCGCTTCACGGCGGTGCGCCGCGAGGCGCTGCACACACCCGCTGTTCAGGCGTTCTGGGCGCAGCTCCAGGAGGTGTCGGCGCTGTCTTCGTGATCGCGTTTACGGCGCCGGGTTGCCGACCCAGCCGCGGTCGAGCGATCGCACCGAGCCGGCGCCGCTGAGGACCAGCGCGTTGCGCAGCTCGTCGAGGAACAGCTCGAGCACGCGCTGCGCCCCGGCGGCGCCCCCCACGGCCAGGCCCCAGTAGAGAGGTCGTCCGACC
>DATBCJ010000258.1:0-12875 GCA_036270565.1 Candidatus Dormiibacterota bacterium | reverse complement strand
GCCTCGCTGCCCCAGACGGGCCGCCTGATGATCAAGGACGAAGACCTCTGCGTGCACTGCGGGCTGTGCGCCGAGCGCTGTCCGACAGCCGCCTGGGACATGGAGAAGTTCACGCTTCTGCTTCCCACCGCCGGCGGTCCGCTCTCGGTGGGTGCCCGCTGATGGTTCTCGAGAAGGTCGTGCCGGCGCTCGCGGGTGGCGGCAGCGGCCGGGTCAACGACCTCGCCATCAAGCTCGCCAACGTCAACGGCACCGGCTCGTCGAGCGCCAACAACCTGTTGATGCAGGCCTTCTTCCGCATGGGCATCCCGGTGTCAGGGAAGAACCTCTTCCCATCCAACATCCAGGGGCTGCCCACGTGGTACGAGATCAGGGTCAACGCCGCCGGGCACACGGCCCGCGCCCTCGACTACGACGTGATGGTGGCAATGAATGCCAACACGTATGCACAGGACATCGCCGAGGTGCGCGCAGGCGGCTACGTGGTGTGGGACGCAAGCTGGCCGCTGGACCCGGTCCTGTTGAGGGGGGACATCGACTACCTCGGCGTACCGGTGGCGCGGATGTGCACCGAGAGCTTCCGCAGCCCGCGTGAGCGCACCATGATGCAGAACGTCGTCACCGCAGGTGCCCTGGTCGCGCTGCTGGCGATCGACCTCGACACCGTCTCCAACCTGCTGGCCGAGAAGTTCGCCGGCAAGGACCGGCTGCGTGACTCAAACCAGCGCGCCCTGATGCTTGGATACGACTACGCGCGCGAGCACTTCGACTGCCCGCTGCCGTGTCACGTGGAGGTCATGGAGGGGACCGCGGACTCGATCCTGATCGACGGCAACACCGCCGCCGCGCTCGGCTGCCTCTACGCAGGCGTCACGGTCGCTGCGTGGTACCCGATCACGCCATCCACCTCCCTGATGGACGCGTTCGCGCAGCTCTGCCGGCGCTTCCGCCGCGACCCGGTGAGCGGGCGCAACAACTACCTGATCCTGCAGGCGGAGGACGAGCTGGCGGCGCTCGGCATCGTCATCGGGGCAAGCTGGAACGGCGCCCGCGCCGTCACCTCCACCTCCGGCCCCGGGATCTCGCTGATGGGCGAGCTGATCGGGCTGGCGTACTACACCGAGACCCCGGTGGTGATCGTCGACGTGCAGCGCGCCGGTCCCTCCACCGGCATGCCCACCCGGACGCAGCAGGGCGACATTCTCACCTGCGCGTACGCGTCGCACGGCGACACCAAGCACATCCTTCTCTTCCCGGGCAACCCCGCAGAGTGCTTCGACTTCGCGGTGCGCAGCTTCGACCTCGCCGAGCAGTTCCAGACGCCGGTGATGATGCTGTCCGACGTCGACATCGGGATGAACGACTGGGTGGTGCCGCGGCTTTCGTGGGACGACTCGTGGGTGCCCGAGCACGGGCCCGTGATCGATGCCCCGGCGCTGGAGAGCCGGGTCGAGGCGTACCACCGGTACGCCAACCCGAACGCGGACGAGGTGTCGCCGCGCACCCTCCCCGGCATCAGTGAGAGAGGCGCGTACTTCGCCCGCGGCTCCGGGCACAACCAGCTGGGCGGCTACACCGAGACACCGGACGAGTACCTCGAGGTGGTCGACCGGCTGGCGCGCAAGCATGCCGCCGCCGCCTCTGCTGTGCCCCCACCACAGATCGAGCGCCGTGGTGCGCGCACCGCGCTGCTCACGGTCGGAGGCTGCGATCCGGCCGTCCGGGAAGCCATCGAGCTCCTCGCCACCGAGGGGCTGCGTCTCGACTACATGCGCATCCGCGGCTTTCCGTTCGCAGCGGCGGTCGAGGACTTCCTCGCCGATCACGACACCATCTTCGTCGTCGAGCAGAACCGTGACGCGCAGCTGCGCTCGCTGTTGGTTCTGGAGACGACGGTGCCCAAGGACCGCCTGCGCTCGGTGCTCGTCTATGGTGGCTTCCCACTCAGCGCGGCCGAGGTTGTCGACAGCGTTCGTACCCAGATGGAGGCGTGACCGTGGCGTCCATCGACAAACCGCCGATCGTGCACCCGGGGACGCGCCGGAACTCCCTGGGCCTCACCATCCGCGACTATGAGGGCTCGATGTCGACGCTGTGCGCCGGCTGTGGCCACGACTCGGTGACCGCCGCGATCGTCCATGCCCTCTGGGAGATGGACACGCAACCGCACATGATCGCCAAGCTCAGCGGCATCGGCTGTTCGGCGAAGACCACGGCGTATTTCGCCCGCGGCGCACACGGCTTCAACACCGTCCACGGGAGGATGGCGACCATCGCCACTGGGGCGGCGGCGGCCAACCGCGACCTGCTCTACATCGGCATCTCCGGCGACGGCGACTCACTCTCCATCGGGCTCGGTCACCTCGCTCACCTGATCCGGCGCAATGTGCGCATGGTCTACATCATCGAGAACAACGGCGTGTACGGGCTGACCAAGGGACAGTTCTCACCGTCTGCCGACGTCGGCTCGACGACCAAGCGCGGTGACCCCAACAACACGCCGCCCATCGACCCGATGAGCCTGGGGCTGAGCCTTGGGGCCACGTTCCTGGCCCGCGGGTTCTCGGGCGACAAGCAGCAGCTGGTGCCGATCATCAAGGCCGCCGCGTCGCATCGCGGCCTGGCTCTCATCGACGTGATCTCTCCATGCGTGACGTTCAACGACCACGAGGGCTCGACCAAGAGCTATCTCTTCACCCGCCAGCACGACAGCACTGCCACGGAAGCGGATTTCGTCCCCGTGCAAGCGGAGATCGTGGCCTCGGTCCCGCCTGAGGGCGTGCTCAGCGTCACCATGCACGACGGCAGCGTGTTGCGCGTCCGGTCCGTCCCCAGCGACTACGATCCGACCGACCGGGAGGCGGTTGCCGAGCATCTGCGTCAGGCTCGCGCCGCCGGCGACGTGGTCACCGGTCTGCTCTACATCGACGAGACGTCAGCCGACCTCCACGAGATGCACGACACCGTCAGCCAACCGCTGCGTGACATCCCCTTCGCACAGCTCTGTCCCGGGTCCGAGGTGCTCGCCGGGTTCGGAGCGCGCTGAAACTGTTCCCCGTCGGCGGAGGCGACTTCACGTCGCCGGAGCTGACACCGCAGGTTGGGGGGTGCACGAGGGGGGAACCTGTTCCCCCCCTCGATTAAGCCGCCTGGCCGACCAGGCTCTTGACCGCTGCGGTGATCTCGGCCAGACCGGCCTTGGCGTCGGCGAAGAACATGCCGGTCTTGGGGTCAGTGTAGAGCGGGTTGTCGAGGCCGGCGTAGCCGTGTCCCATCGAGCGCTTGATGACGATCACGCTCTGCGCCTTGTCGACGTCGAGGATGGGCATCCCGGAGATCGCGTTGCCCGGCTCGCGCGCGGCGGGGTTGACGACGTCGTTGGCGCCGACCACCAGCGCCACGTCGGCCCGCGGGAAGTCGGGGTTGATCTCCTCCATCTCCTTGAGCTGGTCGTATGGCACCGACGCCTCGGCGAGCAGGACATTCATATGGCCGGGCATCCGCCCAGCGACTGGGTGAATCGCGTAGCTCACCTCCACGCCGCGATCCTCGAGGAGCTTGGTGAGGTCGCGAACCTCGTGCTGCGCCTGGGCGGCGGCAAGGCCATAGCCGGGCACCACGATCACCTTGCTGGCGTACGCCAGCTGGATGGCGACGTCATCCGCGGACACCTCCCGTACCGACGCATCTCCACCGCCTGACACGGCCGCCTGGGCGTCGCCGGTGCCGAAGCCGCCGGCGATGATCTTCGGGATGGAGCGGTTCATGGCGTCGGCCATCAGCTTGGTGAGGATTGCGCCCGATGCCCCGACCAGCGCGCCCGCGATGATCAGCAGGGTGTTGTCGATGACGAATCCCGCCATGGCGACGGCGGTGCCCGTGAAAGCGTTCAGAAGGGAGATCACCACCGGCATGTCGGCGCCGCCGATGGGGAGCACCATGGTCAGTCCGAGAATCAGCGACGCCGCCGCGATGACCATCAACACGGGCAGTCCACCGATGCCGGCGAGCAGCAGGCCGAAGCCGGCCAGCACCACTGCGCTCAACGAAATGGTGACCACACGAGCCCCAGGGAAGACCAGCGGCTGACCCGAGATGGTGCCCTGCAGCTTGCCCGCGGCGACAAGCGACCCGGTGAAGGTGACCCCGCCGATGAGCAGATCGAGGACGGTGGCGATGATGGTGTGCAGCGGCGCATGGACTGAGGTGCCGACACCCGCGACGCGGAGAAACTCCGAGACGCCCACCACCGCCGCGGCGCCGCCACCGACGGCGTTGAACAGGCTCACCAGCTGGGGCATCGCCGTCATCGGCACGGTGCGCGCGAAACGGAAGCCGAGCGCCGAGCCCACCAGCGCGCCGGCGGCGAGGACCGACCAGCCGGTGGCGTCGATCGAGCTCTCGTGCACGATCACCGCCACGGTGGTGAGCACGGCCCCGGTCATGCCCGCAGCGGAGAGGCGCTCACCGTTCCTGGCTGTCACCGGCGAGTTCATCAGGTGCAGGCCGAGCACCAGCAGGCCGGCGACGACCAGGTAGATGAGGCGCACCACGGTGTCGAACGTGCTCACGGCTGCTCGTCCTTCGCCTCGTCCGATGCGGGAACCACCGCGGGGCGCTTGCGGAACATCTGCAGCATGCGGTCGGTGACAACATAGCCGCCGACAACGTTCATGCTGCCGAACACCGCGGCGACGAAGGCGAGCACGTAGGCAGCCGGGGTGTGCGCCGTGGCTGCGATCAGCATCGCGCCAACGATGACGATGCCGTGGATGGAGTTGGCGGCAGACATCAGCGGCGTGTGCAGCATCGCCGGCACCTTGCTGATCACCTCAAAGCCCACCAGCAGGCTCAGGAAGAAGATGGTCAGGCTGGAGAGCAGGGCTGTGCTCATCGCTGGCTCGCCACCTCCACCTGCGGGGTCTCCAGCAGCGCCCTGACGGGCTCGCTGACCACCTTGCCGGCGTGCGTGATCACCACGGCAGCCTGGATCTCGTCGTGGAGGTCGATGACCACCCGCCCCTCCTTCAGCATGCTGGCCAGCAGGCGCACGATGTTGTGGGAGTACGCGGTCGACGCACCGGTGGCGACGCTGGCCGGAAGGTTGCGCGGAGCGACGACGGTGACGCCGTTCTCCGTGACGATCGTCGTCCCGGGCTGGGAGATCTCGACGTTGCCACCGAGCTCGCTCGCTGCCATGTCGACGATGACCGACCCCGGCCTCATGGCGGCCACGGCCTTGGCGCTGACCAGCAGGGGCGGGCGGCGACCCGGCACCTGGGCGGTGGTGATGACGATGTCGTGGCCGGCGATGTGGCGATCGAGCTCGTCCTGCAGCGCCTTCTGCTCCTCCTCCGACAGCGCGCGGGCGTAGCCTCCCTCGGCGGCGCCAGACTCGATCGTGGTGAGGGCGATGAATTTCGCCCCCAGCGACAGCACCTGGTCGCGGGTCTCGGGGCGCACGTCGTAGGCGCTCACCACCGCGCCGAGGCGCCGGGCCGTGCCGATCGCCTGCAGGCCGGCCACGCCCACGCCGAGCACCAGGACCGCCGCAGGGGGCGTGGTTCCCGCCGCCGTCATCAGCATTGGCATGTAGCGGCCGAATTCGTTGGCCGCGATGAGGACCGCCTTGTAGCCCGCGATGCTCGCCTGCGAGGTCAGCGAATCCATCGACTGGGCGCGGCTCAGGGTGCGGGGAAGGCTGTCCATGCTGACCGCGGTCACGCCGCGCTGGGCGAGCTGCTCGGCCAGCTGTGGCGCCAACAGGGGCTGGAGAGTCCCCACCACGGTCTGTCCCTGTCGCGTCGCGGCCACGAGTTCGGCAGGCACCGTGCCCACGAGGAGGATCACGTCCGCCTCGTCCAGCAGCTCCGTGCGCGAGGCCACCGACGCCCCCGCCTTTGCGTAGTCGGCGTCCGGGAACCAGGCGGCGGCGCCGGCGCCGGCCTCGATGAGCACACGCAGCCCAGCGCCGGTCAGGCGGGCGACGTCGCCGGGGACAACGGCGACACGGCGCTCGTCGGGGTCAGCCTCCTTGGGCACCACCACGGTGACGGGCGCGGAGGCCGGCTCCTCCGGAGATCCCGCGTCAGCTGTCACCCGCGCAGTATCGGAAATTCGCCCCGGCGGTCGCCCGGGTGCGCGGGTCCACGCGGTGTTGAGTGCGATGTGACGCTACGAGCGGAGGTGCCAGACCTCCACACCGCCGGCGTTGTACACGGTGTCGAAAAGCGGGCTGACGTCGAAATTCGTCGGTTTGCAGTCGAGCCGCCCACCAGCGTTGAGCACATACGTCGCTCCGTAGCGCCGCATGGTGGCGGCGGCCACACGGTCCCCGCCGCAGTAGATGGCAACCACGTCGGCATCGCGCGGAACCTGGTCGTACCCGTACTCCGTCGCATACAGGGACAGGCCCGTGATGCGCATCCGGCCCGCGAGGTCGGTGGGCATGTTGATGAACGATGAGGTCACGAAGATGGCCCTGTCCGGGGTGTTGGTCGCGATCCACTGTGCGGCCGCGTACTGGGCGTCACCCAGCACGATTCGCGAATCCTCATACGCGAACACCGCCCCGGCAACGCCCGACAAGCACGAGATGGCCACCACCGGCACGAGCAGGCGAGCCGGCCAGTTGCGCATCAGCCAGGCGGCGAGAAGCGCCGCCGCCGGCCACATCAACTGGAAGAACTTGGTCGAGTCGACTGCCGCAACGCTCACCTGGACAACGTTGGGGATGAGGAACAACAGCACCAGCCATCCCCCCAGCAGCCAGCGCGCCGGGGTGCTGCGTCGCACCACGGCCACCACAGCCAGCACGAAGGGAATGCCCAGGTTGGTGGCGTAGAAGAAGACGATTCCCGGCACCCCCTCGCTGTACGGCGCATCGCGCCAACCGGCGACCAGTTGCACGTGGGACGACTGTGCGCGAGACAAGTAGGGAACGAGGATGAACTGGAGTGCATAGACGACGGGGGCCAGAAGCCAGAGCACGTCGATCCGCCATCCGCGATGGCGCCAGAAACGGCGTTGGATCAACACCAATCCCAGCAGCATGTACACGACCGGAAAGGCGTAGAGGTTGAACGGCGCCGACATCGCGGCCATGGCCCCGCCCACGAGCAGCCCGGACCGCGAACGGCCGGCACTGCGCCAGACGACCAGGACGCATGCCACCAGGATGGGCAAGCCATAGGCTGTGGCGCGCTGCACCAGGATGCCGACCTCGTACACCGGCGGGATGTGAAACTCCGGAAACGTCGTCGAGCCGTAATCGAAGTCGTATTGCCTGGTCTGCAACAGTTGCAGCAGCGTGCCCTTGTGCTGGGCCAGGTCGATGGGCAGCGCGATCCAGCCCAGCCCGCCCGCGAACACGGTGAGGATCGGCGCAACCACCGCCGCCCGCGTGGCTTCGAACAGTTGCCAGGCGAGCTCGGCGACGACCAACCCCAGGGCGGCGGTCATGACGGCGGTGCTCACCGCCATGGTGTCGGTCAACGCCGTCCCCGACGCGGTGGCGACGATGGCGGCGTGGAAGTCGCCGAACCAGTGGTACGCCAGCGGCTCGCCGGCGAAGAACGGCGCCTGGGGCGGGAAGTTGCCGTGCTGGATGGTCGCCCCGATGCTCACGTGGAGCAGGAAATCCGACCAGTTGGCCGCCCCCGCAGCCCAGCCGCAGGCGATGTGATGGAACAGTGCCCCGTCGAGCACGATGCCGGTGAGGGCGCCGACGCCGAGCCCGGACAACCACACGCCGCGGTGCCGTCGCCAAACGGATGCAAGTGTGGCTCGGGTCGGGAGCACCGGGGGCGGGGCCAGGAAGGCCAGCGGGCGGGTGGCCAGCACCCACGAGAGGAAGGCAAGGAGCCCCACCGCGATGAGCACGCTGAACCGCCCGAAGCCGGCGACAAGCGACAGCAGATAGGTCAGGTGCGCCGACAGCAGCACGCTGGCGACGATCCCGGCACCGACCTTGCCCGGGGGTGTCAAACCGGGCACAGCGCGGCTGACCAGGAGCGTGCCCGGCACCACGAAGAGCCACGGCCAGGCGAGCAGGGGCCCCAGCGGCGGGATGAGGAGGAGCAACCCCAGCCCGATCGCAACGTACGCTGCTGCCTGCCAGCCGTCGTTCAGGGGGCCATCCCGGCGATGCAACCGCTGGCCCTCCCTACCCAGACGGCCTGGAGGCGATGCTGGCGATCGCGCCATAGTCTATCGTCGCGCCCGCAGAGATGACCACGGTGACCACGACCTCGGCCGAGAAGTTCCTGCGCTACGTCAATCTCAGCGCTGTCGCCGGGGTTGAGCCCATCACGGTGGAACGCGGCAGCGGCGCCGAGTTGTGGGACGTCGACGGGCACCGCTACCTCGACTGTTTCGCGGGGATCTCCGTGGTCAGCACCGGGCACGCGCATCCGCGCGTCGTCGAGGCGGCGCGTGAGCAGATGGAGCGGTTCATCCACTGCGGCACGTACCTCTACCAGGTGCCGGTTGTCGGGGAGCTGGCCGGCCGGCTCGCGGAGGTGACTCCCGGACGGCTCGAGAAGACGTTCTTCTCGAACAGCGGTGCCGAGGCGGTCGAGGGCGCGATGCGCCTGGCGCGGGCATTCACGGGGAGAGGCGAGTTCGTTGCCCTGGAGACGGGTTTCCACGGCCGGACCAACGCCACGCTGGCGGTCACAGGTAACCGCAAGCGCAAGCAGCGGGGTGGCCCCTACCTCGGCGGCGTTGCCTTCGCGCCCGCGCCCAACCCCTCGCGGTGTCGCATGTGCGACGGACGCTGCAACCTACGCTGCGCGGATGCCGTCGAGGACGTCATCAACTACCAGACGTCGGGCAACGTGGCGGCGTACATCGCCGAGCCGATTCTGGGCGAGGCCGGCATCGTGGTCCCGCATCCGGACTACTTCCGCCGGGTGAAGGAAATCCTCGATGGCCACGGCATCCTGCTGATCATCGACGAGGTGCAGACGGGATTCGGCCGCACCGGCACGCTGTTCGCCATCGACCACTACGGCGTGGAGCCGGACATCATGACCATGGCCAAGGGCATCGCCAGCGGCTTTCCTCTGGGTGGGTTCATCGCTCGCGCCGAGATCGCTGACTCATTCCAACCCGGCGAGCACCTCTCGACATTCGGTGGCAACCCTGTGGCGTGCGCCGCCGCGGTGGCCACGCTGGGTGTGATCGAGGACGAGGGACTGTGCGAGAACAGCGCCCGCCTCGGTGCGTGGTTGCTGGGCAGGCTCGAGGACCTGGCAACCCGGCACCCCGCGATCGGCGAGGTGCGCGGACGGGGACTGATGGTGGGAGTGGAGCTGGTCGAGGACCGGCAGACGATGACACCCGCCGCGCAGCTGGCCACGCGGGTGCGCACCGCGTGCCGCGAGCGCGGGCTCATCGTCGGCATCGGTGGGTTCTTCGGCAACGTGGTGCGCATCCAGCCGCCGCTGGTGATCAGCGAGGAGCAGCTGGGGTCAGCGCTGGGCAGCCTCGACGCGGCGCTGACCGAAGCGGCAGCTCAAACCCCCGCGAGGTAGGTGCGCCGCGACGCGCGTCAGTGACGCAGGCGGGTCTCGCCGATGTCGTGGTGATCCATGCCGAAGTAGTGCGCCACCTCGTGGAGAACGGTGTCGTGCACCTGGTCGACCAGGTCCTGATACGAGGTGGACCAATGCTCGATGTGGCCCTGGAGCAGGACGATCCGCTTGGGATATGAGTATCCGCTGAACACCGAGTCCTCACTGCCCTCGTAGAAGCCGAGGACGTGCTCGTCGATGTCGCTGTCGCGGTCGTAGTCGGTGGCGCCCGGCTGGATGGTGATGATCAGGTTGTCGGCGTCCATCCGGGCGCGCAGCTGTGCCGGGATGCGGTCGAGCGCCTCGTCCGCGATGCGCTCGAACTCGTCGGGGGACACGTGGTACGGCACTCACCCAGCATGGCACCGCAAGGGCAGCCTCCGCGTTCGAGGCCGGCCTCGGCCGCGGCGGGCGCGGTCACGCGCAGTGGCCGCATATCACCGCGATGGGGGCGCGTATGCTCCTCCCCAGCGGTGACATCAGCGACATGGAGGATGACGGTATGCCAACCAAATTCCTGCTCAGCGAGGACGAGCTTCCGGAGCGTTGGTACAACATCCTTGCCGACCTTCCTGCCCCGCTCGACCCCTTCCTGAGCCCGCGCACGCTCGAGCCGCTGACGCCCCCGGACCTGACCCCGATCTTCCCGATGGCGATCATCGGCCAGGAGGTATCGACCGAGCGCTGGATCGAGATTCCGGACCGGGTCCGCGACATCTACACGATGTGGCGGCCGACACCTCTGTACCGCGCCAAGCGGCTCGAGAAGGCCCTCGACACGCCCGCGCGGATCTTCTTCAAGTACGAAGGCGTGTCGCCGGCCGGCTCGCACAAACCCAACACCGCTGTGCCACAGGCGTACTACAACGCCGAGGAGGGGATCAAGCGACTGACCACGGAAACCGGTGCAGGGCAGTGGGGCTCGGCGCTGGCGTTTGCGGGCGGCCTCTTCGGCCTCGAGGTCATGGTGTACATGGTGAAGGTCTCCTTTCAGCAGAAGCCCTATCGACGAGCGCTCATGGAGACGTGGGGCGCCACCGTCCTGCCCTCTCCCACTGACCGTACCGAGTTCGGCCGCAGCGTCCTCGCCAAGGAGCCGGACTCGCCGGGCAGCCTCGGGATCGCCATCTCGGAGGCGGTCGAGGACGCGGCCACCCGGGACGACAGCCACTACTCGCTGGGGTCTGTCGTCAACCACGTCCTCCTCCATCAGACGGTGGTCGGGCTGGAGGCGAAGAAGCAGATGGAGATGGCGGACGCGTACCCGGACGTGGTCATCGGCTGTGTCGGTGGCGGCTCGAACTTCGCCGGGCTCGCGTATCCGTTCCTCGCCGACCGTCTCGCGGGCACAACCCAGACCCGGTTCATCGCCGCCGAGCCGGCGGCGTGTCCGACGCTGACGCGCGGGATCTACGCGTACGACTTCGGCGACACCGCCGGAATGGGACCTGTCGTGCCCATGTACACCCTCGGTCACAACTTCATCCCTGACGCGATTCACGCCGGCGGCTTGCGGTACCACGGCGATGCACCGTCGCTCTGTCTGCTTGTCAAGCACGGCCACATCGAGGCGCGCGCCTACCTGCAGAACGAGTGCTTCGCGGAAGCGGTGCGCTTCGCGCGGAGCGAGGGCATCCTGCCCGCGCCCGAGCCGTCCCACGCGCTCCGAGCGGTCGCCGAGGAGGCCGCGGCGGCACGCGAGGCCGGCGATTCGCGCGTGATCCTGTTCAACCTGTCAGGTCATGGCCACTTCGACCTCGGCGCCTACGACGCCTACTTCGCGGGCACGCTCAAGGATGTGGAGCTGCCCCAGGCGCGGGTGGACTCGGCCCTGGCCGAGCTGCCCAAGGTGGGGGTCGGGTCGGCGTAGAGAGAGTCCTCAGCCTGAAGCGGGCGGCGGACAGTCGCCGCGCCGTCTCATCCCTGGTCTCCTGAAGCCCCCCCGTGGCAACGATGGTACCGACGCGGGACCGCTGCGAGGACGCCTAGCAACGGAACGCTGACCGACCACGACCGGCGCTGTTGCCAGAGGTAAGGTTGCCGCCGATGGAGGACACACCAAGCTACCGGCCGGGGTCGGCGGAGGATTTCGACTCCCTGTACCGGGCCAGCTACCCGCGCGTGCTCCGCACCCTGACGGGCATCCTTCGCGATCGGGCGGCGGCGGAGGAGTGCGTCCAGGAAGCCTTCGTGCGGGCGTTCAAGGCCTGGCCGCGCTGGCGACCGGACGCCCCGGCCGAGGCGTGGGTGCATCGCATCGCCATCAACGTGGCCACGTCCCACCGCCGACGCGAGGGGTTGCGCGCCCTGCGCGAGAGACTGAGCCCCCTCGGTCGAGCGCCGGTGGCTCGGTCGGACGACGCGGGCGATTCCGCCGAGCTGCTCGACGCCTTGCGACGGCTCCCGGCTGCCCAGGCGGCCGCCATCGTCCTCCGCTACGTCCACGGGTACACCAACCGCGAGATCGCCACCGCGCTCGGTGTGGCGGAGAGCACGGTGGCGTCCCGGTTGGCGAGCGCGCGGGCTCAGCTGGGCACGAGCCTCGAACGCGCCGGCGACGTCGGCCGGACCTGGGAGCCCAGTCGTTAACTCGACCAGTTCATGCGTTCTCCAGGTATGCACAATCACGACTCCCTCGACCGCCGCCTCGACAGCGAGCTCGGACCCGAGCTGGACCGCGCCGCCGGTGGGGCCGCGCCGCCGTTCCCCCGCTACCGATCCATCCCGGCTGCGCGTGGCTTCCGGCTTCGTGGGCTGGGCCTGCTCGGCGTACCCCTGGCTGTGAGCCTCAGGACCGCCGCTGCCCTCGCTGCCGCAGCCATCGCCGTTGGCGGCGGTACGGCGGTGGCCGTCAGCTCGCACCTCGGAACGGGCTCCACCCAGAGCACCCTGGAAACCGCTCAGCTCAATGCGACGTCGTCCAACGCGCCCACGGGGCATCCCTCGAACCACGGGAGCGTGGTGACCAGCGCCGTCGCATCGTGCAAGGCGGCTCGCCCAAGCCCGGATGCCAGCCCCAAGCCAAGCCCCGGCAGCCGGGGGATCGGCGAGTGCGTCTCGGCTGTGGCCAGCGGCGGCCGCTCGCACAACGGCGGCAGCGGACCCTCCCACCCGGCCCAGCCAGCGCATCCAACCCCGCCACCGCACCCGACCCCGCCGGCTCATTCCTGACGCGCCGCGATCGGAGGGTTTGATGACTCCGCCGCTGATAGGGCGGGTGTATTGAAATCACATGCGTGACTGTCTAACATAGCGACAGCGGCCATGGGGGGATCGGCGCCGTACGACTCTCGTTGGAGG
>DATBCJ010000257.1:0-8242 GCA_036270565.1 Candidatus Dormiibacterota bacterium | reverse complement strand
TCCCGCGCCGTCGGTGCGATCGTGCCCGAGCTGGTCAGCTTGGAGTGGTCGGTGCGTCAGCGCACCGGCCGCGTCCGCCTCGGCTACACGCAGAACATCATCAACAAGACCCTCACCGCGGCCTCCACGGTGCGGGCGGTGCCGCACGCGCCGGTCTCGGCGCCGATCACGTGGGCCGAGCTGAGCGATCCCCAGCTGCGGCCTGACGGTTGGACGATCCACACCATCGGGGAGCGGATCGCCGCGGTCGGCGACCTGTTCGCCGGAGCCCTGGCCGGCGACCAGGTGCTGCCGCCGCTCGACTGAACCGCTGCGCGCGCGGCCCGCTCGCCATATAATTCCGGCCATGGCCGTGCTGCTGCTCAATGCCTCGATGCAGCCGCTCAACGTCATCAGCCACCGGCGCCTGATCATCCTGTTGACCAAAGAGCGGGTCGCGTTCCTCGACGAGCGCTCGGAGCTCGAGGCCGCCGCCGCCCTGAGTGGTCGCCGTCTGCCCGAGGGGGTCGTCGTCGTCCGGCTGCTGCGCACCATCCATGTGCCGCGGCGCCTTCTCCGCCCCAACCGGCGCAACCTGCTGCTGCGCGACGACCACACGTGCCAGTACTGCGGTTTCATGGGCGCGGCCGCCGAGCTGACGGTCGACCACATCGTGCCCATGTCCCGTGGAGGGAGCGGGGACCGATGGGACAACCTGGTGGTGGCCTGCAAGAGGTGCAACTGGCGCAAGGCCAATCATCGCCCCGAGGAGGTGGGGCTGCACCTGCGCCGGGCGCCCGGCCCGCTCACCCAGGAGTACGCCCACATCATCTTCCTGCGCTACCCGGAGCTGAAGGCTGCCTATGAAAGGCTCTTGGAGATATAGCGGCGCGGGGGGAACAGGGGGGTCGCGCTCGGCTGGGTGACATAGAATCGCGGCATGCCCAGATCCATGTGGCGTGGCGCGATCAGCTTCGGGATGGTGGCCATCCCGGTGCGGCTGTACCTGGCGACCGAGTCGAAGAGCGTGTCCTTCCGCATGCTCTGCCCCAACGACCTCACACCGATTCGCAACAAGCGCTGGTGCCCGGTGGAGGACAAGGAAATTCCCTGGAGCTCGACCGTGCGCGGCTACGAGGTCGGCAAGGATGAGTTCGTGGAGGTCGACGACTCCGACCTCGACAACCTGCCTCTGGCCACGTCGCACACCTGCGAGATCCTCGAGTTCTGCGACGACTCGGAGATCGAGGCCGGGGTCTACATCAAGAGCGCCTACTACCTCGAGCCCGAGCCGGTGGGCGTCAAGCCGTACTACCTGCTCAAGGCTGCTCTCGAGAAGACCGGCAAGGTGGCCGTCGGCAAGATCGCATTTCGCGACCGCGAGCACCTCTGCCGCCTCGCCCTGCACGACAAGGGTCTGCTGCTCAACACCCTGCACTGGCCGGACGAGATTCGCGACGCCGGCGAGCTGGCTCTCCCCGAAGCTGAGGCCCGCCCGGAGATCCACAAGCGCGAGCTCGACATGGCGATGATGCTGGTGGACAACCTCAGCGCCACCTTCGACCCCGAGCGCTACAAGGACGACTACCGCGAGGCGCTGCTGGCCGTCGTCGAGGCCAAGGTCAACCATCGGCCCCTGGAACGCGCCGAGCCGGAGCGCCCGTCCAAGGTGACCGACCTGATGGCGGCGCTCAAGGCGTCCGTCGAGGCGGCCCAGAAGGGCGCGGAGCGCGAGGCCAAGCCGGCCACGCGCGAGGCAACGGCGGCTCGCCGGCGGCAGTCGGTTGACGGAGCACGGCGGCGCAAGGCCTCCTGAGCTCCGGGTGAGCACGCGGATGGCGGCGCCGCGGCGGCGCCCGGCAAGCGCCGGTGACCAGCAGAGGCTGCCGATTCCCCTGCCGACCGCAGGGTTCGGGGGCCGCGCCCAGCCTGAGGTCAGCGTCCCGTGCGCTGCTCCCTTCGACGGCGACGAGTGGCTCTTCAGCGTCGAGTGGGAGGGTTCGAGGTGCCTCCTGGTCGCGGCGGCGAGCGGCGCGGTGCGCCTCAAAGGCGAGCTGTCGTGGCTCGACCACCGCTTCCCCGAGATCGTCGCCGCGGGCCCGCTGCAGGGCGGTCGCCAGGCGGTGCTCGACGGCTCGATCTGCGTGCTCGACCGCCACGGCAGGCCCGACCTGGGCGCGTTGTTCGCGCGGGTGAGCGAAGCCCACCCGGGCCAGCCGGCGGCCGTGTACCTGGCCACCGACCTCCTCCACCTCGACGGCGAGCCGATGACCCAACGCCCGCTGCTGACCCGGCTGGCCACCCTCCGCGAGCTGGTCCCTCCGGACTCGCGCATCCAGCTCCCCGACCACGTGGCCGGTCATGGACGCGCCCTCGCCCAGGCGGCAGCGGCACGCGGGCTGAACGCGATCATCGCCCGGCGTGGGGCGGCGCCGTATCGCGCGGGCATCGCCTCGCCGGACCGCCTTCGGGTTCCCCTGACCGCTCGGCGGGAGGCCGTCGTGGTGGGCTGGTTCAGCACGGCCGGAGGGGTCAGCGTGGTGCTCGCCGACTGGACCTCCGGCCGGCTGGAGCTGGTGGGCACCGCGGCC
Source organism: Candidatus Dormiibacterota bacterium (assembly GCA_036270565.1). Lineage (GTDB taxonomy): Bacteria > Chloroflexota > Dormibacteria > Aeolococcales > Aeolococcaceae > Aeolococcus. The sequence continues at coordinate 5,672 of DATBCJ010000257.1, read as the reverse complement.
GTGCCGGGCGGGGCGCCGACCCGGTGGCTGGCGGGGGCGGTCGAGGGTGCCGCCGATCCCGGCGTGCTGGATGGCGCCGCAGCGGCAGGACCGGAGGTCACCTGGGTGCGGCCGCGCCTGGTGGCCAGCGTCGAACCGATCGCATCTCCAGCGCGGCGCCGGCGTCTCGCCGAATTCGAGCTCGTGGCCCTGCGCGACGACGTCGACCCGCAGTGGTGCCTGCGCCGCGAGCCGATGCCGCCGCCCGAGGCCGGAGCGCGCCTGCCATTGCGGCAGTTCAGCCCCACCGTCCTCAGCGCCCTGCCCATCGAAGGCGCCGCCTGACCCGGTCGCCGCCGCCGGCGAGGCTTGTGCCATCATCGCGACGACCCGGAACCAGGAGCTCCCCGCGATTGCGATCGGCCTGACCGGATGTGCGAGTGCGCGTCATGGCCATCCTCATGTGCCGCCCGGAGCATTTCGGCATCGAGTACGAGATCAATCCCTGGATGCACGTCGCGGTCGAGGTCGACCACGAGCGGGCCGTCGAACAGTGGGAGGCGCTTCACCGCTTCTACACGGAGCGGGGCGAGACCATCGAGCTGGTCGAGTCGGTCGCCGGGCTGCCCGACATGGTCTTCACCGCCAACGCCGCGGTGGTCTGGCGTGGCCGGGCGGTGCTCAGCCGGTTCCACCACCCCGAGCGAGCCGGCGAGGAGAGCCACTGGCGCGCGACCCTGGAGCGGCTACGGTTCGAGGTCCACGAGGTGCCCGCGGAGCTGTCATTCGAGGGCGCCGGGGACGCGCTCTTCGTGGGCGACCACCTCTTCCAGGCCTGGGGATTTCGCACCGACGAGGCGGCCCACGCCGAGGTGGCGCGGGTCCTCGACGTCGAGAGCACGTCTGTGCAGCTCGTCGACCCCCGCTTCTATCACCTCGACACGTGCTTCTGCCCGCTCGACGAGCGCACCGCCCTGGTCGCCCCCGCCGCGTTCGCGCCGCCATCGCTCGAGCTCATCCGAGACCGCGTGCCCCGGCTCATCGAGGTTGCGCCCGACCCAGCCGCGGGGTTCGCCTGCAACGCGATGCCCATCCAGGGCGCCGTGGTCAGCTCGACCGCGGTCGAGGCGCTGCGCCCCCAGCTCGCCGCCGTCGGGATGGACGTCGTCGCCCTGCCCATGGACGAGTTCATGAAGTCCGGCGGCGGGGTGCGCTGCCTCAGCCTGCCGCTCGGCCTCGGCGTCGCCTGACGGCGGCGTCAACCCCCGGCGTGGACCCCTTTCCTGATAGCAACGCTGTGGGTGATGGGGAAAAGCTGGGGATAAGTTGCCGGCTCACTCGCGGGCGATGAGGTCCCCGACCACCCGCTGGTAGCGCCTGGTGTCGTCGTGCAGGCCGTGGCTCGCGATCGAGGCGTCGCCCTGGTAGTACGCCGCCAGCGCGGCGGCGACGTCGCCGTGGTGGACCGACAGGAGGTGGTGGAGGAGCAGCGTCCCGGCCAGGACGTTGTCGGCGGCGATGTGCAGGTTGATGGTGCGGCCGGCGAGGTGCCGCGAGACCCATTCCCCGGTGTAGGGCTCGACCTGCATCAGGCCGATGGCTCCGGTCGGCGACACCACCCCCTGCTGCCAGCCGCTCTCCATCCAGGCCACCGCCTTGACCAGGGTGGGGTCGACCCCCACCTGGTTGGCGACGTGCGCCAGCAGGGCGTTGACCCTCACGATGCGCCCGGGCACGTGGAGGACGACGCCGAGGTGGAGGGGGGCGTTGACGTTGACGCCGTTGGTGCGTGCCAGGGCGGTGAGGTCCACGCCGTAGCGGCGCGCGATGCTGATCAACGTGTCGCCGTGGACGACCGTGTACGTCTCGGAATCGACCGCGCCTGCGGCATAGCCGGGGATCCCCAGCCGCGAATCCGGGATGTGGAGCAGCTGTCCGATGCGGATCAGGTTGGGATCGGCGAGGTGGTTGGCCTCCACGAGGGCGCCGACGGTGGTGCCGTGGCGCATCGCGATCTCGCCGAGAGTGTCGCCGGGGTGGACGACGTAGGTGCTGGCGATGACGCTGGCGGGCATCGCCGCGACGGCGGTGGCCCCAAGCGCAGCAGCAAGACGTGTGCGGGACGGCATTGGGAGGGTTCCCTGGTGAGATGTGAGCGGGGACGTGGAACCGGGCTGCGCTCGCGGCAGGCGTGCTCAGGGTAGGGGCGGCCCTCGCAAAGGTCAAGGCATCACGACACATCCGGCCGTTGTGCGCTGGAGGTGCGCACGCGCCGGTGGTACGCTGCTGGCCATGCCGCTGCCCACCCCGCGCCGCACCCAGCTCTCGCTGCCGCTTCTCGGCGCCGTCGTCGGCACGGTCGTCGGCGTTCTTGCGTTCGCCGTGCTGGTGGCCCTCTGGAGAGCTGGGGCGACCCACGTCGCCGCGCTGGGGGCAGAGGCGATGCTGCTCACCGCGCTCGGTGGCATGGCCACGGCGATCCTCGGCGCCGAACCAGCGCGGTTGCGCCGCTCGCGGGTCCCGACCGGACGAGCCCTGCCGCGGGCATGGTGGCCGCCACCGCACGACCCGGTCCCGCTGGTCGCCGCCTGCATCGGCACGCCGATCGTGGCCGGGGCCGGCGCCGCGATCTGGCTCTTCCACTGATCGCCGCGCGCTACTGACCTCCCGCGCCGCGGCCTCCTGCCGGCAGTCGATCGAGCGCCCAGGCCGCAGCCTCGCGCACCACTGGGTCGGGGTCGCCCCCGGCCGCCCGGCGCAGCGCCGGGGCGGTGGCCGCGGAACCCGCGTTGCCCAGCGCGATCGCCGCGTTGCGGGCGAGCCCCGACCTGCCGGTGCGTACGACGGACGTGCCGTTGAAGCGCGCCTCGAACTCGCCTTCGCCCATCTCCAGCAGCTCGACCAGGTCCGGGGCCGGCACCGGCCCCCGCCGTGACGAGCGTGGTCCGATCGGGATGGCGGCGGGCGCGCGGCGATGGTTGATCGGGCACGCCTCCTGGCAGAGGTCGCAGCCGAACACCCACGTGCCCATCAGCGGCCGCAGCTCGACGGGGACAGGGCCGCGGTGCTCGATGGTCAGGTACGAGATGCAGCGCCTGGCGTCGATGATGCCGGGGGCGACGATCGCTCCCGTCGGGCACGCCGGGATGCAGGCGGCGCAGCTGCCGCACGACTTGACCGACGGAGTGTCGGCGGGGAGGGGCAGCGAGAGCGCGATCTCCGCGAGCAGAACGTAGGAGCCGGCTGAGGTGGTCAGCAGCGACGCGTGCTTGCCGGTGAAACCGATCCCGGCGCGCTCGGCGATGGCGCGGTCCATCGCCCAGCCGTGGTCGACGAAACGCTTGGCGCGGACCTCGCCAACGCGGTTGCGCAGCCAGCCGACGAGCTCGTCGCAGCGGGTCCCGAGCACGGAGTGGTAGTCGTCCGGGCCGCCGCCGGGCCCGGGCATGCACGCGTAGGCAGCCATCCGGCCGCGCGGCCCATCGGCCTCTGCGGGCGCCTCGCGCACGGGCCGGTACGGCCACGCCAGGGCGACGATGCTCTTCGCCCAGGGGTAGCGCGCGCCCAGGTCGGTGCTCGCCCTGACCCGCTCCGGGGTCATCCAGGGCATGCCCTCCATCCGTCCCGCTGCGATCGCCTCCAGGCCGTGGCGGCGCGCCTCGGTGTCCGGCTGTGGCCCGGTGACGCCCAGGGCGCACCAGCCGCGCCTCAGCGCCTCGGCGCGCAGCTCATCGCGGAGCGCTTCCCAGTCGCGCACGCTCAGGAGTATGAGCCGCCGCCCCGAATGGGAATGGACGCGTACCATTCCGCGCGGCCCGGTGGGGCGCAGCACGAGGAGGCGATCATGGCGGTGGCGATGCGTGGCGACGGCGCGCTGGCGTCTGTCGGCGGAGACGCGCTGGTGGTCACCGTCTTCAGCGGCGAGCTTGGTTCTGCGGCGACGCAGATCGACGATTCTCTCGGCGGTGCATTGAGGGCCATGGTCGCCTCCGGCGAGGTCCGCGGCCGCTTCGGCGAGGTCACCGTTGTTCCGGCCGCCACTGGCGTCGCCGCCACCCGCATCGTCCTCCTCGGACTCGGCGACAGGCGTGTGCTCGACAGCTATCGCCTCCACAACGCGTACACGCTGGTCGGCCGGCAATTGCGCAAGCGCCGGATGCCGCGCGTGGTCCTCGCCGCAGACACGTCGCTGGTTGGCGGTCCGGCCGACGACCTCGCCGCCCTGATCCGTGCGATGGTCACCGGCACCCTTCTCGCCAACTTCGAGGCGGGACTGCACAAGAAGAACGGCGACCGGGCGCCGCTGATCGACGAGGTGGTGGTCACCGGGCTGGGCGACGCGGCGGTCGATTCGGTTGACGCCGCTCTTGCCGACGCCGTCCTGCTGGCAGACTCGACGCTGCTTGTCCAGCGCTGGACGAGCCAGCCGTCGAATGCCATGACGCCGACGCTGCTCGCCGCCTCGGTGCGCGAGCTGTGCAGCGGCGCGGCGCTCACCGTGGAGGTGATGGATCGCACCCAGCTGGAGGCCTCCGGCGCCGGCGCGCTGCTCGGCATCGCCAAGGGGAGTGACGAGCCGCCGGCGATGATCGTGGTCACCTACCGGGGCGCGCCCGACGACGATCGCGTTCTCGCGCTGGTCGGCAAGGGCATCACCTTCGACGCCGGCGGCATCTCCATCAAGCCGTCGCTGCACATGGAGGTGATGAAGTCGGACATGGGCGGGGGTGCCGCGGTTCTCGCCGCGGTGCACGCCATCGCCGCGCTCGAGGTGCCATGCAACGTCATCAGCATCGTTCCCGCGACGGAGAACATGCCGAGTGGCCATGCGCTCAAACCCGGTGACGTGGTCACCGCCATCGACGGCACCACCATCGAGGTGGTCAACACCGACGCCGAGGGTCGGGTGGTTCTCGCCGACGGTCTCGGCCTGGCCCGCCAGAAGGGGGCGACGCACATCGTCGACGTGGCCACGTTGACCGGCGCGGCGATCGTCGCGCTGGGGCATGTCAGCGCCGGGCTGATGACCAACGACGCCACGCTGAGCGAGCTGGTGCAGCGCGGAGCACGCGCCGCCGGCGACCGCTTCGCCGAGCTGCCCATGCACCCCGAGTACGACGTGTGCCTGCACAGCGACGTCGCCGACGTCGTCAACTGGGGTGGCCGGCAGGCCGGCACGATCTCAGCAGGGGTGTTCATCCGCGCCTTCGCCGGCGGGCTTCCCTGGGTCCACCTCGACATCGCGGGGACCTCGTGGAACGACCAGGGCAATCTCAAGGAGGTCCCCGACGGCCCCAGCGGCGCGCCGGTGCGCACCCTGGTCTGGCTGGCGCGCTTCTTCGCCGGCGAATAGCCACTGAGTGAGGCGGTGCCTGGCGACGGGTCGCCTAGGATGACCGGATGAGGGCGCCGCGCGTGCTGGCGATCATGGGGTCGGGCGAGACCGCGCCGACGATGACCTCGGTGCACGCCGAGCTGCTCCGGCGCGCCGGTGGCGCGACGGCGCGGGCGGTGATGCTGGACACGCCATATGGCTTCCAGGAGAACGCCGAGGACATCGCGGCGCGCAGCCTCGCCTATTTTCACGACAGCGTGGGTCACGACGTCGAGGTGGCCACCTTCCGCGACGCGCAGACCGCGCCGGCCCTGGAGTACGAGCAGATGTGCGCGCGGCTGGCGCAGGCCGACTGGGT
>DATBCJ010000256.1:0-5990 GCA_036270565.1 Candidatus Dormiibacterota bacterium | reverse complement strand
CTTGCCGATGTCGTGGAGCAACGATGCCCAGCGCAGGCGGGCGCGGTCGGCGGGCGACAGCTTCATCTCGGACGCGATCAGGTCGGCGAAGATGCGAACCCGCTCGGAATGTCCGCGGGTCTGCCGGTCGTGCACGCTGAGCGCGGCCACCAGCTCGAGCACGGTCTGCATGTAGGCGACCTCTCCAACCTGCGTCCCCCGGTCGCGCGCGTCCTGCAACTGCCGCTGGAGGTCGCGCGGCCGGCCCACCCGGCGCGCCACCGCGAAGCGCTTGGGCGCCTGGTCGGGGAAGAGCAGCGACAAGTTGAGCAGTGCCGCCAAGGGCAGCAGCCGTCGGGCGGCTCGCTCGGCCACAAGGATCACCAGCAGCATCGCGGCGGAGATCGCCGCCAGTGACAGCACCACCTCGGGGGCACCGGAGGGCCGGGGCAGGAGCCGGCTGAGGGTCGCGGCCGTGGCGATGCCCGCGGCCGCCGGGGCAGCGACCACGCTGACACGGACGAGACGGCTGAGCACCGGCCGCCGCTGCCACTGGTGGCTCGTGGGGGTGGCGTCGCTGCCGCGCGGCGTCGTGGGCTCGGGGATGGTGCCAGTGCCTCAGCGGTACCCCTGACCGCGCTCGCCGTCCCGTGGGCCGGGGTGAAGCCACGGAAAGATTGACCCGTTTGGCTCTTTCTCGCACGCGGGGTGCGGCCCTCCGTTGCGGCGGGGTCACCGGGCCGTGGCACGTCATGCGAAGACCGACGTCAGGGTCGTACGACACCGTCGGGCTAGTCGCCGCCGCCCCCACCCCCGCCACCGCCGGCGCCGCTGAAGCGCACATCTGCAGCCTCGATCCCCCCGGCGCTGGCCACCGCGCTCCCGCTCACCGACGTCCCCGCGGTGATGCCGATCCGCACCACCCCGGCTGAACCGCTCGCACAGATGCTGATGTCACGCACGACGGTCCCGCTCACCGGCTGTGCCTGGCCGGCGACACCGGGCAGCTGGGCGTGCACGTCGCCCGCATGGCCGTCGACCTGGGCGCCGCTCGGCAGCACCATGACCGCCGTCGTGCTGTTGTCGGTCGCCAGCAGAACCGTGGCGTCGGTTGTGACCACCAACCCGCCCAGGTTGCCCTTGGGGGCCGGCGCGATGGCGCAGGAGGCGGCCGCCGCCGAGGTCGGTGTGGGCGTCGCTGCCGCGGACGAAGGTGCCGGCGATGAAGCGCCGGGAGGTGACGGCAGCGCGGCAGCGACCGGCGGAGGGCGCATCGCGAGAAGGCGATTGATGCTGATCACGCCGACCGCACAGGTGAGCCCGATCGCACAGAAGATGAGGGCGGCGGAGAGCGGTGTCGAGACTCTCTTGAGAAGCGCCACCAGGGTGGCCCTCACCTCATCCATGTCCGTGCTTCTTCTTTGGAGCCGATCCCGGGCCGGATCCACCGCCGTTGCCGATCACGGCTGAGGGGCTGCCCGGTGGCGCCACGAAGCCGGCGCTCGGCGCCAACCCGTTGATGAACGGTGCGGCGATGTTGTGGCCGGCGTCGTTGCCGTACACGGTGTTCATGCCGACCTCGGCAGGGTTGCTGCCACTGGTGTGGCCAACCCAGGTGGCGACGACCCAGTCAGGGCTGTACGCCATGAACCAGGCGTCGGTGTAGTTGTCGGTGGTGCCCGACTTGCAGGCGATGTCGCGGCTGATGCCGTCGCCCCATTGAGCGTTGTACTGGCGAAGGATTCCGGTCACTGAGTACGCCTGTTGAGGGGTCATCACCTGGTGGCCAGGAGTCGAGGCGGCCGCGTACAGGACCTGGCCGGCCGAACCTGTCACTCGGAGAACGGCACGTGGTTGAACCGTGGTGCCTCCGTTGGCGAAGGCTGCGTACGCCGCCGCGTGGTCGATCATGCGAACCGCCGATGAACCGATCGCGGTGCTCGCGTTGTTGGCCAGGTCGCTGCCGATCCCGAGGCTGTGGGCGAAGTTGATCACGTTCGCCGTTCCCGCCCTCTCCATCAACTGTTCGGTGGGCACGTTGCGGGAGAGGAGCAGCGCCTCCGCGGCCGGCATCGGACCCATGAAGTTGCCGTCCCAGTCCTGGACGCCACCCAGGTTGTGGGATTCCTGGGCCGTGTCGTCCAGCGTCGTCGACGCAGAGGCCGCGCCCTCCTTGAACGCCGCCTCGTACACGTACGGCTTGAAGGAGGAGCCGGGCTGGCGCTCGGCGGTGACGACGTTGAACTCCCCGGCAATCGAGGAGTCGGAGTAGTTGGCTGAACCGACCATGGCGAGGATATCGCCCGTATGGGAATCGAGCATCAGCAGCGCGCCGTTGTTGGCGTTCCGACCAATGGCGGCGACCCCTGCGCGGACGGTCTGCTGCGCCTGCTGCTGGACCTTGAGGTCCAGCGAGGTCTGGACGGTGACCACGCCGGTGAGCGCCTGCGGATCGGACTGGAAGATGGTGTCGAGCTGGTCACGGACGTAGGTCACGAAGTGCGGTGCCAGCACGTTCTGTGCGGTGTTGAGCGTGTCGTGGAGCGAGCCGAGGATCGCCTGCCGGTGTTGCGCGCGAACCGCCACCAGCGCAGCGCTGATCGCCGCCTGACCCGAATCGGCGCCGACCAGAGGGTCGACGGCGGCGGCCTGGGACCTGGTGATCGCCCCGGTGCCGACCATGCCAGCGAGGACGTAGTGCATGCGAGCCAGCGCCGCCTGCGAGTTGAGGTAGGGGTCGTCGATCGAGGGCGCCTGCGGCAGGCCCGCTATGAGTGCGGACTCCGCGAGTGTCAGCGCGCTGGCGTGGACGCCGAAGTAGGTCTGCGCGGCCTCTTCGATCCCGTAGGCACCGTGGCCGAAATAGATGTTGTTCAGGTACATCTCGAGGATCTGCGGCTTGGTGTACCGCTGGTTGATCTCGTCCGCGATCAGCGCCTCACGCAGCTTGCGCAAGCGCGACGTGTCCCCGGGCAGGAAGGCGTTTCGCGCCAGCTGCTGGGTGATCGTGCTGGCTCCCTGCAGCGCGCGCCCATGCACGATGTCGATCACCAGCGCCGCCAGGATGCGACCGGGATCGACCGCTCCCTCTGCGTAGAACTGACGGTCCTCGGCGGCGATGATCGCCTCCTGCATGACGGGCGCCACCTGCCTCAGGGACACCGTCTCGTGCAGGACGTTGCCGAGGCCGACCTGGGCGATGAGGGCGCCGTTGCGGTCGAGGATGCGCACGCTGCCCGCCACCGTTCCCAGGCCGTCGATGCTGGGCAGGGTGCTGGCGGCGACGGCGATGACGAACCCGGCCGAGCCGGCCACGAGAAGCAGGCTGACCAGGCCGGCACGGAGCACACGGCGCCACCAGGGCCGAACGCCGGCGGCCCCGGTGCGCGGATTGGGCGTACGGACGGGCGTCCGTGCGAGTGCGGAAGCCATAGACCAATCGAGTGTGCCACACGCGCACCAAGCGGCTCGAACACGTCAGAACGCGCACAGGTCGGGCGGAGTGCTCGATCATGTCGCGATCCGCCGTAACACATCGGGGCACCACACGTCTCTCACTGGGTATGACGCCACCCATGGCGGTGCGCAGCATGGCCATTGACGACGGGGCGCGCCGCGTGGCCCTCGAGCGCCTCGTCGCTGCCCAGCAACGACGCCTGTTCCACATCGCCCTGGCCATCGTCCGTGACCCGGGTGAGGCGGAGGACGCGGTCCAGGAGAGCTTCCTGATCGCGTGGCGTCGGTGGGACAGCGTTCGAGAGGAGGACAAGCGCGAACCGTAGCTGACCACCATCTGCGTGCACCACTGCGTCCGGCGGCGTCGCACGCTGCGGCGTTGGACGCTGGGACGCGCCGATGACAACGCGGCGGCTGCGGAGCACGTCCGTTTCCAGGGCAGGTTGCTCGACCTCGATCGCGCCCAGGCGAAGCTCTCGCGCCAGCAGCGTGCTGCCCTGGTGCTCAGCTACCACCACGGCTATTCCGCCGATCAATGCGCTGTGCTGATGGGACTGTCCGGAGGAACCGTGCGCAGCCACCTGGCCCGCGCGCTGGCCACTCTTCGCCGGGAGATGAGCGATGACTGACCACGACGATCGCCTGGCCTCTGAGCTGCGTGAGTACTACGCGCAGCTCGCCCGGCAGCCGGCTCCGGACGTCACCGGACGGGTCATGGCGGCGGCCGACTCGCGCGCGCTCCGTCTGCGCCGGCTGAGCGGGATCGGCGGAGGCATGGTGGCCGCGGCCGCTGCCGTGGCAGTGGTGGTCCTGGCACTCGCCAACCATGGGGCGCCGAGCACCACCCATCCGGCGAGCTCCCCCACGCCGCTGACGAATCCCTCACCGACGGTCACCCCTGAACCCGCACCGGTGATTCCGGTCGGCCCGCCCGTCCAGGGATTCATCGCGTCCGACGTCACCGCGATCAGCGCACAGCAATGGTGGGTGATCGGCTACGACGGAGCCTCGTGCTCGTCCGCGTCCTGTACGCGCATCGTCCACACCACCGACGGCGGGCAGACGTTCGGGTCTCTGCCGACGCCGCCTGTGGCACCCGGACAGAACGGCCAACAGCACAACGGCATGCGCTTCGCAGATGCGGTCGACGGTTGGGTGTTCACGGCCTCCGGTGCGCTGTGGGCAACCCACGACGGCGGGGGCCACTGGACCAACGACGGCGGCGCCGGCCGGGTGACCGACCTCGAGGCGTCAGGTGGCTACGTGTACGTCATCGCCTGCGCGCAGGCCACCAGCTGCGTGCTCGAACGCTCGCCCGCCGGACAGGACGCCTGGTCAACTCTCGCCATCCCCGCCGGTTCCGGGACGCTGGGCCACCTCAACGTCAACGGTTCGCACGTCTGGCTTGTGCCCGGCGGCCAGGGAGGGACCTCGCTGTTGGTGTCGGCCGATGGTGGCGGTCATTTCAGCACCGACTCGGTCTGCACCCGTGACGTCGGCATCGTCAGCGTCTACGCGGTCAACAGCTCGACCGTCTGGGCCACCTGCGCCACCGGGACACAGGCGTCGGCTTTGCGGTCCGTCGACGGTGGCCAGCACTTCAGCGTGGTCGCCGGCTCGCCGCGCCTGGCCAACTTCGCGTCGGTTGGCGGCGTCTCGTCGACCGAGGCGGTCATCGGCGCCCAGGCCCTGTTTCGGACCGTCGACGGCGGGCAGACATTTGCCACCGTCGAAGACAACCAGACGCAGTGGTCGATGGTGGGTTTCACCACGTCCTCCAACGGGTTCGTGTTCGACGTGGATGCGTCGGGGCAGCGGGCGCTGTGGCGGTCCAATGATGCCGGTGCTCACTGGTACCGAGTGCAGTTCCCCTAGCCACTCAGGATGCTGGGGCGGGGCTCGACGTGCGAGCCCCGCCCAATGACAACGTCGACGCCAGTTAGTGGCCGAGCCCGGCTGTCGCCTGCTGGTCCATGGTGGCCTCGAGCGACGACGCGCTGCTCGGGTCCTTGAGGAAGTTGATCAGGTCGGCCCACATCTGCTTCTCCCAGCTGCCCTGCAGGTCGTCGAGGCTGAACACGAAGCTTCCGGCGTTGACCAAGGCCTGTGCGTCCGCCTTGGTGACGCTGTCCGGGTACGCGCTCGTCGGCACCGACTTGTTGGCGGTGGCGAACCCACCGAGGTGGGCCCAGATGGACGCGCCGTCCGGGCCGGCCAGGTACTGGATCAGGGCCTGCGCCTGCGGCGTGCTGTTCACCATGATGGCCACGTCACCGGCGCCCTGGATCGCGCTGTTGTTGGCACTGTCGGCCGACGGCGCCGGGAATGGGAAGAAGTTGTAGCAGGGGGTCGCCGTGGGGTCCGGCGTGCAGGGCGCCCCGCCGGTTCCGGTGGTTCCGCCCGTGTACTTGGCACTGTTGCCGGTGATCTCCGAGACCACGAAGTCGGCCTCCATCACCATCGCGGCCTGTGGGTTTCCAGTCTTCGGGAAGACCTTGTCGACACACTGGGGGAATGCGTTGGACAGTGACCCGCTCAGACCGCCGGCGAGATAC
>DATBCJ010000255.1:0-6708 GCA_036270565.1 Candidatus Dormiibacterota bacterium | reverse complement strand
GCGGAGGGAGAGGGATTCGAACCCCCGGACCCTTGGCGGGGCCTGCGGTTTTCAAGACCGCTCCGATCAACCACTCCGGCATCCCTCCGCGCACGCGTGAGGATATCGCGCCCCGTGGCGCTCGCTGTCAGGCAGCCGCGGTTGAAACGAGTTGGTCAGCCAGCTCGGGGAGGTTGACGATGTCGGTCTTGGCGATGACGATGGCCTGGCTCTCGGCAGCGATCTGCAGCACCCGCTGGTCGTCTTCAGGAAGCGCGGTGATCAGAACCAGGGGGATAGTGCTGAGATGCGGCATCTTCCGCACGGCGCGGCAGACGGCGTGACCGTCCTGATGGGGCATGTTGAGATCAGTGATGACCATGTCGGGGACGAAATCGGCGAGCAGGGAGATGGCCTCGGTTCCGTCCCCGGCGGTCACCACGCGGTGACCGTGGCGGCCGAGGAGCTCGCTCGCAAGGACGCGGATGTCCGCATCGTCGTCGGCGAACAGAACAGTCGCCATAGTGACCATCCCCTCCAAGATGGGTCTCAAGTGTCCTTTACTCGGGGACGAACTGCAAGCGTTCAGTTCCTCGCCGGCACGAGGCCGTCCAGCTGGTCGGCGTGCTGCTCGAGATGCCCGACCAGGAACTCGTCGACGATCCTGCTCAGATCCATCTCTCCGAGGCTGGGGTGGAGCCCGCGAGTTTCCCACGCCGGCGGCTGGAGGCCGCTCAGGAACGCCCGCAGGCGGGCGATGTCCCCGGCGGTCCGGTTCCAGAGAAGCCGCCGGTCCCGATAGCGGTCCCGCGCGATCGCGGCGATCCTCTCTGGGTCTGACTTGGTGCGCCCGAACAGGACCGGCGAATCGCCGCCGTGTTCGGCCACCCGGCCGGCCTCGCCCAGCCAGTACGGGATGAACTCGGCGACGTGGGCCCACACCTGTCCGGCCTCCCAGCGCTCCCCCGTCGGCAGGTCTGGTGCGGTGAGCGCGTCCGGGGCGATCTCGGCGCCGGCGTGCGACTGCAGACGCGTCTCCACCGCGTCGAGGCGCCGGGCGAAGTCGGCCGCCGGGCCCGTCACCGCAGCGGTTGCAGCGGCACGCCGGCAACGACCCGGTTGCGCAGGCTGCCGAGCCGGTCCACGCTGAGCACCACGTCGTCGCCGGGCTTGAGCCACGGATAGGCGTCACCGCCGTGGACGAGGGCGAGCTCGAGGATGCAGCCGGTGCCGCACGTCCCCGAGCCGATGACGTCGCCGGCGCCCACCCGCGTCCCCCGCGACGCGTAGCTGATCATCTCGCCGAAGCTCCAGTGGATCTCCGCCAGTGAGGCACGCGAGTACTCGCGACCATTGACGGTCGCTGACATGACGAGGTCGTAGGCGGGGCCACCACGTGCATCCTCCAGCTCGTCGGGTGTGACCAGCATCGGTCCCATAGATGTGGCGAAGTCCTTGCCCTTCACGGGACCCATGCTCAGCTTCATCTCCCGTCGCTGGATGTCGCGGGCGCTCCAGTCGTTGAGGATGCAGAAGCCGGCGATGCTCTGCTCGCCCTGCTGCGGCGTGAGGTCGGCACCACCGCGGCCGATGATGGCCGCAACCTCGAGCTCGAAGTCGAGCTCCTCACACCCGGGCGGCACGGCCACGTCCTCACCGTCTCCACACACTGCGTACGGGTTGCTGAAGTAGAAGATGGGCAGCTCGTACCAGTCGGGGTCCATCTCGAGCCCGCGTCGCTGGCGCGCCGTCTTGACGTGCTGCTCGAACGCATAGAAGTCGCGCACCGTCGGCGGCACGGGCACCGGCGCGCGGAGCACGACGTCGTCGAGAGCGAGGACGTCGGCGGGGTCGCGGCGTGCGCGGTCCCCGGCTGCGGCCAGGCGCTCGCCGTCATCGCCCAATAGCCCCAGCAACGTCTCGCCAGGGGGCAGCGCGTGGACGGTTGCATCGACGACGAGTCCGATCCGATCGTCGCCGTCAGTGCCGCGAGCAAACGTCACCCAGCGCACGCGATTGCCTCCTCCGATCCGAGTTCCCAGCCGCCGACACTACATATACTGGCGGTCTCCGCGGGGAGGTGGCTGAGAGGCTGAAAGCGCCCGCCTGCTAAGCGGGTGAGGGATGTTAAGTCCCTCCGGGGGTTCGAATCCCCCCCTTCCCGCCACGCGGACTCTCAGACGCGGCGCAATGATATCCACAGATCCGGCTTCGCGAATGCCGCCACAAACACCGGCAGGATCATGGGGCCGTGGCAGCGAAAGCTCACCACCTCGCCCTCGTTGATGTCGAACGAGCGCTGCGGACTCCGGTGCCTGCCGCTCCCAAGACGCACCGTGTGGTGCCCAGGCGTCACCGCAATCTCGACTGTCTCCCCATTGGCGATAGCCCCAACGACGGTGCTGTCGACGGTGATCTGCCAGTCCTCGCGCGTGACGAACTGCCCGCCGAGCCCGATGCCAATCCCGGTTCGTGTCAACCTAAGCGTCGCCTCACCCACCGTCGGTGCCTCCTGTCATGGAGATGTGTCGAACCGTCCCTGGCGGCTCACCACCACCCCTCGCCGGCGGCGGCGTGGCTCTGCTGCCGGTGATCAGCCGCTCGCGGTCGAACAGTGTGGCCACGACACGCCACATGACCACGTCGATCGCGAGCAGGCCGAAGCCGAACCCCAGGGCGACGCCGACGCTCGGGGTGATGACCTGGAACGACACCAGCGCGGTCGCCGCCAGTGGAGGCAGGCTGGCCAAGGCGCCCAGCTGCTGGGCAATGCGCACGTCGCTGGCGCGTGTGGAGATGGCGGTGCCCACCGCGATCGACCACCCCGCGAGCAGAGGGGCGAAGAGGGCCTCGGCCAGGACGTGTGGCCCCTCGGTCAGGGTTGACACCACGGTGGGGTTGCTGGCGAACAGGCGGGCCAGGAGCACCACCAGCGCGAACAGGAGGTACGCCACGGCGATCGAGGGCACGATGGCGGCCAGCGCCTTGCCGAGCAGGATCTCCAGCCTGCGCACCGGGGTGCTCAGCAGCGGCTCGAGCGTTCCCTGCTCCCGCTCCCCGACCACGGAATAAGCGGCGATGGTCGCGGGGACGACCGCGGGGACGATGAGCAGGACGAGGAAGGTGCCGCCCACCGCCTTCTGCACGGTGGCGGCCTTGACCGTGGCTCCGATCGCGAAGATGACGACCAGTGGATTGATCATGAAGACGAGCGGGAACACCGCGATGGAGCCGATGATGAAGGGGCTGCGCCGGAATTCGCGGATCTCCTTTCGAGCCACCGCGGCGAGGCGCCCCCCGTCGATTCGAATCATCGGCGCGCCGGATCGTCGCCGACGAGTTCGAGGTACACGTCCTCGAGCGAATGGCGCGACTCGGCGATCGACACCACGTCGGCGCCGGCGGCAACCAGCGCACGGGTGATCCTGGGGGCGGCGAACCGCGGGTCGGCGACGGTGAGGACATACGTTGCGGCACCGTCCACGCTCCAGCTGTCGACGCCGGCGTCGCCGTTGAAAACCGCCTGCGGGACGGCCAGTGGCGCCGCGGTCTCGACGACCAGAGACCGGCGGAACAGGCTCACCCGCAGCTCAGCGGGCCGTCCTACCAACAGGAGCCTGGTGTTCAGGATGGCGACGCGGTCGCAGAGCCGTTCCGCCTCCTCCAGGCGATGGGTCGTGAGGAAGACGGTGACCCCCCGCTGGCGCAGGCTGTTGATGAGGTCGTGGACCTCGCGTGCAGCGACGGGGTCGAGCCCCGAGGTGGGCTCGTCGAGGAACATGATGGCCGGGTCGTTGAGGAGCGCACGGGCCAGACCGACGCGCTGACTCAGCCCCTTGGAGAGGCTGCCGCAGAGGTCACCGGATCTGTCCTGTAGGTTGACCGCGTCCAGGGCGGAGCTGATCCGCGCGCGCGGAGCGCGAATCCCGTACAGCCCGGCGAACAGCTCGAGGTTCTCCTGGACGGTGAGCCGGCGGTACAGGCCGGGGTTCTCCGGCATGATCGAGATGCGCTGTCGGATCTCCGTGCCGTTGGCGGCCGCGAGCGGTATCCCGTCGACCTCCGCCGAGCCCGATGTCGGTGCGATCAGCGTGCCGAGGATCCTGACGGTGGTCGTCTTGCCCGCCCCGTTCGGACCCAGGAACCCGAAGACCTCGCCCCGGGCCACGTCGAAGGAGACGTCCTCGAGCGCGCTGCGCTCGCCGAAGCGTTTTGCGAGGTTGGTGACAGTCAGTGCGGGGACGGCCGAGCCCAACGGCTGCCTGTCCGGAGCGGCATGGTCAGGACCAGCTGGCGCCATGTCTGGATGATGGGGCACAGCGTGGGGTCATCGGCAACACGAGCCGGTTGCGGAATCCGGGCGCGCGTCGCGGAGCCGAGGGACCTGTGAGCCGCGCGTAACCGGCGGGCATATGAGTAGGTGAAAGATCGCGATCCCCAGACGACGACGCACAGGAGTTGAGACGATGCAGACGAATCCTCGATGGAGTGTGACCACGGCCGCGCCACGCGCGATGCCGGCGAACGACCCGAGGGCCGACGCGAACCCGGCCCGGGTCCTGTCCGCGATCAGCGTGGCCAGCATCGCGGCCGGCGCCATCAACCTCGCCGCGGCGACCACCATCGGTCGCGGCAGCGCCGAGGACATGGCTTTCTTCGTGGCGGTCGCCGCGGCGCAGCTCGGGTGGGGAGCAATTGCCCTGGCCCGCGCTTCCCGGAGGTGGCTGGCGCTCGGCGCCGCGGGCAACCTGGTGGTGGCGGCCACCTGGGTGGTGTCCAGGACCGTCGGCGTTCCTGGCGTGTACGGCGGCGTGATTCTGCCCGTGGGGTTCCCTGACAGCCTGGCGACGGCCCTCGAGGCCGTCGTCGTCGTCGGCGCCGCAGCTCTGTTGGTGCGCGGGCGGCTTGCGGCACGGCCCGCGGCTCGCGCGCCCGGTGTCACCGTGGCGGCCGCGGTGGTGGCCGGCGTGCTGGCCTTTGGCGGCGTGCTGGGGCAGGCGGGGGTGATCGGTTCGTCGTCGACAGGGAACGGGGGAGGGGTGAACGCCCCGGCCTCCCCGGGCGGTGGGGGCGGCGGCTCAGGCAGTGGCTCCCCGGGCGGTGGCGCGTACGGCTACTGACGAGGAGGTGGGGCGTCGCCGGGCGCCCCACCTCCCGCAGCCACCTCACCCGCGACGGCGAGCGCGCGCGTGAGCCGATCCGGTGTGCTGGTGAAGCAGACGCGGAATCGCTCGGGCACCTCGAACGCGATGCCCGGTGTGACCAGGACGTTCCGCGCCGCCAGCGCGCTCACGTAGGCGAGCGTGTCCTGCCACGGGCTGCGCGCCCACAGGAAGATGCCTCCCTGCGGATCGGCGACGTCGAGGCCGGCCCGCAGCGCAGCACCGTATGAATGGTCTCGAAGCACGCGGTAGCGCTCGACGTCGATGTGCCACGACCCGAGGGCCAGCAGCGCGCGCTGCGCGGTTGCCGGCGCGTTGACCATGCCGAGGCCGCGCATGCAACTCTCGAGCCCACGCTCGGTCTGCTCGCCGGCGAGCGACGGGTGCAACGCCAGGTAGCCGATGCGTTCGCCGGCCAGGCCCATGTCTTTGGAGAAGGAGCGGGCGATCACGGTGTGCTCGTAATACGCGAACGGCTCGACGCGTCGAGCCGGGGCGTACACCAGGTTGCGGTATGCCTCGTCGACCACGAGCAGGATGCGCCGGCCGGTGCGCCGGTTGTGATGCTCGATGACGTCGACGATCTCGGTCATCTCCTGGTGCTCGATGACGTGCCCGCTGGGGTTGCTCGGCGTGTTGATGATGATCGCCGCGGTGCGGTCCGAGAGCGCGCGCACCAGGCCGTCGACATCGACGCGCTGGGTGGTGTCATCGGCGCGCACCGGCACGAACGACAGCCCGCCGGTCTCGCAATAGGGGCGAAACTCCGAGAAGTACGGAGCGATACCAACCACCTCGTCGCCTCTGTCGACAAAGGCGCGCAGCGCCAGGCACATCGCGCCGGCGGCGCCGCCGGTCATGGCCACGCAGGAGGCCGTGACCCCGCTGACGTCCACGTCCTCCGCGGCGCGCTCACGCAGCTCGGGATAACCGAGGTTGGGCATGTATGCATGACGTCCGGGAAAGGTTTCGGCCACGGCCCGCGCCAACGCCTCGCGGACCGGGGCCGGGGCGTCCAGCGGCTGGCCCAGGGAGAGGTCGATCACCGAGTCGTTGCCCTGGGCTGTCCGCAGCCGCTGCCCCTCGGCGAACATCCGCCTGATCCAGCCCCCCGCCTCCACCTGGGCGGTGGTCCAGCGGGACAGCGGCGAGCCGTCGTTGCGCTCGCTGTTCAGGCGATCGACTCGGTGCCGCGCATCCCGCCCGTGTGCCACGAGAAGGGGTACTCGCGGTCGACGATCTGACGGGCCACCTCGGTGCGGTGCAGGGGCCGGAATGTGTCGATCATCACGGCAAGCTCGTCGGTCTCGCGGGGACGGTCGTATGACGCCTCCAGCGCGCCGGGTTGGGGGCCGTGCGGCACGCCGCCGACGTGGTGGGTGAACGAGCTCTGCTTGACCCCGCGGCGCGCCGCATAGTTGCCGTCGACGTAGTACAGCACCTCGTCAGAGTCGAGGTTGCTGTGGTGGTAGGGCAGCATCACAGCCTCCGGGTCCCAGTCGAGCTTGCGGGGCACGAAGGAGCAGATCACCACGTTGTGCGCCTGGAAGGTTTGATGGATCGGGGG
>DATBCJ010000254.1:0-2024 GCA_036270565.1 Candidatus Dormiibacterota bacterium | reverse complement strand
GGCTTGGGGTCGACGAGGTGGAAGGCGCGGTTGTCGAGGCCGTCGAGGTGGGCGATGTGGTCCATGGCTCGGGCCACGAAATCGACCGGCACGAGGTTGAGCGGGCCGCCCTCGGGGCCCACGAACGGGGTCCACTGCGGGAACTCGCTGCGCAGCGTCTGGATGAGCTTGAACGCGTAGTAGGGACCGTCGACGCGGTCGGCTTCGCCGGTCTGCGAGGAGCCGATGACCATGCCCGGGCGGTAGACGCGCCAGGGGACGCGCGCCTCCTCGCGGACGATGCGCTCTGCCTCGTACTTGGTGGAGAAGTACGGGTGGTCGAGCGCCTGTCCCTCGGCGAACATCTCCTCGGTGAAGGCGCCCCTGTAGCGGCCGGCGACGGCGATCGAGCTGACGTGGTGGAGGCGCTCCGCGGCGATCGCGTTGGCGAGCTCCACGGTGTGGTGGGTGCCGACGATGTTGGCCCGCTCGGTGTCCTCGGCCGACGAGGTCAGGTCGTAGATCGCGGCCAGGTGGAACACGGTGGCTCCCTGGAGCGTGTCGAGGTCGGCCACGGAGATGCCCATGCCCGGCTCGGCGATGTCACCGAACACGGCGTGCAGCGGGATGCCATTCGAGGCCAGCTGCTCGCGGAGCGCGGCGAATTTATGGCGTGACCCGGGGCGGACGAGGACGTGGACCTCCCCGCCCCGCGCGAGCAGCAGCGGCAGCAGGTGGCGACCGATGAACCCGGTGGCACCGGTGACGAAGTACTGCACCCTCGACCTCGACCTCCATCCCCAGCGAATGCCCACACGCGGAAACCCAGGCGCGCTGGACGAGAATAGCCCGGCGGACCGTCGCCGTACCCGGCGCGCCACAATTGACATCCACGTCAACTTTGCTCGGAGGCCCTTGCCAGATGCCCGAAGCCGTCATCGTCGCCGCCGGCCGCTCCCCGATCGGCCGGGCCATGAAGGGTTCCTTGGTCAACGTCCGCCCCGACGACCTCGGTGCCTACATCGTCACCAAGGTTCTCGAGCAGGTTCCGCAGCTCGACCGCGCCGACATCGAGGACCTGATCTGCGGCTGCGGCCTGCCCGGCGGTGAGCAGGGCTTCAACCTCGGCCGGGTGGTCAGCCTCCTCGCCAAGCTCGATGTGCCCGGCACCACCATCACCCGCTACTGCTCGAGCTCGCTGCAGAGCACCCGGATGGCGGCGCACGCCATCAGGAGCGGTGAGGGAGACGCCTTCCTGTCGGTCGGCATCGAGTGCGTCTCGCGGTTCGTCAACGGGGTCAGCGACAACCCGCAGAACCAGAACCCGCGGTTCGCCGCCGACAACCCGGAGCGGCTCCCCGACGTCTACATCGCGATGGGTCAGACCGCCGAGAACGTTGCCCGGCGCGAGGGCATCAGCCGCGAGGAGCAGGACAGGTTCGCGCTGCGCAGCCAGCAGCGTGCCGTCGCCGCACAGGACAACGGATTCTTCGCGCGCGAGATCATCCCCGTCGAGCTGCCCGACGGCGCCGCGGAGATGACCAGGGACGACGGTCCGCGACGCGAGACCAGCCTCGAGAAGCTGGCTGCGCTGGCGCCGGTGTTCCGCGAGGACGGCAGCGTCACCGCCGGCAACTCCTGTCCGCTCAACGACGGCGCCGCTGCAGTTGTGGTCATGAGTGACACCAAGGCGAAGTCACTCGGGATCACCCCGCTGGCCCGGATCGTCAGCACCGGGTTGAGCTCGCTCAACCCCGAGTTCATGGGGCTGGGGCCGATCGAGGCCAGCAAGCAGGCGCTGGGCCGCGCGGGCATGGGCATCGACGACGTGGACGTCGTCGAGATCAACGAGGCCTTCGCGGCCCAGTGCATCCCCTCGGCGCGCGGCATCGGCATCGATCCCTTCGACGACCGTCTCAATCCGTTCGGCGGCTCGATCGCGCTCGGCCATCCCTTCGGCATGACCGGGGCGCGGATCACCTGCACCCTGCTCAACGGCCTGCGCACCCTCGACAAGCGCATCGGTCTGGAGACGATGTGCGTCG
>DATBCJ010000253.1:0-3508 GCA_036270565.1 Candidatus Dormiibacterota bacterium | reverse complement strand
AGGTGCGTTCCACAGCGCCTCGGACGCGACGCTCCGCCACGACCGCGAGCACACCGGCGTCGACGAGGCGGGCGACCTGGCGATAGAGGCTGGCCGGCGGCACGTCGGGAAGCTCGGACCGTAGCCCGGTCGTGGTCAGGGCGCGATCTCCGAGGAACGCCTGGACGATCCGCAGGCGGATGGGGTGGAGCAGCAGGTCAGCGCTGGTCATCGCGTTGGCTCCATCCCTCCTTTCTCGCTTTTGGTAACGTTATCATGCATGATAACGGCCAGCGAGGTGAGCACCGATGACTGAGAGCACGACGGACCTGACCTACGACGATGGCGAGGTCGCCTGCGACAAGGACGGCCTGGTCATCAGGCGGTACTACCCATGGGGATCAAAACGGATTGCCTACGCCTCGATCAAGGGCGTCAGTGAGCTCCCGCTCACCGGCGCGAGCGCGGTGCGAAGGTGGCGGATCTGGGGATCGGGTGACTTCATGCACTGGTGGAACCTCGATCCGAACCGGCCGCGCCAGACCCTGGCTCTCGTGGTCGACGTCGGCCGCCGTGTGCGGCCAACGATCACCCCAGACCACCCAGAGACAGTAGAACGCATCCTGACAAACCATCTGCGCCCGTAAGAACGAACAATCGCACAGAGCCGTCGTGCTCCTAACGCCAGAAGTCGCAACCAGCAAGAATCGCCATCGACCCGTGATCGCGCTCGCCCGCCATAGGAACCGGAAGGGGATCGACCAGTCGGCGACCGGTAGATTCTGCAGCGGCCGAAGGAGCGGAGAACTCGCCGGTGGCGAGTTCGCAGCGACGCAAACGGTCGCGAAGCCTGACCGAGCCGGTCGCCGACTGGTCGGTCCCCTTCCGGCCGTCCTTCCTGGCTAGTAGATAAAGCCGGTAATCGACCAGTCATGGGCGGCGATGGTCCGGTGGTCGACCCGCCCCCAGCCTCCTCCGTTGGCCCAGAAGTTCATCTCGGCGACGTCGAAGCTGCCGTCCGGGGCGACGCTGTCGACGTAGGCCACGTGGCCGAACCAGCCGTTGTGGAAGACCACGATCGACCCGGTCACCGGCACGTGCCCCTCGGGACGAATGCCGTTGGCGTTCTCGAACCAGGCCCAGGCGTTGCCGCCCCAGCTCACGTCACGGCGGCTGGCGACGTAGTAGGTGCACTGCCCGTACGGGAAGGTGTCCGGCCCGTGGCTCTCGGCGATCACGGGGAGCCCATCCGGCGCGCGCGAGAAGTACCTGCCCACCAGCGCACCCGAGGGAGCGGCGCTCAGGGGCACCTGGAGATAGCTGCCCGCTGCGCGCGCCGTGTCCTTGGCGAGGGCGTTGTAGTCGAGGAGAACGCGCGGGTCGACGCCGAGGCGGAGCGCGAAATGGCTGGGACGCTCGTTGGGGAGGACTGCCACCAGGGCGCCGGCCCCCGGGGGCAGCAGCAGGGTCGTACCGGGGGCGGGCTGGGCACCGCTGCCCAGCCCGTTGGCCCAGCGGATGGCGGCGGCATCGGAGTGATTGGCGGTGGCCAGGGACTCGACCGTCTCGCCGGCGCCGACGACGATTGTCTGGGCCGGCCGCGCGGCGATCGGCGGGACGGTGGCGGGGCGCTCGATGATGGCGCTCAGGATGATGTCGCGGGTTGCGTGGGGTGCGGGGAGCACTGCGGCGACGGGCACCGCGTGGTGCGGCGCCAGCACAGGCACCAGGACCGCGGCGAGCAGCACCCATGCGTGGCGGATCAGTCGATGCCGGTTACCGCGGATCTCGAGCCCCCTCTTGCAGACGCCACGGACGCACCGACGACTCCCCCCCTGACGCTGAGCGCGCCCGAGGCTAACAAAGGGGGATGGCCGGCGTCAAAGGCGGCTCAGTGAGGCACTGGCTCGGCGACCACGCCCTCGTTCTCGACGGCCTCGATCTCGTCGCCCAGCCGCGGCAGGCTCTCGGCGTCGACCGTGCCGTCGCCGGCCGTCGTCATGGGCGCGCTCCCTCGCCGCCAGCGGTAGAAGGCGCCGAGGAAGATGTTGGCGATCGCCGCCAGGGGCACCGCGAAGAGCGCGCCGAGCACGCCGGCAACCTCGGCACCGATGAGCAGGGCTGCCATGGCCACGAGTGGGTGCAGCTTGGTCATGTGACCTGCGATCCGCGGCCCGACGAGGTACGCGTCCAGCGCGTGACCCAGGAGCCCGGTGACAGCTGCGAGGAGCGCGAGCAGAGGACCCTGCAGCAGCGCCACCGCCACGCCCAGCACCATGGCGACGATGGCGCCGATGATGGGCACGAACTCCAGGAGAAAGGCGGCGACGCCGATCACGATGGCGTAGTGGACGCCGAGAACGGTCAGGGCGGCGGCGGTGTACGTGCCGATGATCAACGACATCAGCGACTGACCGCGCACGTAGGCGGCCATCGTCGACCCGGTTGCGAGGACAGCGAAATCAAACGTCCTGCGGTGCTCCGGAACCAGGTTCCCCATGGTCGCAACCAGGCCCCGACCATCGATGAGCAGGTAGATGGAGATCACCACCACGAGCACCACGTCGGCGACCGTGGTGGCCACGGAAGCAACCACCGTGAAGGCGCTTCCCGCAAGTCCCGACGCGGAGGGAACGAGCGAGTTGAGGTTGACGTTGATGCCCCTCTCGGCAAGGCTGCCCTGCAGTTGGCTGACCAGTTGGGGAATGTGACGCGCCTGGTCGACGAGATTCGGGATCACCAGCGCGATGACTCCGCCGATCGCCGCGAAGGCCACCAGGTAGAGAGTCAGCACCGCGGGGGCGCGGTGGCGGCGAAATCCAGGCACACGCTGCAGCAGATCGACAACAGGGTTGAGGATGAGCGCGATGATCGCCGCGAAGAGAAAGAGGATCAGGACGTTGACGAGGTGGCCGATCAGCCCCGAGGCGCCATCGTAGATGGCCACGACCCCGGCAACGATCGCGATCCCCACCAGGCTCTGAAGCGGCCGGCCCAAGCGCTGCCAGACGGTCGGTTGTCCAGCCACGCCGTCGGCGGTGGGCTCCGGGCGTCCGGGCACTTTCACTCCCAAAGAACTATAGGGCGAGTGTAAGGTTTGCCGGGACCGCCGCCATGCTCGGCGTCTCGCGCACGCCGTCCGGCCCACCCCCGGGACCGGGGTTAAATCTGATATTGACACTGTCGCATAGAGTGCTATCATCAGCCCCATGAGGAAGTACAAGCCGGTTGAACTGCCGCTCAAGGCCGTACCGGAGGATCTCGCCGAGGAGCACGCCGTCTGCCCGAACTGCCTCGACCGTGACGCCGGGGTGATCGGGAGGCTTGGGCTTCGCCTGGTGTTCAAGTGCCAGCGATGCCGCGTCCGCTTCCATCGGCAGACCGCGATGGTGGGCCTGGTCTGAGGCGCTGACCCGGGCAACGTCCTGCGACACTTGCAGGCCGTGCCCGGGTCGCCTTCCGCCCATCTCGCCACCACGCGTCGTGGCACTGCTCTCGAGGCGGTGGTGCGAGGTCACGTCGCCGTCGT
>DATBCJ010000252.1:0-4384 GCA_036270565.1 Candidatus Dormiibacterota bacterium | reverse complement strand
GGGCCGGGGATGCCGATGGCGAGACCGTCGACGCGCTGTCCGCCGCTGGCCTCCTCCACGCAGCGCGCGATCGCCTCGATGACCGCCCCGGGCCCGTCGTGCGCCGGGGTCGTGGCGTGGGCAGGCCGCGCGTGGGTGCGCGCCCCCGTCGCCACCGCGGCGCGGATGTTGGTGCCGCCCAGGTCGACGCCGACCAGCGTGCTCACGGCTCGCCGTCCGAGCCCGGATTGTGCCAGGCGAGCGGCTCCACCAGCCGCTCGGCCGCCTTGGGTCCCCACGTCCCGGCGCGGTAGGGGACGATCGGCGGCGGGTTGTCGAGCACCGGCTGCACCACCGCCCAGCCGCGCTCCACCTCGTCCTCGCGGATGAAGAGCGTGTGGTCGCCTTCCAGGGCATCGTGGAGCAGCCGCTCGTACGCCTCCGGCGGCGAGGTCTTGAACGACGCCCCATAGGTGAAGTTCATGCTCACCGGCTGCACGCGCACCTCCGGTCCCGGCACCTTGGCGAGGAACATCACCGAGATGCCCTCGTCGGGTTGGATGTGCACGATCAGCCGGTTGCAGTCAAGCGAGTGCACCCCGGCGCCCACGAACAGGTGCAGTGGCACTTCCCGGAAGTCGATGACAATGCGCGTGTCCCGCGTGGCCATGCGCTTTCCGGTGCGCAGGAAGAAGGGCACGCCCGACCAGCGCCAGCTGTCGATGGCCAGTCGCATCGCCGCGAAGGTCTCGGTGTGCGAATGCGGGTTGACGCCGGGCTCGTGCCGGTAGCCGCGCACGCGCGTGCCCTCGACGGTGCCGCCGGTGTACTGACCGCGCACCACCATGTCGGGGTCGAGCGGTTGCAGGGCCTGCAGCACCTTGACCTTCTCGTTGCGCAACGCCTCGGCCTCGAATGACACGGGCGGCTCCATGGCGGTGATGGCCAGCACCTGGAAGAGGTGGTTCTGGACGATGTCGCGGATCGCGCCGGTCTGCTCGTAGAACGCGCCGCGCTGTTCCACCCCCAGCGACTCCGCGACGGTGATCTCGACGCGCGCGATGGCGTCGCGGTTCCAGACGCGCTCGAAGACGGAGTTGCCGAAACGGAACACCAGGAGGTTCTGCACCGTCTCCTTGCCGAGGTAGTGGTCGATGCGGAACACGCGCTTCTCGGGGAGCACCGAATGGATGGTGCGGTTGAGCTGTCGCGCGCTCTTGAGGTCACGGCCGAACGGCTTCTCGATGACCAGCGAGGTGCCCGGGCCCAGCCCCACCTTGCCGAGCGCGGTGATCAGCGGCTCGAAGGCGTTGGGTGGCACAGCCAGGTAGACGAGACGCTGCTCGCGGGTCAGAGCCTGGCGCAGGTCGGCGAGGTTGGCCGCGGGGTCGAGCCGTACGAAGCGGACGCGGTCGAGGAACTGCCGGAGCAGGCGCTGCGTCGGTTTGGTCCGCGAGAACTTCCGCACCGCGTCGCGCGCGAAGTCGCAGAAGCCGTCGCCGTCCATCGCCACCGGCGCGGCGCCGACGACGTCGCCGTGGCGCGGCAGCAACCCCTCTGCGCTCAGGTTGTACAGCGCCGGCAGCAGCTTGCGCGCGCTCAGGTCGCCCGTGGCTCCGACCACGACGATGTCCTGGTCCGGTGGCGGGGTCAGTGCCATGCGCTGTGGATCAGCGCCGGCGCGAGCGCCGTGAGATCGCGGAACCGAGCCCGACGATGACGGCGAGCACCGCGAAGATCACGGTGACGATGACCACCGGGCCCTCGGCCGGTGATGTCGAGTACGTGTACACGGCCAGCACCGCGGCGATGAAGAGCCCGAGCATGGTCAGCGAGAGCAGCGTGATCACCGCCACCGTGGGCCCGTCGACGCGGGAGGTGCCGCGCTGCGTCTGGGCGATCGACGGCGCGATCGGCGGGAAGGGGAACCAGTGGCGCTGCACCGCCCCGAGCACCTGGGCGAGCAGGATGGCCGCGAAGGTGTACCCGGTGATGGTGATCACCGGTCCGATCGCGGCCGGCGTCTGGTAGTCGTAGACAGCGAGGATGCCGGTGGCCAGCAGGCCGACGATGATGAAGCCGAGGCCGACGACGGTGAACCAGGTGAGCGCGTCCCAGCGGGGCAGCTCGCGTCCCTGCCAGGGCGGCACGTACGGGGCCGGCTGGTAGGGAGCCACCAGGTCGCTGTACATCGTGGCCGGCACGGACACGCCGGAGACGCGTGGCTGCAGCCCGTAGTGCACCTGCTGCGGGTCGAAGGGCGTCGCCTCGATGAGCAGCCCGGGCTGGGGCCCCGGGTACAGGCGCCGTTCCTCGGTGCGGCCGTCGACGTAGGTGAGACGCAGCAGGCCGCACACCTCGCAGTGCCAGGCCGTGATCGGCAGGCCGCCGAGGACGGGGCCGTAGTAGGTGGAGGTGCGGCGTGTGCCCTCCGGGCCGATCGCTCCCGCGTAGGTGGAGAACTCGTGGGCCATGACGCCGGTCACCGGCGCGGGATGGGCGCACTCCTCGGGGGTCGGCGGTGCGGCGGCGGTCACTGCAGCAGGCGCGGGGTCGGTACGCGTCTGCGCGGCCACGATCCCGGATTGTAGGGCGACCGTCCGGGCACGCTCACCCGGGCGCGGACGAGCTAGCGGCCCACCAGCTCCGCGAATCGCGGCGCGCTGATGTTGCCGCCCGAGATGACCACGCCGATACGCGCCGGCGCCGGGGTGATCCGCCCCGAGAGCACCGCGGCCAGGGCGCTCGCCCCGCTGGGTTCGACGACCAGCTTGAGTCGCTCGAACACCAGCACCATGGCGGCGCGGATCTCGTCGTCGCTGACCAGCACGACGTCGTCGGCCAGCCGCCGGTTGATCGAGAACGTGAGCTCGCCGGGGATGTCGGCCGCCTGGCCGTCGGCGATCGTTGTCGACACGGGGATTCTGACCCGATGGCCCGCCGCCAGCGAACGCCTGGTGTCATCGGCGTCCTCGGGCTCGACGCCGATCATGCGGATGGCGGGGAGCAGCGCCTTGGCGGCGATCGAGCAGCCGGCCAGCAGCCCGCCGCCACCCACCGGGACGACCATGGCGTCGAGCGGTCCGCCGTCCTCGAGCAGCTCCAGCGCCACGGTTCCCTGGCCGGCGATGACGTCCGCGCTCTCGTAGGGGGGCACGATGGTGAGGCCTCGCTCCGCCGCGATCCGGTTGCCCAGCGCCACGCGGTCATCGCGGTAGCGGTCGTAGGTGACCACCTCGGCTCCGTATCCCTCGGTGGCGGCGCGCTTGCCGGCGGGCGTGTCCTCGGGCATGACCACCAGCGCAGTGGTGCCCAGCAGCCGGCAGGCCAGGGCCACCGCCTGGGCGTGGTTGCCCGACGAGTAGGTGGCCACGCCGCGCCGGAGCTGCTCGGGCGTCAGCCGCGAGACCGCGTTGTAGGCGCCGCGGAATTTGAAGGCGCCGACGCGCTGGAGGTTCTCGCACTTGAGGATGACCTCTGCGTCCGCCAGCGCGTCGATGGTGCGGGAGGTGACCACCTGCGTAACGTGCGCCACCCCACGCAGGCGGTCGGCGGCGGAGCGGAGGTCCGCGATGGTCGGCTCCGGGGCGACGCTCATCGCGCGGCCGCCACGGTGCGGCAGGCGCGCGCCAAAAATCCTGCGGCCCGTGCCGTCGCCGTCAGCTCCGCGGCGCGCGCCGCGTCCGCCGCCAGCGCGAACGCCGCGCCGCCGCTGCCGGTGAGGTGCCAGCGCACCTCGGGGACCGCGGCGCGCAGCGCCAGCAGGCGTTCGTCCAGCTCCGGGCTGGCGCGGCAGGCGGCCGCCTCCAGCCCGCTGCCGAGGTCGCCGTCGTCGGGGTCCCGGCCCGCCGCCAGCGAGGTGACCACGCGGTCGACGCGCGCGCTGTCCTCGAAGTCCGCGTCCTCGGTGGCCGCGTACGCCGCGGTGGTGTCGCTGGCCCCGGCGACGGCGATGGCCAGGTGCAGCGGCGGTGCGTCGACCCGGGTGACCAGCTCGCCGCGCCCGCCCATCCGCTGGGCGCCCACCTCCATTGCCACGGGCACGTCGGACCCCAGCGACGCCGCCACCGCCAGCAGGGTGCGGCGGTCGAGCCGCGTCCAGCCGTCGCAGCCGCGCAGCACCGCGGCGGCGTCGGCCGACCCGCCGCCCAGCCCGGCCAGGCTGGGGATCCGCTTGTCCAGCCAGACCTCGACGTCGATCGGGCCGGCCAGCTCGGCGAGAGCGGCGGCGGCGCGGGCGGCGAGGTTGTCCTCCCCGTGGGGTGCTCCCGCCCGGCCATCGTCGCTGACCCGCAGCCGCACCGCCGTCGCCGCCGCAGGACGCGCGTCGATGCCGACGAGGTCGTGCCAGTCGACGGCCACGGCCACCGAGTCGATCTCGTGGTAGCCGTCGCCCCTGCGCCCG
>DATBCJ010000251.1:0-19684 GCA_036270565.1 Candidatus Dormiibacterota bacterium | reverse complement strand
AATCGCTGGCCTACCAGGGCGCCGAGGTCGGCGCCACCGCCGACGTGCTCGCCTTTGCGCGGCGGCTCGTGCTCGCCTGCCTGGAGAATCGCGAGCGCATCGACGCGGCCCTCAGCACGGCCAGCCGCTGGTCGCTCGGCGATGTCGGCAAGGTGGAGCGCGCCATCCTGCGCCTGGGCACCGGTGAGCTCATCGACAGCGACGGCACCCCGGTCGCGGTGATCGTCGACGAGTCGCTGGAGCTGACGCGTGCGTACGCCGGCGACGACGCGGTCCAGTACGTCAACGGCGTGCTCGGCCAGGTCGCCAGGGAGCGCGTGTGAGCGGCGCCACGCCGTACACGGTCAGCGAGCTGACCACCATCGTTGGCAGTGCGCTGGCGGCACGCCCGGAGCTCGAGGACGTGCTTGTGGAAGGGGAGATCAGCAACCTGACCCGGCCGTCATCGGGCCATCTCTACTTCACGCTCAGGGACGGCACAGCCTCCCTGGGATGCGTCTGCTTTCGCACCAACGCTCTGCGCATCCCGTTCGCGCCGGAGAACGGCATGACGGTGGTGGCGCACGGAGTGGTCACGGTCTACCCGCAGCAGGGACGCTACCAGCTGATGCTCGACCGCCTCGAGCCCAGCGGGGTCGGCGCGCTGGCCATGGCGGTGGAGCAGCGCAAGCGCAGGCTCGCCGCCGAGGGACTGCTCGATCCGCGCCTCAAACGCGTGCTGCCACTGCTGCCCGCGCGGGTGGCGCTGGTGACCTCGCGCACCGGGGCGGCCCTGCACGACGTGGTCACGGTGATGGGACGCCGAGCGCCCTGCGTCGACCTGGTGTTCTCGCCCGCCACCGTGCAGGGCGAGGGAGCGGCCGACACCATCGTCGCCGCCCTGCGTCGCGCCGGCCGGGCGCGCGGGGTCGAGGTCGTGCTGCTGGTGCGCGGCGGTGGATCCCTGGAGGACCTCATGGCATTCAACGAGGAGTCGGTGGCTCGCGCCATTCGCACCTGCCCGGTGCCGGTGGTGACCGGGATCGGGCACGAGACCGACATCACCATCGCCGACCTGGTCGCCGACCATCGCGCGGCCACGCCGTCGGCGGCGGCGGAGACGGTGGTGCCGAGTTGTGGCCAGCTTCGCGGAGAACTCGACGGCCTCGAGCGCCGCCTGCGCGAGGCGCTTCGCGCCGAGCTCCTGCACAAACGCCAGCGGGCGCGGCGGCAGGCGGACCGGCTGGGCAGGCTGTCGCCGGTGCTGCGCGTTGCCAGGATGCGCCAGGACGTGCACGTCCGGGAGGGGCGGTTGCGCAGCGCGCTCCTGGCGGGGGTGGCGGTGCGTCATCGCACCCTGGAGCGGCGGCGCAGCAGCCTGGCGCTGCATTCCCCCCTGCAGTCCGTTCCGCTGCATCGCGAGCGCCTCGCGGGACGCCGCGCCCGTCTCGCCGCCGGCGTCGGCGGGGTCGTCCAGGCCCGGCGGCGGCGGCTCGACGCGGCCGGGGGACGGCTGGAGGCGCTCTCCCCACTGCGAGTCATCGAGCGTGGCTATTCGATCACGGTCGACGAGGCCACCGGGCAGGTGCTGAGGTCCGCCACAGGGGTGCGCGAGGGTGCGATCCTGCAGACGCGGCTGGCGACCGGGCGGCTGCGCAGCGAGGTGCTTGGCCCGGCGAACGAGGAGCGCGATGGCTGACGACCTGACCACGCTGAGCTACGAGGCGGCGCTGAGCGAGCTCGACGAGATCATCGCCCGCCTGGAGAGGGGCGACGTCGACCTCGAGGCCGCGATCACCGCCTACGAGCGCGGCGCAGCCCTCACCCGGCACTGCGCGGAGCTGCTCGACCGCACCGAACAGAAGATCACTCAGCTGGTGGTCGGCCCCGCCGGTGAGGTGGAGCGGCCCTTCCAGCCGCCCGCGCAGCGCTCCGAGGCCCCGGCGAAGCCAGCCGTGCCGCGCGCCCGCAGCGCCGAGCAGCGCCTGTTCGGGGACGAGCCTGCCCCGGCCACGACGCCCCGGGGCGCAGCCGTCGACCCCGATGAGATCCCTTTTTAGCGCAGATACGCTGATCTGTGTAGGATGACCGGGTGACCACGCTGCAGCGTTGCCGCCTCGACCTCATCCTGGTGGAGCGCGGGCTGGCCGGCAGCCCCGAGCGCGCCCGCGCCCTGGTTGCCGCCGGCCTTGTCGAGGTGGACGGGGTGCGGGCCACCAGCGCCGCCGCGGCGGTGGGCGCCGAGGCCGCCATCCGGCTCACCGATCGCACCCATCCCTGGGTCGGACGTGGCGGGCTCAAGCTCGACGCTGCCCTACAGGGCTGGCGCGTCGACTGCGGCGGTCGCATCTGCCTGGACGCGGGCGCCAGCACCGGCGGCTTCACCGACGTGCTCATCCACCGCGGCGCTGCGCTGGTCTACGCCGTCGACGTCGGCCACGGGCAGCTGCATCCCCGGCTCGCCGCCGACCCGCGCGTCCGGGTGCTGGACCGCACCAACGTGCGGACGCTCGACCGCCTCGACGGCCCTCTGCCGTCGCTGATCACGCTCGACCTCGCCTTCATCTCCCTGCGGGCGGTCCTGCCCGGCTTGGCCCGGCTGGCACCAGGCGCGGAGGTGGTGGCGCTCTTCAAGCCGCAATTCGAGGTGGCGCGCGAGGCGGTCGGCCGCGGCGGGGTGGTGCGCGAGCCGGCGGAGACGGCCAGCGCGCTGGCCGAGTTCGGCGCATGGGCGGAGGAGGCAGGGGTGGCCACCGCGCTCGACGAGCCGGTGGCTGCTGGGGTGCGCGGTGCCAAGGGCAACCAGGAGTGGCTCGTCCACCTCCGCCTCGCCGACCGCCGATGACCACACGACAGGTCGGGTTCCTGCTTCACCCCGGCGAGCAGCACGCCGCCGAGGGGGCGGTCGTCCGAGCCCGCGAGCTCGGCTACGACACGTGGGTGGAGGTGCGGCACCCGGAGACGACCGTGGCGGCGCACGCCGCCGACACCGACCTGCTGGTCACCATCGGCGGCGACGGGACCTTCCTCTACGGGGCACGCCTGGCCGCGCCCCACGGCATCCCGGTCATGGGTGTGAATCGCGGCCGTCTCGGCTTCCTCACCGACGTCGAGGTCACCGACCTGCCCACAGCTCTCGAGGAGTACGCCGCCGGCCACTTCCACACCCAGGCGCGGTCGATGCTGGAGATGATCGTCCCCGGCGACGCCGCCACGCCGCCCCTGCAGTCCCTGGCGCTGAACGAGGTGGCCGTCAACTCCGGCGGCGTGTCGCTGGCTCGTATCCGAGTGGAGCAGGACGCCGAGCTGCTCGGCGAGTTCGACGCCGACGGCCTGGTCGTGGCCACCGCCACGGGATCGACGGCCTACGCGCTCAGCGCCGGCGGCCCGCCCATCGACCCGCGAGTCCGCGCCATCGTGGTGGTGCCCCTGGCACCGCACGCGGTGATCAGCCGCGCCATCGTGCTTCCGGAGATGGTCACGCTGCGCATCACCGTCGAGCGTGGCCGGGTCAACGTCGCCGCCGACGGCGTCGGCGAGACCCGCCTGCGTGATGGCGCTGAGATCGTCGTGCGTCCGGGGCCGGAGCTGGCCTTCGTGCGATTCGACGAGTCCCCGTCGTTCCTCAAGCGACTCCGGGAGAAGGTGCGATTCGGTCTTCCGCTCAAGGAGCTGGAGCGCCCCAACCTGCTCGGCCCGGTCGACGATGCGCAGGAGGGCCCCGCCGTCATCGAGGCGCGGTCGTGAGCCTGGTCGAGATCCGCATCCACGACCTGGCCGTGTTCGCCGACGCGCTGGCGCCGCTGTCGCCCGGCTTCACAGCCCTCACCGGCGAGACCGGCTCGGGCAAGTCGGTGTGCATCAGCGCGCTCCGCCTCGCCCTGGGGGAACGCGTCGACGGCGACCCCGTGCGCGCCGGCAGCGACGTCGCCCGCGTCAGCGCCGTGTTCGATGACGCTCCGCCGCAGGTGCGCGAGCGCCTCGCCGCCGTCGGCATCCCCGCCGATGAGCTGACCACGCTCACCCGCGAGGTCAGCCGCGCCGGGCGGGGCTCGTGCCGCATCAACGGCGCGCTGGTCTCGCAGACGGTGCTGCGCGAGGTGGGGGAGGCCCTCGCCGAGGTCACCCTCCAGGGCGCCAGCCGCCGTCTCCTCCAGCCCGCGCGGCAGCGCGAAATTCTCGACATCGCGGCCGGCTCCGCAGAGCTCCGCGACGGGGTGCGCCAGGCGGTCAGCGATTGGCGCGGTGCCGTCTCCGCGCTGGCCGAGCTGCGCCGGCGCCAGGCCGCGGGTGCCGCCGAGCTCGAGGCGGCAGCCCAGGTGGTGGCCGACCTCGGTCCGCTCGGCCTCGCCGCCGGTGAGGACGAGCAGCTGGCCGGCGAACGGCTGCGCCTGCGCAACGCCGCCGCCCTGGCAGCCGCATCGGACGATCTCCGCCGCGCGGCAACCGGAGACGACGAGAGCCCGGGGAGCGCCGACCAGCTGGCGCTCGCCGTCAACGCGGCCACGGCGCTCAACGGCGTCGACCCCGAGCTGGACGCCCTCACCGCAGATGCGAACCAGCTCATCGAGCAACTTCGCGACCTCGGCGCCGCGGCGCGCCGTCACAGCGACGCGGTCCACCTCGACGAGGATCGGCTCGCCCAGGTGGAGGAGCGGCTCGACGTGCTCGCCAGGGTGCGCCGTCGCCACGGCTCGATCGAGCACGGCCTCGAGGCCCTGGCCGCGGCCCAGGAGCTGCTCGGCGCCGGTGCGGACGGCGGCAGCCGCGTGGCCGCCGCCGAGGCGGCCGCCACCGCCGCCAGGGCGCGGGCCGGCGAGCTGGCGCTGCGCCTGTCCGAGCGCCGCCAGCAGGCCGCCCGGCGCCTGGAGAGCGACGTGGACGCTGCGCTTCACCTCCTCGAGCTGCCCCACGCCAGGCTGGTCGTGGTTCTCGAGCGCCGCGCCGACGTGGACGGCGTCGACGCCGGTGGCGCAGTTGTCCACTGTGGCCCTGCCGGCATCGACGAGGTGGAATTCCGCCTCGCCACCAACCGGGATGCGCTCCCCGCGCCCCTCGATGAGGGCCCGTCCGGGGGCGAGCTGTCCCGCCTGGTGCTGGCCATCGCGGCCTGCGTCACCGAGGCCGGGTCGCCGCTGCTCGTCCTCGACGAGGTCGACACCGGGATCGGCGGTGAGACCGCGGCGCGGGTCGGTGACCTCCTGGCCGCCACCGGCTCGCAGCGCCAGGTGATCGCCGTCACCCACCGCGCGGAGATCGCGTCGCGGGCCAGCGGACACCTGCTGGTGCGCAAGCGCGACACAGCGGCCGGCACCCTGGCGGAGTTGGAGCCCGTCGAGGGGGATGACCGCCTCGCCGAGATCGCACGGCTGATGTCCGGGCGGGTCACCGACGCCGCGCTGGCGCGGGCGCTGGAGCTGCGTGGCGAGGCGGTCGAAACCATCGCGTCGCGGCCCGCATCGGTGCCGTCGCGCCGCCGGCGCGCCCGGACCGGCTGATGGGAGCCGGGGTTGCGACCGACGGGCGTCTGATCCCTACCATGCTGGCGAGATGGCAGACGAACGCGTGACCACACCCGCCGGCAACCCGGACGCGTCCGCTGCCGACGCCGCCGCCCGCTTCCACGTGGAGGTCGACGGGTTCAGTGGCAGCCTCGAACAGCTGGTGGTCCGCGCCCAGCGCGGTGAGGTGGAGCTCGACGGCATCGCCCTGGCCGAGATCACCGGGCAGTATCGCCGGCGGATGGAGGCCGCGGGCGAGCAGGTCGACCTCCGCGAGGTGGCCGATTTCCTCTCGCTGGCGGCGCGGTTGGTGGCGCTCAAGGCGGCGAGGCTGAACCCCAGCCAGGCCGGCGAGGCAGTTCCGGACGACGAGGAGGTGGCCGACGACGCCGGGCGCCGGCTCAGCGAGTACCGGCTGTTCAAGGCCGCCGCCGAGGCGCTGCTTGCCGAGGCTGCCGAGGAGGGGACCCGCAGCTTCCTGGGCCTGGTGGCTCCGGAGGTCATCCCCGTGGAGCGCCTGCGCATCCCCCCGGAGAGGCTTGCCGCGGCCTTCCGCGAGGTGCTCCTGCGCCTCAGCGAGGCCGAGCCACTGCCGGTGGGCGCGGTGATCTTCTCGGTGGCCGAGAAGATGGCCGGGCTCCGCGACCGCCTCGGCAGCGGCCCGCTCGCCTTCGACGAGGTGTTTGCCGCGGTCACCACGCGGCTCGAGGCCGTGGCATGCTTCCTCGCCCTGCTCGAGCTGCTCCGCCTCGGCGAGGCGACCGTCGACCAGGAGGAGCCCTTCGGCCCGATCACGGTGCGCGCCGGTGGATGAGATCGAACCCGGCCTGACCGACGAGGAGGAGACCTTCGACCTGGCGTTGGACGTGTTCGGCCGGGCTGTCGTCCCCGAGGCCGTGGCCGGGGCTGAGCCGGAGGACCTCGCCGTCGCCGTCGAGGCGGTGTGCTTCTCGCTCAACCGCGCCGTCACGCTCGCCGAGGTGGCCGCCATCGTGGGGCGCACGCCGGCCGCGGTGGCCGCCGCCGCCGAGGCCCTGGCCGCGCAGCTGCGGGGACGCGGGCTGATGCTGCAGCGCCACGACAACCAGGTCCAGCTGGTCACCCGGCCCGAGACGGCCTGGGCGGTGCAGCGCGCCCTCCAGCCGGAGCGGCCCACCAGGCTGAGCCGGGCGGCGCTGGAGACGCTGGCCATCGTCGCCTACCGCCAGCCGCTGACCCGCGCCGGCATCGAGGCGATCCGGGGGGTCAACTGCGAGGCGGTGCTCGACAACCTGGAGAGGCGGGGCCTGATCGTCGAGGTGGACCGCCAGGAGACGCCGGGGCGACCCCGTCTGTTCGGGACCACGCTGCGCTTCCTGCAGATCGTCGGGCTGGAGCGCATCGACGACCTTCCGCCCCTCGGGGACGCTCCGGAGATCGCCACGTTCGCGGTCGGCGCCGCGCCCGGCACAGGCGCCGCGCCGTGACCGGCGCCGCCAGCAACGGCGGCGAGCGACTCAACCGGTTCCTCGCCCGCCGCGGGGTGGCCTCGCGCCGCGCCGCCGACGAGCTCATCGCCGGCGGTCGCGTGCGCGTCAACGGCGCCACGGCGGGGGTCGGGACGCGGGTGAACGTCGACGCCGACGCCGTCACCGTCGACGGCCGGCGCATCCCGGCGGCGCGCCCACACCCGGTGACGCTGGCGCTCAACAAGCCGGCCGGGGTGATCACCACGTTGCACGATCCGCAGGGACGGCCGACGGTGCGCGACCTCGTGCCCGTCGTCGCCGGCCTGGTCCCGGTGGGCCGGCTCGACGCGGACAGCCGCGGGCTGCTGCTTCTGACCAGCGACGGTGACCTGGCGCATCGCGTGGCCCATCCCCGCCACGGCCTGCGCAAGACCTACCGGGTGACCCCGACCGCGGCGCTGACCGACGCCCAGGTCCGCGCCATGATCGCGGGCGTGGTGCTCGACGACGGTCCTGCCGCGGCCATCGACGTGCGCGGCCTGCCCGGCAGCACCGTCGTGGACGTGGTCATGGCGGAGGGGCGCAAGCGCGTGGTGCGGCGGCTGTTCGCGGCGGTCGGCAACGGTGTCCTCGACCTCTGCCGCGTCGCCGTGGGGCCGATCGAGCTCGGCGAGCTGGCCGAGGGAGAGAGTCGCGCGCTGGACGCAGAGGAGGTCGTGTCCCTGCGCCGCGCCGCCGGCGATGGAAGCTCGTGAACAACCGGCGAATCGTCACCGTCGACGGTCCCGCGGGGAGCGGTAAGTCCACGCTGGGACGGGCCCTGGCCATCGACCTCGGCCTGCCACTGATCGACACCGGCCTCTTCTACCGCGGGGTCATGGTCGCCGCTGTGCGCGCCGGGCTGCACGACAGCGACCGGGCCGCGCTGGGCGCGCTGGCCCGCTCCACCTCCGTGGTCGTGGACCCCGACCCGCGGTCCGCCGGGGACACCGTGCTGGTCGACGGCGTTCCCGCCGGCGCGCTGCTGCGCGACCCGCACCACGCCGCGATGCTCGCCGCGGTCGCGGGAGAGCCGGAGGTACGCGCGGCGGTGCTCGAGCTGCAGCGCCGGCCCGCCTCCGACGGCGCAGTGGCTGTGGGGCGTGACTGCGGCACCGTGGTCTTCCCGCAGGCGGTGGTGAAGTTCTATCTCGACGCCCCCCAGTCGGTGCGCGAGCAGCGCCGCTCCGCCCAGTTGCGCGCGCGCGGTGCGCGTGCCGACGGCGACACGCTGCGCGCCGAGGTCGGCGACCGTGATCGATCGGACACGCAGCGCACCGTGTCGCCGCTGCGTCGTGCCGCCGACGCTCACGTCATCGACACGTCGACGATGGACAGGGACGAGATGATTGCGTTCGCCCTCTCGGTGTGCGCTGCGTCGGGGCTGCACGCGGTGAGCGCGCCATGAGATATGCGTTGCTGCGCACCATCATGCGGCTCCTCGCGGCCACCATCCTGGGGCCGCGGCTGCACCTTACGGGGCTCGACAACGTGCCTCGCAGCGGGGGCGTGCTGGTGGTCGGTAACCACATCAGCGCCGCCGATCCGCCGCTGACCGGGGCGCTCATCCCCCGCCTGGACGTGCACTACATGGCCAAGAGCGAGCACTTCGCCAGCCGGCGCTGGCGCTGGTTGTTCCATGCCTTCAACGCCTACCCGGTGGTTCGTGGCAGCGCTGACCGGACCGCGCTCCGCTACACGCTCGGGCTTCTGCGTGACGGCCACGTCGTGGTCGTGTACCCCGAGGGGTCACGGTCGCCAGACGGGCGCCTCCGCGAGCCCCAGCCGGGGGTCGGTTTCATCGCCAGGCACGGCGGCGTCCCCGTCATCCCGGCCGCGATCTGGGGCACCGAGAAGGTGCTTCCCCGCGGCAGCAGCCGCATCCACCGTCGCGATGTCCACCTCAGCTACGGCGCCCCGGTGGTCCTCCCCCCGGTCGCCACAGGGTCGCGCGCGGACCACCACGCGGTGGCGGCGGCGATCATGCACGCCATCTCGGAGATGCTCCCGCCGGAGTACAGGGCGGCTGACAGCGCCGCGGCACCGCCGGCGGCGTAGGCCGCGTCCTCGGACAGAGTTCGGACGCTCCCTACAATCGGGCGGTGTCTGCACCACGCGAGTTCGTCGCCTTCGACCTCGAGACCACCGGGCTGTCGCCACGGAGCGACCGGGTGCTCGAGATCGGCGCGGTGCGGTTCGACTCGGAGATGCGCCGGCTCGGCGAGATGGAGGTCATCGTCGACCCCGGGGTGCCCATCCCGCTGGCGGTGCAGCGCCTGGTGGGACTTGACGCCGCCGACATCCGGGGCGCCCCGGCACCCGTCGAGGGGGTGGCGCAGCTGGCCGACTTCTGCGACGGCGCGGAGTTGGTCGCGCACGGGGCCGGCTTCGACATCACCTTCTGCGCCGGGCTCGCCCCCGACGCGTTCGCGCGCCGGCAGGTGCTCGACACGCTCGAGCTGGCGCGCATCCTGCTGCCGGTGGCGGCGTCCCACAGCCTGCCCCTGCTCAGCGCCGCGCTCAACATCGAGCACGCCCGGCCCCACCGCGCCCTCAGCGACGCCTCGGCCACGCACCTGCTGTTCGCCCACCTCCGCGCCGCCGCCGAGGCGCTGCCGGGCGCGGTCCTCGCCCAGATGCGCCGGGTCGCCGCGGCGGCGGGCGCCGAGCTCGGCCGCTTCTTCACCGACGTGGTTCGGGGAGACGGTGACCCGGAGCGGCGCTCGTGGGCCGGGGCCCAGCGGGGGGCGCCGCCGCCACCCCCGGCGACAGGGCCACCGCCCGCCGACATCGTCGCCACCGCGATCGCCCTGCTCGGCCCTGCCGGGCAGATGGCCGCCGCTGACAGCGGCTATGAGCTGCGCGAGACGCAGCTGGAGATGACCCGCGCCGTCGCCCAGGCGGTGCAGCGCCGCCGCCGCCTGATCGTGGAGGCGGGGACGGGGGTTGGCAAATCGCTGGCGTACCTGGTGCCCCTGGCGCTCAACAGCCGCAACGGCCGCCGCGCCGTGGTGGCCACCCGCACCATCACCCTCCAGGAGCAGCTCATGGACCGCGACTTGCCCATGGTCGAGCGCATCGTCGGCGTCCCGGTGCCGGCGGCCCTGCTCAAGGGCCGCAACCACCAGCTCAGCCTGCGCCGCTGGCACCGCTTCCTGCGCTCGCCCGACGCCGGGGCGCACGGCCCCGACCTTGATCGGATCCGGTTCAAGCTGAAGTTGCTCGCCTGGCTGGCCGAGACGGAGGACGGCGACCGCGGCGAGCTCCACCTCAGCGGCGTCGACGAGGCGCTCTGGCGGAACGTCGAGTCCGACGGCGGCGACTGCCTGGGCTCCGCCTGCGCCAACTGGCAGGACAACCGCTGCTTCATGGTGGCCGCGCGACGCACCGCCGAGTCGGCCTCGATCGTGATCACCAACCACGCCCTGCTGCTCGCCGACGCGGCCGGCGGCGGCCAGGCGCTCGGCGAGCATGAGGTGCTCGTCGTCGACGAGGCGCATCACCTCGAGGAGGCCGCCACCGACCAGCTCGGGGTCAACCTGCGCGCCGGCGACGTGCTCCTGGTGGTCGACCGCCTCGGCGCCGCCGAGGGCGAGCTGGGCGCCGGCCTGGCCGCGGCGCGCGAGGCGACGGTTCGTCTCTTCGGTGACGTCAAGGGGCGGATCGGCGAGGTGCTCGGAGCCGACCACACCGGCAACGCCACCGTCGGGCTCAGCGAGGAGGTCCGCCAGGGCCACGGCCATGCGGTGCTGCGGCGCTCGGCCCAGCACGCCGTCGACGCCTGGCACGCCGCGGCCACCAGGCTGCGCGAGGTCGAGCACGCATCCTCCCTCCAGGTCGACCTGCTGCCGCAACCCGAGCGCGCCGACCAGGAGCGGCTGCTCGCCGCCGCCGCGCTCGACGAGCTCGCCATCGCGGTGGATAGGGTCCTGCTCCGACCCCGCGACCACCACGTGGCCTGGCTGGCCCTCCGCGCCGAGCAGGGCGAGCTGCACGAGGCGCCGGTGAGCGTCGCCGACCCGCTGCGCGAATCCGTCTTCAGCCGTGCCGACACGGTGGTGGCCACGTCGGCGACGCTGGCCGTGGCCGGCGACTTCGGGTTCACCCGAGCGCGGCTCGGCCTGGACGGGGCGGACGAGCTGCTCCTCGACTCTCCCTACGACTTCTTCGAGCAGGCGCTCTGCGTCCTGCCGTCGGATGTGCCGCCCTACGGCGCCTCCGAGTACGACGCCGCGATGGCCACGCTGATCGGCGACACCGCCGACCGGCTCGGCGGCAGCACGCTGGCGCTCTTCACCGGGTACGGCCCGCTGCGCCGCGTCCACGCCCTGCTGGGCCATCGCATGGAGGCGAGCGGCATCGCCCTGCTCGGCCAGGGTCTCGACGGCACCCGGCGGCAGATCCTGGCCAGCTTCCTGGCCAACCAGCGGACCGTGCTGCTCGGCACCAGCAGCTTCTGGGAGGGCATCGACGTGCCCGGCGACGCCCTCCGCTGCGTGGTCGTGGCCAAGCTCCCCTTCGCCGTGCCCTCCGACCCGCTGGTGCACGCCCGCACCGAGACCCTCGCCGACCCCTTCGGCCAATACGTCCTGCCCCAGGCGGTGCTGCGGCTGCGCCAGGCTTTCGGCCGGCTGATCCGCCGCGGCAGCGACCGCGGGGCGGTGGTCCTCTGCGACGAGCGGCTGCGCAGCCGCGACTACGGGGAGAGGTTCCTGCGGGCGCTGCCCCCGGCGGCGGTGGCCACTCTCCCCGTCGCGGACGTCGGCGAGGCGGTCGCCGATTTCGTGATCCACCGCCGGGTTCCCGAGGTGACACCGATGAGCGCCTGGGGTCGACAATCGGCGCAGGATCACCATATGAACGAGGAGCCCGCATGACTGTGACCGACGCGCGGCCGGCCGCCTCCGTCGCGTCGCCGCCCGTGCCCGCCCCCCAGCCCACCACTGTCAGGCCGGGGGCCGACCCCACCGACGTGGTGGTGACGCTCGCGCAGATCGCGCCCCGGCTGGGCGACGTGGGCGCCAACCTGGAACGTCACCTCGAGCTGATCGACGAGGCTGCCGCGGCGGGCGCCGCCCTGGTGGTGTTCCCCGAGCTGTCGTTGACCGGCTATTTCCTCAAGGACCTGGTCCCGGAGGTGGCGCTGCGCGAGCAGTCGGCGGAGCTGCGCCGGCTGGCCGCGGCGTCCGCGTCCGTCGACGTGGTCGCGGGCTGCGTCCTGGAGAGCGACGACGCCCGCTTCTACAACGCCGCGCTCTACTTCAGCGGCGGGCGCATCCACCACGTCCATCGCAAGGTGTACCTGCCCACCTACGGGCTCTTCGACGAGGCCCGGTACCTCGCCCAGGGCGACCGCATCCGCAGCTTCACCGCCCCGCTGGGGGCAGCGCAGCCCCCACGGCCCTGGCAGGCGGG
This sequence comes from Candidatus Dormiibacterota bacterium, assembly GCA_036270565.1. Lineage (GTDB taxonomy): Bacteria > Chloroflexota > Dormibacteria > Aeolococcales > Aeolococcaceae > Aeolococcus. Next base: position 7,302 of record DATBCJ010000251.1, on the reverse strand, counting down.
GGTGCTGGTCTGCGAGGACATGTGGCACCCGACTGCCGTGGGGCTGCTGGCCCGCCAGGGTGTCGAGCTCTTCATCTGCCCGTCGGCCTCGCCCGGACGCGGCGTGGTGCGCGGCCACGCGCTCGGCACCGCCGGCAGCTACGACTCGATGACGCGCACCTACGCGCAGCTGTTCACGTCCTACCTGCTGTACTGCAACCGGGTGGGCTTCGAGGACGGCATCAACTTCTGGGGCGGCTCGCGCGTGGTCGGCCCCGACGGCCGCCTGCTCGACGATCCGGCCGGCGCCGACGAGTGCCTGGTCACCCATCGCATCGACCTCGCCACCATCCGGCGGGCGCGCATCGCCAACCCGCTGCTCAGGGATGAACGACATGACATCAACGACGCCGAGACCGAGCGACTCCGCAACCGACGCGCTCTCGATTGACAGCGCGGTCGTCCGCGACCTGCTCGTCGCGTTCGTCCGCAACGAGGTGCGCAAGGTCGGCTTCGAGCGCGTCGTCGTGGGGCTCTCCGGTGGCGTCGACTCCGCGCTGAGCGCGGCGATCGCCTGCCAGGCCCTCGGCCCCGAGAACGTGCTTCCGGTGTTGATGCCCTACCGCACCTCGTCGTCCGCATCGGAGGCCGACGCCCGGGCGGTGAGCGCACAGCTGGGCCTGACCCCGACCGTTGCCGACATCTCGCCACAGATCGACGCCTACTTCGACCGTTTTGCCGACGCCGACCGTGGCCGTCGCGGCAACAAGATGGCTCGCGAGCGGATGACCATCCTCTACGACATGTCGTGGGCGCACCACGCGCTGGTCATCGGCACCAGCAACAAGACCGAGCTCCTGCTCGGGTACGGGACCGTGTTCGGTGACATGGCGAGCGCGCTCAACCCGCTCGGCGACCTCTACAAGACGCAGGTGTTCGCACTCGCGCGCGCCGTGGGTCTCCCTGCCGCGGTCATCGACAAGCCGCCCAGCGCCGATCTCTGGGAGGGTCAGTCCGACGAGCAGGAGCTCGGCTTCGGCTACCCGCTCGTCGATTCGCTGCTCTATTACATGGTCGACGAACGGCGTACCCGTCCCGAGCTGCGCGCGCTCGGTTTCGACGATGACTTCATCGAGGACATCGGCCGCCGGGTGCGCGGCAGCCAGTACAAGCGGCGTCCGCCGATCATCGCCAAGCTCTCGGCGCGCACCATCGACCGCGACTTCCGCTACCCCCGGGACTGGGGTAGTTGACCGAACCCGGGGCGGGGCGGCTGTACGTCGTCGCCACGCCGATCGGCAACCTCGAGGACATCACGCTGCGCGCGCTCCGGGTGCTGCGCGACTGCGACGCGGTGGTCGCCGAGGACACCAGGCGCACCCGCCAGCTGCTCACGGCCCACGGCATCGCGCGTCCGTTGCTGGCGCTGCCGGCTCACGACGAACGACGCCGCGTGCCCCGGCTGGTCGACCGCCTGGCTGCCGGTGAGACACTGGCGCTCTGCAGCGACGCGGGCACGCCGGTGGTGAGCGACCCAGGCGCAGCGCTGGTCACCGCAGCGCGTGCCGCCGGGGTCGCGGTCGTGCCCATCCCGGGGGCATCGGCGCTGACCGCGGCGGTCGCGGGCAGCGGGTTGGGGGGCGACCGCCTGTATTTCCTGGGGTTTCTGCCGCGCAGCCCCGGCAAGCTGCGCCGCGCGGTGGAGGCCGGGTTGTCGCTCGAGTGCACGGTGGCCTTCTACGAGTCGCCGCTGCGCCTGGCCAGGACGCTGGCGCTGATCGCTCCCAGCTGCGGCGAGCGCCCGGTGGTCGTCGCCAGGGAATTGACTAAAGTCCATGAGACCTTCCACACGGGCACGGCCGCGGCGCTGGCGGAGGCGTTCGCCGCCCACCCGCCGCGGGGCGAGTGCACCGTCCTCATCGGAGCCAGCTGACGTGACTCGACCGGCGCACACCTTCTACGTCACCGCGGCGATCGACTACGTCAATGGCGACCCCCACCTCGGCCACGCCTACGAGAAGATCGGCTGCGACGTGCTCACCCGTCACCGGCGGTTGCGCGGCGACGACGTGCGCTTCACGGTGGGCAGCGACGAGCACAGCCAATCGGTGGAGCGCGCCGCGCGCGCCGCGGGCATGACCCCGGAGGACTTCAGCGCCCGCCAGGTCGAGTCCTTCAGAGCCATGATGCGTGCCTTCGACATCGAGCCCACCCAGTTCGTGCGCACCAGCGGCGACGCCAACCGACGCACCTCGTAGACGCTCTGGCGAGCGGTCGCGCAGAGCGGTCACATCTACAAGGATTGGTACCGCGCCTGGTTCTGTCCATCGTGCGAGCAGTACTACACCGAGAAGGAGATCAAGGCCGGGATGTGCCCGGTGCACGGCAGCCCGGTGGAATGGGTGGAAGAGCAGAACTGGTTCTTCCGGCTGAGCGCCTTCGAGACGCCGCTGCTCGAGCTCTACGACAAGCATCCGCAGTTTGTGGTGCCGGAGTCGCGCCGCAACGAGATGCTCAATGTGATCCGCGGCGGCCTGACCGATATCAGCATCTCGCGCGGTTTCTCGCAGTGGGGCATCCAGGTCCCGGGGGACGAATCGCAGGTCATCTGGGTGTGGTTCGACGCGCTGCCGGCGTACATGACCGGTGTTGGCTACCCCGACGATGACGAGGAGTTCTCGCGCTTCTGGCCGGCCGACGTGCACGTCATCGGCAAGGACATCACGCGCTTCCACGCCGTGGTGTGGCCGGCCATGCTGATGGCGGCGGGGCTGGCAGTGCCGCTCAAGGTCCACGCCCACGGCTTCGTCACCCTCAACGGGGAGAAGATGAGCAAGAGTCGCGGGATCTTCGTCGAGCCCGTCCAGCTGGTCGAGCGCTTCGGCAGCGACGCGGTGCGCTGGGTGCTGCTCAGCGAGGTGCCCTTCGATCGCGACGGCGACTTCTCCATGAGCAACTTCATCGACCGCTACAACGCCGACCTCGCCAACGACTACGGCAACCTGGTCTCGCGCACCACCAAGATGGTGCAGCGCTACTTCGGGGGCCGGGTCCCCGCCCAGGGACCGCGCCAGCCGATCGACGACGAGCTGCGCAGCACCGCAGCGCGGATCCTGCCCGTGTACGACGCGGCGATGGATCAGCTCCAGTTCAGCGATGCCCTCGCCGCGGCGATGCAGCTGGTCGGCCGGGCCAACAAGTACATCGAGGAAACCGCCCCCTGGACCCTGCATCGCACCGACGACGCGCGGCTGGGCACGGTGTGCGCAGAGCTGCTCGAGGCGATCCGCGTGTCCACCATGCTGCTCTGTCCCTTCATCCCGCGGGCGGCGTCGCGCGTCGCCGAGGAGATGGGGCTGACGCTCGACGGGGATCTCAGCGCCGAGCTGCGCGCCTGGCCTCGACTCACCGAGGGCGCGGAGATCGCCGTCGGGGAGATCCTCTTCCCGCGCTTGGACCGCGAGGCCATCCTCGGGGCCGAATGAGCGACGACGCAGGCCCGACGCCACTGGTCGACACGCACTGCCACCTGGTTCTGCTCGAGGAGCGCGGACTGCTCGACGCGGCGCTGGAGAGCGCGGCGGCGGCCGCGGTCACGCAGATGGTCACTGTCGGCCTCAACCTCGAGGACTCCGACCGCAACCGCGTTCTCGCCGAGGCACACGACAACGTCTGGTTCACCGTGGGCTGGCATCCCCACGAGCCGCGGGCCCCGGACAGCGCCCAGCTCGAGGCTCTCGACGAGCTCGTGCGACACCCCCGGGCGGTGGCCGTGGGGGAGATCGGCCTCGACCTCTTCTTCCGCCCCGGGTACCACGACACGCCGCTGGACGAGCAGCAGCGGGCGATGCACGCGATGCTCGACCTCGCCGGCGCTCGTGGCAAGCCGGTGGTGGTTCACGACCGCGACGCGCACACCGAGGTGCTTGCGGCGATCCGCGAGCACGCCGACGTGCGCGGCGTGATGCACTGCTTCAGCGGGGACGCCGCCTTCGCCCGCGAGTGCGTGGCCACCGGGTACGCGGTGTCCTTCTCCGGCATCGTCACCTTCGCTCGGAGCGAGCCGATCCAGGCGGCGGCCGCGGCGGTGGGGGAGGGCGACTACGTGGTGGAGACCGACTCGCCCTTCCTGGCACCGGTCCCCCACCGCGGCCGCCCCAACCTGCCCGGGTACGTCGCCGCCACCGCCGCGGCCGTGGCCCGGCTGCGCGGCGTCGGCGAGGAGGTGACCCGGGCGCAGAGCACCGCCACCGCGCGCCGGCTCTTCGGCCTGCCCGCTTCGGCGTCGTGAGCGACCGGCCCGCGCCACACGCGCCCGACCTCACCGACAGCGACACGCTGCACGCGGTGGCCCGGCGTGCCGGGCTGGTCGCCAAGCACAGGCTGGGCCAGAACTTCCTGGTCGATCGCGAGGTGCTCGACGACATCGTGGGCGCGCTGGCGCCGGCGACGGACGAGGACGTCCTCGAGGTGGGTCCGGGCATCGGTACCCTGACCGGCGAGCTGGCCTCCCGTGCGCGACGCGTCGTCGCCGTGGACATCGACGAGCGCTGCGTGCGGGCGACCCGCTCAACCCAGGGCGATCGCGCCAACGTCGAGGTGGTGCGCGGCGATGCGCTCACCGTCGACCTCGAGGCGCTGGGTTTTGGGGACGGCTGGATCGCCGCCGGCAACATTCCCTACAGCATCACCACCCCGCTGCTCACCCGCCTCTTCGAGATGGCCTCGCCACCACGCCGCGGGGTCTTCCTCGTCCAGCGCGAGGTGGCGGCGCGGCTGGCCGCGGAATCCGGCGGCTGGAGCCTGGCCACGGTGGCGGTGAGAAGCGTCGCCACCGTGGAGCGCCTCCGCGACGTGGCACCGGCGAGCTTCGATCCAGCCCCCGCGGTGCATTCGAGCCTGGTCCGATTGCGGCCCGCGTCCCTTCTCGCCGCCGACGACCGCGCCGCGGTGCTCAGCATCGCCAGGGCGGCGTTCCAGATGCGTCGCAAGATGCTCCGCCACGCGATCACCCACGCCGCCGGCGGGGATGAGAAGCGTGGCATGGCGTGGCTCGCCGCCGCGGGCATCGACCCGGCCCGCCGGCCAGGCACGCTCGACATCGGCGAATGGCACCGCATCGCCCAGTGCGCCCGTACCCTTGACGCCAAGCCGTGACCGAACCGAGCCTCGACCTCCACCCCGACGACGAGGTCGCGCCACCGGCGTCACGCCGGCTCCATGCGGCGCGCGCCGCGGTGCCGCCGCTGCGCGAGGAACGCCGCGGTCTGCGAGCGGTGATCGCGCGCCCGGATTTCCGCAAGCTGTGGCTGGCCCAGGCGGCCAGCCAGCTGGCCGACAAGTTCCTGATGTTCACGCTGCTCATCGTCGTCTTCGACCTGAGCAGGAGGGCGTCGATCCAGTCGGTGCTGATGATCGCCTACACGCTGCCGTCGGTCTTCCTCAGCGCTCCCGCCGGTGTGATCGCCGACCGCTACGACAAGCGCACCCTGATGATCGCCACCAACGTCATCCGCGGCGGACTGGTGTTGCTGATCCCGCTCATCGAGGTGCTGCCGGTGGTCGGCCAGCAGGCCTGGCCACTCATCATCATCACCTTCCTCTTCAGCTCCGTCGGCCAGGTGTTCGCACCGGCCGAGGCCGCGAGCATCCCCTCCCTGGTGCGCCGCGGGCAGATCATGGGCGCCACCTCACTGTTCATGACCACCGTCATCCTCACCCTGGTTCTCGGGGTGCCGGCGGCGACGCTGGCGATCCGGCTGGTGGGAGAGCGCGCCCCGTTCTACATCGCCGCCGGGCTGTTCGGCATTGCCGGCGTCGCCATCTGGCGCATCAGCACCTCCCTGCGGGCCGTCCGGGCGGTGACGGCCCGAGCGCCCAGCCTGCGCAGCGAGCTGCGCGACGGGGTCAGGCTCATCGCCCGCAACCCCGCCATCCGGCTCGGGCTCTACCAGCTGGCCATCGCGCTCGTCGTCATCTTCACGGTGTTTGCGCTCGGACCAGTGTTCATGCTGCGCGAGCTTCACCGCTCCGACCAGGACACCTACCTGGTCCTGCTCCCGGCCACCTTCGGGCTGGTCGCCATGGCTGCGGTGCTGGCCCAGCGCCCCGGTCTCTCCAAGGCCACAACCCTGATCGCTTCCCTCTCCGTGGGCGGTGCGTCGTTGGCGGGGATCGGCATCGCGCCCCCGCTCTTCAGGCAGGTCGGCGCGCAGGGCGCCCTGGTGCCCGTGGTGCTGGTGCTCAGCGGTGTGTTCGGCTGCGCGCTCGGCGCCCTGTTGATCCCGGCCTTCACCGTCCTCCAGGAGCGCACCGATGAGGAGAGCCGGGGGCGCATCTTCGGCAGCATCTTCGCGGTCATCAACGCCGCGGTGGCGATCCCGCTGCTGGTCGCCGGGGTGATCGCCGACGCCGTCGGTCCCGCCGGCGTTGTGGCCGGACTTGGCGTCATCATCCTGGCCGGCGCCGTCGTCGCCAGGCTGGCCTTCTGGCGACAGCTCGGGGTCCTCGACGCCGTCACCGTCACGGCCGACTGACCATCGTCGGGGCCGAGTCGCGGCCGTGCAACGGCGTCGTCGCGTCTTTGTCATATTTCCCTCGGTCCCACCCCCCGGTGCAAAGCTCCCCGGCACTGTTCCCCCTGGAGCGGGGCGACGCGGGCAAGTGGAGAGACAGAGATGCGGGCCATCGTCACGTGCGAGTGCTGCGGTCACCGTCAGGCCGTGGCCAGGTCGATCCGCACGCCCGAGGCATTTCATGTCGTGTGCCACGAGTGCGAGGGGGTTCTCCGGGTCGAGGTCACCGCCAGTGACCTCAGCACCGCCCAGAAGAGCGTGGGCCGCTCGCGGAAGGCGAGGGTGTAGCGCCCGACTCCCGCTGGGTGCCGCCGCCGAGGCTGGTATCATCACGGCTCCCGCGCGCCGGGTGCCGGTCGTGCGTCCGGGCGCATAGCTCAGTTGGTACGAGCGCTGCGTTGACATCGCAGAGGTCTCTGGTTCGAATCCAGATGCGCCCACCACCGCGGGTCTGACAAACCTTAAGAATTTTTCACACCAGAGTCTGCACACAACTTGCGCACAGGGAGGCGCGTGTGGTCGAAGCAGCGTGAGCGTGGTTGTCCACACTTTGCACAACCTGATCCACGCTCAATCGCAGGTCCGCACCGTGCCCGGTGCGTGCGTACGTCGCATCGACCATTGACAATGTGCGGGAGCCTCGCCGTACACTGCCGCGGTGCCACGGGAGAACATGCAGCCGGACGACTCGCAGCGTCCGCAGCGTCGCATCTGCGCGCGGCGCGGATGCGCGAACCCCGTCAAGAAG
>DATBCJ010000250.1:0-3631 GCA_036270565.1 Candidatus Dormiibacterota bacterium | reverse complement strand
TGCTGCTGGAGCGAGGCGACTTCGGTGCCGGGTCCACTGCCCGGGGGGCGGGTGGGGTACGCCAGCAGTTCACCACCGAGGTCAACGTGCGGGTCGGGATGCTCAGCCGGCAGCTGCTCGAGCGTTTCAGCGAGGAGGTGGGGGCGAGCGCCGACCTTCGCCAGATCGGCTACCTGTTCGTCGCCACCGACGCGGATCAGATGGCGCAGCTCGAGCGCAACGTCGCCATGCAGCATCGCGTCGGCCTGCAGGACGTCCGGCTGGTGTCACGCGACGACGCCAGCGGCCTCGTCCCCGACCTCAACGTCAGCGACGTGGTGGGCGGGAGCTACTGCCCCAGCGACGGGATCGCCGGGCCCAACGAGGTCACCTGGGGATACGTCGCGGCAGCACGGCGACACGGCGCGGCGGTGTTCGAGGGCGTCAACGTGGAGGCGATTGAGCGCGACGGCCAGCACGTGACGGCGGTCACCGCGGCCGGCGCGCGCATCTCGACCCCGATGGTGGTGAACTGCGCCGGCCCCTACGCGGCCGCCATCGGCGAGATGGCCGGCGTCGAGGTGCCGGTCAGACCATTCCGGCGGCACATCTTCATCACCGAGGAGTTTGCGCTGCATCCCGACCCGCCGTTCACGGTCGACATGCGCACCTCGTTCTACTTCCATCCCGAGGGTAACGGCATGCTCCTCGGGATGAGCGATCCCGCCGAGCCGTCCTCCTTCGACACCACTGTGGACTGGGGGTTTCTCGAGCACCTGGTCGAGCACGCCACCCATCGTCTGCCGCCCCTCGAGCAGGCGGCCATCAAGACCGGGTGGGCGGGTCTGTACGAGGTCTCACCAGACAACCAGGCAATCGTCGGCGAATCCAACCTGCGCGGCTTCTGGCTGTGCTGTGGTTTCAGCGGTCACGGGTTCATGCAGGCGCCGGCGGTGGGTCTGCTGCTGGCGCAGGAGATCACCGGCAGCGGCAGTGACATCGACCTCTCGCCGTTCCGGCCCGACCGTTTCGCCAACGGTCAGAGCACCCCGGAGACCGCGATCATCTGAACGGCGCCGGCCACGGTCAGGCGGGGCGTCGTCTCGCGAAGTTGGCGCCCACGAAGCAGAGCACGGCCACTGCTGCGGCGACGATGGCGTGTTTGTAATGACGGCCGACGGCGCTCGCCAACAGCCCGGTATCCGTGGTCGCGTAGAAGATGGCCACAGCAACGAACAGGACGCCGAGCAACGCAAGGAGGATGGCGACGAGCGGGGTGCGAGGATTCATGAAACTCCAATCAGGTTCAGTGAAGGACGATCAACCCGGTCACCCCGAGGATCGCACAGTAGGCTGCGAATGGGTCGAGACGGCCGATCTCGAAGTACCTGACCAGGAAGCGTGCGCTGGCATACGCGATCAGGCCCGCGATGACCGCACCGACCGTGTACAGGCCGAATGGTGCGCCGCTCCCGGGCAGCTGCGGCACCTCGAGGAGTCCGGCGGCGAGGATGATCGGCGTCGCCAGCAGGAACGCGAATCGCATGGCCTCACCGTGACGCAGCCCGGCGACGAGACCCCCGGCCATGGTCACGCCCGCGCGCGAGATCCCCGGCAGCAGCGCGAACACCTGGAAGAAGCCCACCAGCGCGGCGCGGCCGAAGGTCATCTGCTCGATGGTGCCGAATCGTTCCTCGCGCGCGTCGCGCCGCGGTACCCCGCGCCTGCGTTCGTCGCGGCGGCGTAGCAGCTCGGCGCCGGCGAGCACGGCGCCGTTGACGATGAGGAACGTCGCGGCCAGACGGGCATGAGCGAACAGCGACTTCAACGGCGTCTCGAGCAGGAAGCCGATCACGCCGGCCGGGACCGTGCCCACCACCAGCAGCATCGCCAGGCGCTCATCCGCGGTGTCGATGCGCCCCCGTACAGACGCCACCACGAACCCGCGGACGATCCTCCACCACTGGTCGGAGTACAGCACCACCAGCGCCACGCCGGTGCCGATGTGCAGGAACGCGAGGAAGGGCACGAAGCTGGACGCGGAGGTGTCGACGCCTAGATTGAAGAGGGCGGGAACAACCACGGCATGACCGAGCGACGACACCGGGAAGAGCTCGGTGGCGCCCTGGAGAACGGCGAGAAAGATGACGAGGCCGGTGCTCACGGCGCCCGAGCCTACCAGCCGGGTCGCGCGCCCCAGCGGTCCGCCCCGGCCGGACAGCGATGATGAGCGCGTGGAGGAGCGCGAGCTCGAGGCGTCACCGCTGATCGCGGCGGCCGTGCCTGCGGTCACACCAGCGGCGGCGCCGATCCCGCCGCTGCGCCGCTGGCCGCCGCCCTCGCTCGCGGTCCGCCCGTTCCGCTGGTACTGGATCGCACAGTGGCCGACGCTGCTGGGCACCTGGATGCAGGTGGTTGCCCTTGGCTTCCTGGTGTACGACCTGACCCACAGCACCGCCGCGGTGGCGGCGGTCTCGGCCGCCGACGGGCTGCCCGCGGTCTTCCTGTCGCTGGGCGGGGGGCTGCTCGCCGACCGGCTACCGCGGCGGCGCATCCTGCTGGTTACGCAGTCTGTCCTGGGCATCAGCTCCGGCGTCCTCGCCGTCCTGGCGCTCACCGGTCACGCCGGCTTCTGGTCGATCGTCGCGGTGGCGGTCGTGTACGGCTCGGCGGACGCGCTCGACCTGCCCACGCGCCAGGCGATGGTCGCCGACCTGGTCGACCGCGACCTCATCGTCAACGCCGTGGCGCTCAGCTCGACCGCGATGAGCGCCACGCGCATCATCGGCCCCTCTCTTGCCGGCCTGCTCATCGCCACCGCCGGCCCCGGCGCATGCTTCGCGGTGCTCGCGGTTGCCTACATTGCCCCGCTCGCGGTGCTGCTCACCGTCATCCCCGACGTCAAGCCGCTGGCCCGGGCGGCAGGGGCGACCGCTCTCGGCGAGCTGTTTGAGGGCGTGCGCCTGGTCCGTCGCGATCCGCTGATCCGCGGCATTGTCATCGTCTGCGCGACGCTGGCGTTCCTCGGGGTCTCGTACATGCCGTACCTGCCAGTCCTGGCCAGAACGCAGCTGCATGGTGGTCCGGCAGTGCTCGGCCTGCTGTACTCGATCGGCGGGGTCGGCGGCGTGGTTGGCGGTGTGGTGATCGCCACCGTCGGCAACACCACCGGCAGGCGGCGGCTGCTCATCGTCGGCGGGCTGGTGTACGCCGTGAGCCTCTTCGCCGTGGCCCATTCCGGGATGCTGTGGCTGACGCTCGTCGCCCTGGTGGGAATCAGCTTCGCGTTTTTGGCGATGAACACGTCGATGACCACGCTGCTGCAGACCGACGCCGACCCGCGGCTGCGCGGCCGCCTTCTCGGCATCTACGCGATGCTCTTCGCTGGGCTCCAGCCGCTGGGCACCGTGCTGTACTCGCTCGTCGGATCCGTGTTTGGCCTCTTCAACGCAATCGGCGTCGGGGCCGTGGTGGTGGGGGTCGTCGCCGTCGCGGTGGCGATATCGCCCGGCTTTCGGTCGAGGTTCACAGCGGCGCCGAGAGAGCCGAGCCGGGGCGTCAGCGGCGCTGACTAGACTGGACGATCGTGCGCCGGGTCCTGGTCATCGTGCTCGTGCTGCTGTGCAGTGGCTGCAGCACTGCGTCACCGTCG
>DATBCJ010000249.1:0-3735 GCA_036270565.1 Candidatus Dormiibacterota bacterium | reverse complement strand
GAGGCTGCTGTCCGCGGACATCAACGACCGCGGAATTGAGGTGCGCGTTTCTCCAGAAAGGCGGTCACGCCCTCGCGAAAGTCCTCGCTCATCGACAGCACCGTCAGCTGTGCCTGCAGGTAGCGCAGCGCCGTCTCATAGTCGAGTGAGTCGATGGCGTAGAAGGCGTCGCGGCCGAGGCGCATGACCAGCGGGCTCCACGCCGCGATCTCGGCGGCCCACGCGTGCGCGTCCTCCCGCACCTGGTCGTACGGCACCACGCGGTTGACGATTCCCCACTGCATCGCGGTCGCGGCGTCGATGCGCGCGCCGGTCATGAACAGCTCCATGGCCCGCTTGCGTCCGAGGTTGCGGGTGACGATCGACATGATCATCATCGGCCACACCCCCACTCGGATCTCGGGCGTGCCGAACGTGGCCTGGTCGGACGCCACCACGAGGTCACAACACAGCGCCAGCCCGAACCCGCCGGCGAGCGCGTGCCCGTTGATGCAGCCGATCAGTGGCTTGCCGAGCTTCTCGCACGCGATGAACAGCTCGACGAACAGGCCGCGTCCGTCGTGGCGTTCGAGCTCGCCTGCGTCCGCGGCGAAGCTGGACAGGTCGGCCCCCGCGCAGAACGCCCTGTCGCCGGCACCGGTGAGCACCACCGCGCGCACGGCCGCGTCGTCGCGGGCGGCGCCCAGCGCGCTGGCCAGGTCGCGGAGCATCTGCGGGCCCAGCGGGTTGCGCTGCTCGGGACGGTTGAGCGTGATCGTCGCCACCCCGTCGGCGCCGGCCTCGTAGAGGGCGTCGGTCAGCTCCATGCCGGGGTTGGCCCTGCGCGCCGCCGGCTAGCGGGCGACGCCGATGATGCGCCCGTCGACCCAGCCGGTCCACCCGTTGGAGCAGAGGATGTTGGCCCAGGCGCCGCGCACCTCGGTCACCTGGATGGGAAGTCCACCGCCGAGTGTCGCGACCACCGCACCCGCGGGGTCGGGCGCCGCCCACGCCTGCATGCCCTGGGGCGGCACGGTGTGGGTCGGTGCGAAGGCGGCGGCCGCGGGCTGGGCCTGCGGAGCCGGCTGCCCGGACAGCGGGGTGTAGCCGCCCGCCGACGACGGGCTCCCGAAGCTCGGGGCGGGCAGGCTGGTGGCCGCGGGCTGCCGCGACTCCTGCGGCACCGCCGCCGGCGACCACGGCTCCGGCGTCGGCTCCGGCGACCACGGCTGGGGCGTGGGGGTGTAGGTCGGCTGGGCCGCCGGTGTTTCCACGAAGGCGGGGCTTGTGTCAGCCGCGGAGGCCGTCTCCTCGGCGGCGGCGCTGTCGCCGCCGAGGGCGTCGATGAGCGACCGGGTCTTGGCAACCTCTTCGACCGCGGCGATGAAGGCCTGCTTGCTGAAGCCGTCGGTGTAGACGTAGGCCGCCACCGCGATGCCGCCGTCTGTCGGCTCGCCGCGAACCAGCGCCGGTCTCGCATCCAGCACGCCCTTGATCCCCTCCGCGTCCGCGCCGGCGGTCGAGGTCGAGCTCACCCGCACCCGGTCGTCGCCCTCGTCGAGGCGAACGTCGAGGGGGACCGAGGCGGAGCCGCGGGAGCTGGAGCGGAGTCCGAGGGCGAAGTCGGCGCCCGGCTCGGTGCGATCCTCGACCAGCTGGATGCCGGTCCTGTCGTTGCACCAGGCAGCGATCTCGTTCTTGATGTTCTCGGCTGTCATCGTCAAAGGACTCCCCCAAAGTGCCGGCCCCGTCGCGGCGGACTATACGGCGCCCGCACTTCCGCGGGCGGCAGGCACTACGGCGCGGGGGTTGACGCCGGGTGCGCGCTACACTCGCGCAAATCGAGGGGGGCACTGACCGATGGCATCCAGCCCATGGCCGCGCATCCACGCTGAGCGCGAGGCGCTCGCCGCCGACCTGCAACAGCTGACGGAGACACAGTGGGCGACCCAGTCGCTGTGCGCAGACTGGACTGTCCGTGACGTGCTGGCCCACATGACCGCCACGGCCAGGACGACCCCGCCGGCCTTCATCGGCAGGTTCGTCGGCTCCGGGTTTCGGTTCAACTCGGTCCAGGAGAAGGGCGTCGCCGCCGAACGCGGCAGCTCGGGCGCCGACGCGCTGGCGCGGTTCACGTCCGTCCTCGGCGCCACCAGCCACCCGCCGGGCCCGCTCGATGCCATGGTCGGCGAGGTCGTGGTCCACAGCGAGGACATCCGGCGCCCGCTGGGGATCCTTCACAAGTACTCCGACGAGGTCCTGACCACCGCCGCGGACTTCTACCGTCGCTCCAACCTGCTCATCGGCGCCAAGCGGCGCGCCGAGGGGCTCACCCTTCGCGCCAGCGACGTCGACTGGACGGCGGGCACCGGTCCCGAGGTGGTGGGGCCGCTGGCGTCGATCATCCTCGCCATCACCGGGCGGAAGGAGGGGTTGCCCGACCTCTCCGGCGACGGGCTGGCAGCCTTGACGGAGCGGGTCGCAGGCCAGGCGTAGCTCCCCTTTCAGCCGGCCGCGCGGTCGGGTAGTGTGCCCGCATGGCAGGGGCGGCCGTGCTGGCGGTGTCGATCACAGTCTTCGGCGATGCTGTCGATCCCGACGTGATCACCGAGGCCCTGGGGGCGGCACCGGACCGATCGCATCGTGTCGGCGAGGCGGTCTCGGGCGAGAGCGCCGCCAGGCGGCGAACCGGGCTGTGGAGCATCTCAACACACGGGAGCGTCCCCGAGGAGTCGCCGCTGTCCGACCACATGACCGCTCTGTTGGGACGGGTCACCACCGACGCGACGGTGTGGCGGGGACTCGCCGCGCTGCACAGCACCCGCATCTTCATCGGCTGGTTCATGGGCGACGGCAACGAGGCCCTGCGGGTTGACGCGAGCGTGCTCGACGAGCTGGCGCGACGTTCCCTGCACCTCGACATCGAGGCGTACGCGCCAGCGGCGGAGGAGTAGCGCACGTCACCGTGCCCAGGACGATTGGCGTACCCCCGCCAGGAATCGAACCTGGGCACAAGGTTTAGGAAACCTCTGCTCTATCCGCTGAGCTACGGGGGCGGGCGCGGCCACCGTAGTGTCCCATGGCGCGGCCGGCCAAACCGGACCGGGCAGGTGCCGCTCAGGCCAGCGGGCCCATCCCGATGAACGTGGGGCCGGTCCAGGCGGCGCCGTTGGGGCGCTTGGCTCCCCAGAGGTTGCGATCAGTGCCCTGCCAGAAGGCGTCGACCTCGGTGCCCCACGCCGCCGCCGCGGGCGCCGAGCCCAGCGGGCCCATGCCCACCGGGCTGGGACCGATCCAGGCGCTGCCACTCCAGGCCGCCATCCAGATGTTGAAGTCGGCGCCGAGCCAGAGCACGTCCTGCTCCCCGCTGGCGAGCACGCCGACTGTCGGCCGCGAGTTGAGCGGACCCATGCCGATCTTCTGGGGCCCGATCCAGGCGCTGCCGTTCCAGTCGCCCTCCCAGAGTTGCCCGTCGGAGCCTTTCCAGAAGACGTCCTGCTCGCCACTGCTGTGGGCCCCCGCGCTGGGCGGGGAGCCGAGCGGGCCCATGCCGATGCGCGCCGGCCCGTGCCAGGTGGTGGCGGTCTCCCAGGCCTCCCAGAGCTGCCCGTCGGCGCCCTCCCAGAAGACGTCGAGCTCCGACCCCCAGGCGGCCACGGTGGGCACCGAGCCGAGCGGTCCCATGCCCAGCCGGACCGGCCCGGTCCAGGTGCCGCTGAGGTTGGACGCCTCCCAGAGGTTGGCGTCGGCCCCCTC
>DATBCJ010000248.1:0-3090 GCA_036270565.1 Candidatus Dormiibacterota bacterium | reverse complement strand
CACCGTCCTCTCGACCGCCCACCCGCTGGCGATGGCCGAGGCGCTGCGCACCTCCTCGCAGGCGCTGCGCAGCGCGTACATGAAATTCTTCCGCATCCCCCGGCTCCCCGAGGCGATGCTGTCGTTCGCGAACTTCGCGCAGCAGGGCGTCGGCGTGCGGGTCTCCGGCCTCCCGAGGGATGCGTGGCGTCGCGACCGCGAGCACCTGCGTCGCGTCGGCATCCACGGTCCGCTCAACTGGTATCGCGGAGCCACGCGTGGCCTCGGACGACCGCGCCGCGTCAGCGTTCCGACTCTGTACATCTGGGGCCGTCACGACATGTTCCTCGGCCGCCGCGCGGCGCAACTGACCGAGAAGTGCGTTACCGGTGAGTACACATTCGTCGAGCTCAACGCCGGCCACTGGATCGCCGAGCGCAACCCCGACCAACTGCAGCGCCTGCTCGGCGAGCACCTCGAGGCACACGGCGCGCCGGCTCCCGCGCCCGCCTCGGCAGCAGACGTTGCGGCAGCCGCGGCCGAGCCCGCCGCAAAACCCGCCCGCAAGCGCGCCCCCCGCCGTCGCCCACCCAAGAAGCAGCGGCCGGACTCCGGGTCCGCCGCGGGCTAGAAGTCCGGCTGGTCGCCGACGGGACCTCTGGTAGGCTTCCCGCCGCGATGAGCGTCACCATCCTGGTGGGCGGGCAGTGGGGCGACGAGGGCAAGGGCAAGGTCATCGACCTCCTCGCCGATCGCGTCGACATGGTGGTGCGCTCGCAGGGTGGGAACAACGCAGGCCACACCGTGGTCGCGGAGGGGAAGGAGTACCGCTTCCACCTCATCCCCAGCGGCATCCTCAACCCGTCGACTGTGTGCGTCATCGGCCACGGCGTGGTGGTCGACCCCAAGGTGTTCCTCGAGGAGGTAGAGAACCTCCACGTCCAGGGGGTCAGCACGGCCAACCTGGTGCTCAGCGAGCGCGCCCACATGGTCATGCCCTACCACCCCGAGCTCGATCGCCTCGGCGAGATGCAGCGCGGCGACGACCGCCTGGGAACCACCGCGCGCGGGGTCGGGCCCGCGTATGAGGACAAGGTGCGGCGCATCGGCTTCCGCATCGGCGACCTGCAGAAGCCGGCGTTCCTCGAGAAGAAGCTGCACTTCGTGCTGCGTCTCAAGAACGAGGTGCTGACCAAGCTGTACGACGCCCCCCCGTTCGACGAGCGGGCCATCCTCGACGAGTACCTGGGCTACGCGGAGCGACTCGACGGGATGATCAAGGACATCCATCCGCTGATCCGCGACGCCATCGCCAGCGGCGACCGCATCCTCCTGGAGGGTGCCCAGGGGGTGATGCTCGACATCGACCTCGGCACCTACCCGTACGTCACCTCGTCGGCGCCCACCGCGGGCGGGGCCTGCACGGGCAGCGGGATCCCGCCGTCACGGGTCGACAAGACCGTCGGCGTCTTCAAGGCGTACACCACGAGAGTCGGCTACGGTCCATTCCCCACGGAGCTGACCGACGAGCTCGGCGAGCGCATCCGCGAGGTGGGCGCCGAGTTCGGCACCACCACCGGGCGCGCGCGACGCGTGGGCTGGTTCGACGCCGCTGTGGCCCGCTACGCGGTGGATACCAACGGCATCGACTCGATCGTGCTCACCAAGGTCGACGTGCTCGACGAGGTGCCCACGCTGCGCATCTGCACCGGCTACGAGTGGCGCGGCGAGTACTGGGACCACCCCATGGCAAACATCTCCCACCTCAAGCACTGCGACCCGGTGTACGAGGAAATGCCCGGGTGGATGTCGCCGACCCGCGACATCCGCAACTACGACGACCTGCCCGCAGCCTGCCGCGACTACATCGAGCGCGTGGCCGAGCTGTGCGGCGCGGACGTCGACGTGGTGTCGATCGGCCCCGACCGCGAGCACACGTTGGTGCGCCGCGCGCTGGTCTGAGCGCCCCGGCTCAGGCGGGCTCCGGGTCCGCGAACCTGGCGACGGTGAAGCCGATGCTGAGCGGAACGTCGAGCGCGAACACGAGGAGCATCAGGCTGAGCACCAGCAGCGGCGCTCCGCTCGCGTTGTTGTGGATGAACGCGAACTCGATCATGCCCGCGATCAGCAGGTAGGCCAGCCCTGCCCAGCGGGCCACGCGGAAGAACACCGTCCAGTTGAACCCGGGGTGGCGGAGCAGCAGCAGCACGCCCACCCCGGAGACCAGCGCGCTGGCCGCGAGCAGGACGACCGGGAGGGCCAGCGACGACGGCTGCGGGAAATTGCCCGCCATGACGATGCCGCCGACGATGACCAGCGCCAGCGAGAGGATGACCAGCTGCGTGACGGGTGGCACCGGGCGCTCGGGCGCTGCCGGCACCGACCCCGCGGTCTGCGCGGTCACTGCGTGGTGATCCGGGTCATGATCAGCAGCGTCGCGATCTGCATCGCCCCGGTGATGCCGGCGGCGAAGACGAAGCGACGCATCAGCCTGCCGATCACCTCGCCGTTGGGTCGCGGCTTGTTCATCTCGAAGAGCACGGCGACGTTGGCCGGCTCGAGCACTCCGAGCGCGACCGTGGCCATCACGCCGACGACCGCGAAGGACGCCACCAGCCAGGCGTGGTTGACGCTGCCGGGATTGAGGTTGCCGAGGTTGACGGCGGTCTGGAAGCCGGCGGCGAGGGTCATGACCACCAGCGTCGGCATGATCAGCACCATCATCGGCATGAACTTCGAGGAGAACTCCGCGCGGGCGGGGATGGAGAGCCGGCCGAGGATGGGGCCGATGACGAAGCCGACGAAGAGGTCGATGCCGGTCCAGAGCCCGCCGCCGGCGACGTGGTAGAACATCAGCGCCCACTGCCAGTTGGCGGCGATGGCCACCACCAGGAAGACGAGGATCACGCCGACAACCGGCAGCCCTCGCAGGGGCACGATCTGGATGGCGCGTCGCGGCGCGGCGCTCGGTTGGACGGACGGCAGCCCGTCCGCGGTGATGACAGCCATTGCGCAGTCCTTCTCCACTCGGGCGAGGCCATGGGACGTCCTCGCACGTGACGGCGCGATTGTCCACATTCGCGGATCCCTGTCACAAGGGGTGCCGAACAC
>DATBCJ010000247.1:0-2516 GCA_036270565.1 Candidatus Dormiibacterota bacterium | reverse complement strand
AACTGTGGCGAGATAGGGGTGCTCAGCCGCGGACTCGGCGGAGGTCACCCACGTCCCCAACGGGACGAGCCCGGCGGAGCGGGCGCGCTCTGCGCTCATCATCAGGACCGCGCTGGCGCCGTCGTTGATCCCCGGCGCGTTCCCGGCCGTGACGGTGCTGCCCGGGCCGAAGGCGCCAGGCAGTGAGGCGAGCTTGGCCAGGGACGAGTCGGGGCGTGGCTGCTCATCGCCAACAACGGCGCCATCTCCCACCGGCACGGGCACGACCTCCTCCACGAAGTGACCGGCCGCGAGCGCGGCTGCGTAACGCTGCTGCGAGCGCAGCGCCCACTCATCCTGCTGTTCACGGGTCACGCCCAGCTCGGCCGCGACATCGCTGCCGTGCACGCCCATCAGCACCCCGTCTGCGGGGCAGCAGAGGCCGTCGCGGTAGATGCTGTCCACCGCCGCTCGATCACCCAGGCGCGCGCCGAATCGCTGGTCGGCGAGCAGGTAGGGCGCGCGCGACATCGATTCCATGCCACCCGCGACCACCACGTCGGCCTCACCGGCGCCGATGAGCAGGGCGCCGAGGTTGACCGCCTTGAGCGCGCTCGCGCACACCTTGTTGATCGTGAAGGACGGGACGGTGGCGGGCAGCCCTGCGGCCAGCCCGGCCTGTCGAGACGGCACCTGTCCCTGGCCCGCGGCCAGCACCGTGCCCATGATCAGCTGGTCGACGTCGGCCCCGGGCGTGCCGGTGCGATCGAGCACCTCGCGGATGACGCGGGCACCGAGGTCGGTGGCGGTGAGGCTGGCGAGCCCGCCACCCAGCCTGCCGAACGGGGTGCGCGCCGCGGCGACGATGACAACCTCGTTCATGGCTTCGATGCTACGCCGCGTGGCGCGACCACCGTCCCGTTCTCAGACCGGGATCAGGTCCTCGAGGAGGTGGCGCGCGATGAGGATTCGCTGGACCTCACTGGTCCCCTCCCCGATCTCGTTGATCTTGACGTCGCGGTAGTACCGGGCCACCGGCGACTCCTCCATGAAGCCGTACCCACCGTGGATCTGCACCGCCTGGTTGGCGCAGGCGGTGGCCACCTCAGAGGCGTGCAGCTTGGCCATGGACGCGTACGGTGTCGGGCTCCTGCCGGCGTCAAGCGCGGCCGCCGCGCGCCAGGTCATCAGCCGGGAGAGCTCGATCTGCGTGGCCATGTCGGCGAGCTTGAACTGGGTGGCCTGGAACAGGGCTATGGGCTGGCCGAACTGCTTGCGCTGGGCGCTGTACGAGAGGGAGGCGTCGAGACAGGCCTGGGCGACGCCGACCGACAGGGCGGCGATGGCCACCCGGCCGCTCTCAAGTATCTGCAGGAACTGGCGATAACCCTCGCCCTCGGTGCCGATCAGGTTGGCCATCGGCACGCGGCAGTCGTCGAAGAGCAGCTCGCGCGTGTCGCTGGCGTGCCAGCCGAGCTTGCGGTACTTCGCCGCCTGCTCGTACCCGAGTGTTCCGCGCTCCACCGCGATGGCGCTGATCTGGCGTGTGCCGTCGTCCTCCCCGGTGACCGCCGTCAGGGTCACCCCCGCGCTGATCTCCGTGCCGGCGTTGGTGATGAACGCCTTGCGGCCGTTGATCACCCAGTCATCGCCGCTCCGGGCGGCGCGCGTCTGAGTGCCGGCGGCGTCCGAGCCCGCCTCCGGCTCGGTGAGGCCGAACGCCCAGAGCTTCTCGCCGGACATCAATTGGGGCAGCCAGCGCTTCTTCTGCTCCGCCGTCCCGAAGCTCACGATCGGGCTGATGCCGAGGGACACCGCCGCCTCGAGCGTGATCGCCACTGCCGCGTCGGCCCGTGCCAGCTCCTCGAGCGCGAGGCAGTAGGACAGAAAGTCGCCGCCGGCACCGCCCTCGCTCTCCGGGAAGGGCAGCGCGAACAGCCCGAGCCGGGCCATCCCGGCGACCAGGTCGTAGGGGAACTCGCCCGACAGGTCATACGCCGCGGCGCGCGGAGCGACCTCGTCCTGGGCGAAGGCGCGCACCGTGTTGCGGATCTCGCGCTGCTCGTCGCTGAGGTCGAAGTTCACCCGGTCCGTGCTCCGAGGCGCTCGCCGACCAGCCGCACCACGTCCTCGATGGTGTCGGCGATCGCCGCTCCCGCCGTGGTCAGCGCGTCGATCTTGCTCTGGGCTGTGCCCGTGTTCCCGCTGATGATCGCGCCGGCGTGGCCCATCCGCTTGCCGGGTGGCGCGGTCCGCCCACTGATGAACGCGACCACCGGTTTGTCGAACCCTGACGCGCTGATGAACTCCGCACCCTTCTCTTCATCGCTGCCGCCGATCTCACCGATCATGACCACGGCGCGGGTTTGCGGGTCGTGCGCGAACAGCGCAAGCACATCGCTGAATGTCATGCCGAGCACAGGGTCGCCACCGATGCCCACCGAGGTGGTCTGGCCCATCCCGGCCTGGCCCAGCCCCTGGATCACCTCGTACGTCAGGGTGCCGCTGCGGCCCACGATGCCGACGGGGCCGGGTGT
>DATBCJ010000246.1:0-6543 GCA_036270565.1 Candidatus Dormiibacterota bacterium | reverse complement strand
GCCATGGCCGCCGCGCCCTACATGGGCCGCAACCGCAAGAACGACGCCGACGCCGCGGCCGTCGACTCGATGCGGCGCAGCCTCAACTTCGTCGACATGGACGGGGTGGTGGTGATCGGCGAGGGCGAGAAGGACGAGGCCCCGATGCTCTACATCGGCGAGCAGGTCGGCAATGGCAACGCCCCGCAGGTGGACGTCGCCGTCGATCCCATCGACGGCACCCGCCTGGTGGCCCGCGGGCTCCCCGGCGGCATCGCCACCGTCTCGCTGGCCGAGCGCGGCTCCATGTACTACACCCACATCCCCTACATGGAGAAGCTGATCGTCGGTCCCAGGGCGGCGGGGGTGATCGACATCACCGACACAGTCAGGAACAACCTGCGCCGCATTGCCAAGGCGGAGGACCGCCACATCGAGGACCTCACCGTGGTGGTTCTCGATCGCGAACGCCACGAGGACCTGCTCGAGCAGATCCGCTCCGCGGGCGCCCGCGTCAAGCTGATCATGGACGGCGACGTCGCGGCCGGGGTGATGGCCGCCATGGAGCACCGCACCGGCATCGACGTCCTGATGGGCATCGGCGGCGCCCCCGAGGCCGTGCTCGCCGCCTGCGCCATCAAGTGCGTGGGCGGTTCGATGCAGGGGAGGCTGTGGTTGCGCCCGGATGACCAGGCGCTTCTGGAAGCAGAGGGCAAGAGCGCCGACCGCGTCCTCGAGCTCGATGACCTGGTCGGCGGCGACAACGTCTTCTTCGCCGCCACCGGCATCACCGGGGGTGAGCTGCTGGAAGGGGTGCGATTCCTTGGCGAGAACCGGGCCCGGACCCAGAGCCTGGTGATGCGCAGCTACTCGGGGACGATCAGGTACATCGACGCCGAGCACAGCCTCGCCAAGCTGCGCATGCGCCGCGAGCAGGCGGAGGCCGACGGGACTGACGCGATGATCACGGCCAAGGCCGACCACGCGGAGCGCCTCGGACCCGGCTGAGAAGCCCCGCGCGGGCGACGGTCACAGCCGTGGGACAATCGCGGCGACCATGAAGGTGTTCCGCCCAAGCCCCTCGCTGATGCGCTGGTTCACCCCGGGGCTGCACATCAAGCGCTGGCTGCTGCTCCTGTTCGCCAGCATCGTGATGATCAGCCTCGCCGTTGGCTATGTGCTGCGCGACATCTACAGCAGCGGCGTCGGCTTCCCCTCCTGGGTGCAGACGATCACCCTGCAGTTCCTGCCCCGCGGGGTGCGGGCGGTTCTCTTCGGCGTCCTGGGCATCGGCGTGCTGCTGCTCTCCTTCTACAAGCTCGGCCAGTCGCTGCTCGGGCCGTTCCTGCGGGGCAACACCAACCAGCGCCGCAACCTCATCGAACACCTCTACGCGCACCGCCAGCTGGCCAAGGGCCCGCGGGTTGTCGCCCTCGGAGGGGGGACGGGCCTCAGCACCCTGTTGCGCGGCATCAAGAAGTACACCGGCAACATCGTCGCCATCGTCACCGTCGCGGACGACGGCGGATCGAGCGGCCGCCTCCGCGCCGAGTACCGCGTCCTGCCACCGGGAGACTTCCGCCAGTGCCTGACCGCCCTGGCTGAGACCGAGCCGCTGATGACCCAACTGTTCCAGCACCGCTTCACCGGGGAGGGATCGCTCGGCGGCCACTCGTTCGGCAATCTCTTCATCATGGCGATGGCCGAGATCACCGGTGACTTCGAGCACGCGCTGCGCGAGTCAGGCCGAGTCCTGGCGGTGCGCGGGACCATCGTGCCCAGCACGCTGCGCGACGTCGTGCTGTGCGCCACCTCCGGGACCGCGGTCCGCGTCGGCGAGTCGCGAGTCCCGCTGGGGATCGAGCGCATCGACCGCGTCTTCCTGCAGCCCGACGCGCCGCCGATCAACCCGGAGGCGGAGGCCGCCATCCTCGACGCCGAGCTCGTCATCGTCGGTCCGGGCTCGCTGTACACCTCGATCCTGCCCAACCTGCTCGTCGACGGCATGGTGGAGGTGCTCCGCGCCACCCCGGCGGTCAAGGTCTACGTCTGCAACGTCGCCAGCCAGCTTGGCGAGACCATGGGCTACACCGTCAGCGAGCACCTCACCGCGATCGAGGACCACGTGGGCGGCAACCTCTTCGACTACGTGATCGTCAACAGCAACCTGGCCCCGGCGCTGCCGGCGTCAGCGCAGGCCGCGGGGACGTCGCGCATCCTCTTCGACCGCGACCAGGCGTCGAAGAAGCCGGTCCACTACATCCTCGCCGACGTGGTGTCGCCCTCGGTGTCGTCGCACCATGATCCGGAGAAGCTTGCTCGCGTGATCATGAAGCGGATATGGAGATAGGCGGGTAGCGACTCAAGCCGGGGGAGGGGATGCATCACTTCCCTCAGTACAGGAGGTCGTGGCGAAGCCGCCAGCGCAGGCGTTGCGTCGCGGCTTCTCCGAAGCGCTGCCAGGCGGCGTAGGCGCGCGGGCGGAGTGGGAGGTCCCAGGTGCCGACGAAGTCGGTGATGCGGTCGTTGAACCCTGACTTGAAACGGTAGATGCCGTACAGCGGGTGGCTTTCGGTCAGCTGGGTGGAGGGCGGCACGGCCACCAGGTCGTAGGTGCGCACCCCGCGTTGGCGCAGCCAGCGCATCACCTCCCACTGCAGCAGGTGCGGGGCCATCAGGTCGCTGTGCGCCTTGGTTGAACCGCCGTCCTTGTACCAGGCGCGGCCGCCGAGGTGGATGGCGTAGAGGCCGGCGAGGATCTCCCCTTGCCAGGACGCGAAGAACAGCTGTCCCTGCCCGCTGGCCGCCTGCAGTTCCCAGTACTGGCGAAAATACCCGGCGGCGCGCAGCACGAAGCCGGCGCGGTCCTGGGTGGCCGTCATCAACGAGTACATGACCTCGATGTTGGCGTCGGTCATGGGCACCGCGGCCACCTCCACGCCGCGGCGCGCGGCCAGGCGGATGTTGTAGCGCGTCTTGGGCTTGAACGACGCCAGCAGCGCGTCCTCGTCGCGGTCGAGGTCGACGACGATTGTGGCGCGGCTCATCTGCACGTCGGCCGGCGATTTGCGCAGCCCGGCGGCGCGCCAGGCGCCTTCATCCAGCGCAGATTCCTCGACCTCGGGCTCGACCTTCACCAGGAAGGCGCCGCGCAGCGGCTCGCGGTCCGCAAGCACCTCGACGAGCTCGTCGGCGCGGGCGATCGCCGGTCCCTTGGGCGCATACCAGAGGTCACCGAAGCCAGCGACGCGTCGACGCAGGAAGAGCACGGCGACGTCGTGACCACCGGCCCGCGCCATCCAGTACGTCGGTGTCCATCCCCACCGTCGTTTGAACTCGCCCCACGCCCTGGTCTGCAGGAA
This sequence comes from Candidatus Dormiibacterota bacterium, assembly GCA_036270565.1. Classification (GTDB taxonomy): domain Bacteria; phylum Chloroflexota; class Dormibacteria; order Aeolococcales; family Aeolococcaceae; genus Aeolococcus. Next base: position 3,202 of record DATBCJ010000246.1, on the reverse strand, counting down.
CTGGCCGCCCCCTGGGTTGGCGTCGACCAGGCGGTCCCACGCAGCGATCTCGCGCGTCGTCGCCGGCCTCATCCCGCCTCGGACGCATCGCCCCGCGCACGGGTGACCTGCGTGCGCGTGTGGGACACCGCGTCACCGTAGCACAGCGATGTACCACGAGAGGCTTTTGGGGCGGTTGGCAAAAGCCCTTGCGGATCCTTACAATTCCGCGAGTTCCTGGCAACCCAACCTGGAGAAAGATGATGGCCAACGTTGTCACCCGCGACGTTCTTGCCGAGCAGCTCGCGAAGCGCGCCGAGATCACCATGAGCGCCGCGCGCGATGAGGTGCGCTGGTTTTTCGACACCCTGTCGGGTGCGCTCGAGAAGGGTGACGAAGTGCGCATCCATGGTTTCGGGTCGTTCAGGACGGCGCAGCGGGCCGCACGGATGGGACGGAATCCGCGTACTGGCGAAGCGGTCCAGGTCGCCGCCCGACGGGTGGTTCGCTTCGCTCCGAGCACCACGCTGAGCAGCGCGCTCAAGGCCAAGGGCGGCAAGCGCAGCAGCAAGAGGTGACACCCGTCGCGTGAAGGCGGGGACCCCGGCCTCTGCCGGGGTCCGCGGGTGCGCAACCGCCGTGGCGCTGCGCTGAAGCGTGGCAGTACGGCAGGATCATTGTTCGTGCGCCATCCACTCCGCATCGTCGGCATCGCCCTGGTGGTCGCCGTTGTGGGCGTGGCATCGGTCGGCACAGTGCGGTTGCTCGCCGCGTCGCCGTCGCTGACCGCGACCACAAGCGTGGCGAGACCCTGGGTCCCGGCTCCGGGCACGCCGCTGTCGGTGGCTGCGCCGCCGCAGGGAAGCCTCGCGGTGGACGCGGTGATCGGGAACGCCGTCGTGACGCACCTCGCCGGCGCGGCCTCCGCCACGGTCCGGCCGATCGCGTCGGTTGCCAAGACGATGACCGCGCTGGTGATCCTCGAGACCCACCCACTGCAGGCTGGTGAGCTCGGCCCGGTGATCACCATGACGCACGCCGACGTCGCTGACTACCTGAGCATCGCCGCGCAGCAGGGCTCGTTCGTCCCGGTGAGGGTGGGCGAGCAGTTCAACGAGCGCGAGCTCCTGCTGGGGCTGATGCTCCCCTCGGCGAACAACCTGGCGCTCAGCGCCGCCCGTTGGGTCGACGGCAGTGTGGCGGCCTTCGTCGCCCGGCTCAACGCGCGCGCGGCGGCGCTGGGCATGAGCGGCACCCACTTCGCCGACCCCGACGGGCTCGACGCTGCCACCACCTCGACCGCCGCCGACCTCCTCCGCCTCGGCGAGGCCGCGGTGGCCAACCCGGCACTGGTCGACGTGGTGTCGAGCACCACCGCCACCCTCCCCGACGGCACGGTGGTCAGCAACCTCGATCGCCTGCTCCTGCTCCAGCCCGGCTGGATCGGCATCAAAACGGGGTGGACTCCACAGGCGGCGGGGTGCCTTCTCTTCGCAGCCCGCCGGCAGGCGGCGGCCGGCGCGCCGGCTTTGACCATCGTCGGGGCGGTGCTCGGCCAGCCGCCCGACCTGACCTCGGGGTGGGCGCACCCCGAGCTCGGTGGGGCGTTCGACGTCGCCGCGACCGCGGTCCAGACCGCGCTCGCCGGCTACGCGGCGGTCCGGGTCGGCCCCGGCTCGATCCCGGTGGTCGGCAACCTCGCGGCGCCCTGGGGCCCGTCGACCCAGCTGCTGATGACCGGTCCGGACCGGGTCGTGCTGGTGCGCCTCGGGGAGGGGCTGAGCGCCAGCGCCAGTCCCCGTCCGGTCAGCGTTCCGGCCCCTGCGGGAACCGACGCCGGCAGCGTGACCGTCTCAGCCGGCGGCGTCGTGGTGGGTCATTGGCGTCTGGTCACCGCCGCGGCGATCGGCGCACCGTCCCCGTGGTGGCGGCTGGTGCACGGCTGACCCGCGCCGGCTCACCAGGCCGCGTCGCTGCGCTCGGCGGCCGCGCGCATCGCGGCCACCGCCTCGTCGTCGCGGGCAGCGAGGTCGGGCGCGAGCCTGATCGATTCGAGCCGGTCGCGCGCCGTCACGAGCTCAACCTCGTGGAGCCCGAGGTGCTGCTTGGTGGCGGGGCGTCCGCTGAAGGCCGCCAGCGGGCCGTGCCACTTCTGGTGCAACGCCCGGGGAGAGAGCTCGCCGGCGCGCACCACCAGCCCGGTGCCGTCGCGACGGGGCCCGAGCCGGAAGCGCAGCGCGACCCGGCCATTCTTGGCACAGCTCTCGCAGCGGCCGTACCGTTCGTCGGGGATCTCGGGTCGCTTCAGGCAGACGCGGCACACGCCGGCCAGTCTATCGCAGCAACGCCGCCATTCCGCGTTGACAAAACCACCTATCCGTCATACTGTCGGCCGCGAGATGAACGTCGAAGTGCGCGCCACCGGACTCCGCGCCATGCGCGACCGCCACAAGCTCACCCAGCGGGAGCTGGCGCGCCGGCTCGGTGTCACCCAGAACTACATCCCGGCGCTGGAGGCGGGAACGCGCAATCCCGGCCCCAAGCTGCGCCAGTCGCTGATGCAGCTGTTCCAGTGCGATTTCGAGGATCTCTTCCAGGTGGTCATGGTCAACCCCGTCGACCACAGGGAGCAGGTGCTGCGTCCCGAACGCACCTCGGAGGCGAGCTGACCGGCTGCCGGGTCTCGGTCACGCTGCTCCCTACAATCGGGCGATGGCGGATGACCGGTTGCTCCTCGAGGGACTGCAGTTCTTCGGCCACCACGGCGACGTGGAGGCGGAGCGGGCCCTTGGAGGCCGGGTCGACGTCGACGTCGAGATCCGCGCCGACCTCCACGTGGCCGGCCACAGCGACCAGCTGAGCGACGCGCTCGACTACGTCCGCTGCTACGAGACGGTCCGCCACGTGGTGGAGACACGCCAGCACAACCTCCTCGAAACCGTGGCCGAGGAGGTCGCGACCGCCCTGCTGAGCGACACCAGGGTCATCTCCGTGCGCGTCCGCGTCGCCAAGCAGCCGCCCATCGCCGGCGTCTTCCATCGCTTCGCCGTCATCATCGAGCGCGACCGCAGCGAGGCTGGGCGGTGAGCGCGGTCATCATCGACGGCAAGGCCGCTGCCGCCGCGGTCCGCGAGGAGGTCGCCGCCCGCATCGCCGAGCTGACCGCGGCGGGGACGACACCAGGCCTGGGCGCGATCCTCTGCGGCGACGACCCCGCGTCGGC
>DATBCJ010000245.1:0-2527 GCA_036270565.1 Candidatus Dormiibacterota bacterium | reverse complement strand
CGTCGCCGAGATGGCCCGGATCGCGCACGCCCACGGCGCGATCATCAGCGTCGACGCCGCCCAGCTCGCGCCCCACCGCACCATCGAAATGGCGGCCATGGACGTCGACTGCCTGGCCCTGAGCGGCCACAAGATGTACGCGCCGTTCGGCGCCGGCGCGTTGGTGGTGCGCACCGCGCTGGTCGCGGACGCCGAGCCGTTGCTCGCCGGCGGTGGTGCCGTCGACTTCGTGACCGTCGACGATGTGCTGTGGACCGGCATGCCCGACCGGCTGGAGGCGGGCAGCCACAACGTCATCGGGGCGATCGCGCTGGGGGTGGCGGCGACCACGCTCTCCGCGCTGGGCATGGACCGGGTCGCCGCTCACGAGGCCGACCTGCTGGCGCGCGTCGACGCCGGGTTCGCCACCCTGCCCGGGGTGAGGCGGCTGCGGTTGTGGGATTGGCCCGGGGTGGACCGCCTCGGCGTGGTGACGTTCACCGTCGACGGTTTCCACCACGCCCAGGTCGCGGCCGCGCTCAGCGCCGAGTACGCCATCGGGGTGCGCCACGGCTGCTTCTGCGCACACCCGTACATCACCCACCTGCTCGGCATCGACGCGGTCGCCGCCGACTCGGTGCGCAGCTCGCTGCGCCGCGGCGAGCGGGCCGGCATTCCCGGCGCGGTGCGAGCGTCGTTCGGCATCGGCACCACCGAAGGCGACGTCGACGCGCTGATCAGCGCCATGGGGGAGTTGATCGAGCGCGGCCCGCGGCTGGCGTACGCGCAGGACGAGCACACCGGCGACTTTCTCCCGGTCACGGACGAGCGCACGTGGCCGCGGCTGGACGGCCTGCCACCGTTGGAGACCGCGGGACACTCGGCCGGCTGCGGTCAGTTCTGACCACGCGGTGGGGTGGAGGGGAGCCGCACCGGCGACCGGGGTGCCGGCCACGGCCGGGATCTGGCGCCGCACCACGGCGGCGATGATCGATATCGCGATCATCATCGGCGCGGAGATCGGCGCCCTCATCGTCGGAGGGACGCTGTTGGCAGCGACCGGGACCTCCAGCGCCGACCTGCGCGGCGGGCACGTCGGCGTGGCCGCGGCGCTGGCGCGAGCGCTGACCCAGTCGGCGTTGTTCCTGGGACCGATCGCCTACCTGTACGTGGGGTGGCGGCGCGGGGCAAGCGTGGGCATGCGCGCCCGCGAGTGCGCGCTGCGCTCATCCGACAGGCTGACGCCGCCGTCGTCGACCCAGGTGGTTCTGCGCCTCTGCGGGCTCTTCTACTCCGTGCTGTGCCTCGGCATCGGCCTGGTCTGGGGCCTGTTTCGGCAGGACCGTCGCGGCTGGTCCGACCTGTTCGCGGGCACGGTCGTCGTGCACACACCGCGCTGGCCCCCGTGGACGCCACCCGGCTGGCCGCTGCCTCTGCCGCCCCCGATGCCACCGCCGCTGACGCCCCCGGGCGCGCCACCGCCGCCGCCTCCGCCCGCGGCGCCCCTGATGGCGTGGGGGACGCCGGCCACGTTGGCACCACCGTTCACCATCGCGCACACCAGCAGCGACACCGTCGCCGTCGAGCGTTCCCCGTGGACGTGGACCGACGTCGTCCCCGTGGTCGTGCTGCTCCTCCCGCTCTTGTTCGCCGTCCAGGCCGTGACCGTCGCGGCGGTGAAGTGGCTCCTCGGCGGGGTGGCGCTGACCACGCGCCGCCCCATTGAAGCGCTGACCTCAGACGTCACCGCCTACGGCGCCGCCTTCCTGCTGGTGCTGCTGTTCGTCAAGGTCCGCCGCCACGCATCGCTCGCCGCCCTGGGGATTCGCCGGGTGGGCTGGCGCTGGCTTCTTGCCGCGCTTCCCTTCGTCGTCCTCGCCTTCCTTCTGGAGTCGATCACCGGCCTGCTCAGCCAGAGCCTGTTCCCGCAGACACCCGCCAACCAGTGCGTCGACATCCGCAACGCCTACCAGGGCGCGTTGTGGATGGCGATCATCGGAGTTGTCATGGTGGCGCCGGTGGTGGAGGAGATCGTCTTTCGCGGCATGGTGTTCGGCTGGTTGCGCGGCCGCCTGCCCGTGCTGTGGGCGGTGGTGGTCTCGGCCGCGCTGTTCTCACTGGAGCACATCGGCTTCCTGCAGGTGACCCTCTTCCTGCCCATCTTCGGCACCGGCGTGGTTCTCGCGATCCTCTATCACCACGCCCGCAGCGTCTGGCCCACGGTGCTGGTGCACGGCAGCATCAACCTGGTGGCCACGCTGGTGCTCTTCAACTCGCTGTCCTGCTGAGCTGCGCGGCCAGCTGCGCTGGCTCTGTGAGGGGGAGCGCGCACACGAAGTTCTCGCAGACGTAGGCGGCGGGTGCGCCGTCGACCGGGGGTCGGTCGGCGAGCAGCTCGACGCCGTCAGGGTCCCCCCACGCCAGCACGGCATCTGGCATCCAGGAACCGTGCACAGCGTGCAGCAGCGCCCGGGTGCGGACGTCATCGCGCGCGCCGCTGATCGCAACCTCACGGGAGCGCGACAGGGCGCGGTCGACGACACACGCC
>DATBCJ010000244.1:0-11744 GCA_036270565.1 Candidatus Dormiibacterota bacterium | reverse complement strand
ATCGTCCCGCTCAGCCGGGTCCGACAGCTGGTCCTGGGGGATCCCGCGGTGGCGTGGATCCTCGTCGAACAGATCGCAACGTGGGCGTCCGACCTGGTAGGAAGCGTCGCCGTCGGATCACGGGTGCCCATGACGGCCCGCGTGGCCAGGCATCTCCTCGAGGTCGCCCAGCCGACAGCCGATGGCGTTGCGGCACACGTCACACATCAGCGGCTCGCTGACGCGGTGGGCACGGCTCGCGAGGTCATCACCCGCACCCTCGGTGCGATGCGGCGCGCCGGAATCGTGCAGACCCGGCCGGGCCGGGTGGTCATCGTCGACCCGCAGCGGATGTCACGCCTCGCGCGCGGTGGTGAGGTCGCCGCGAACACGCCGAATACGTGACCAGGGGTTCGGTTCAGTACCCGTAGCGCGGGCTGGCGGTCGCGCCGGACCCGGAGCCGCTGACCGGCTGACCATTGGCCTGGACCGCGTACCAGGTTCCACCGAAGGACTTGAGGCCCTGGCCGTTGACCTGTCCACTGCCGGTGTCGCCCGAGTAGTAGTAGAGCGGCGCACCGTTGGCAGACGCCTGTGTCGATCCGTCCGCGGCCGACGCGGTGCCCAGCATGGCGGTCACCCCGGAGCCGGCCTGCGGTGTGCCCGCGGTGGGCACCACCGGCCAGACCGCGGGGCACCCGGCCGTGCAGGGGAGGGGCTTGCCCGAGGCGTCGAGGAGCACGTACACCGTGTTGCCGCTCGGTCCCGTCAGCACCATGCCGGAGCTCGTCTGCGCTGCGCTGATCGTCGCCGCGCCTCCGGAGCCCGCGCCCGAACCACTCGACGAGCTGTTGGTCGCGCCGCCGCACGCGGTGAGGACGGCGACGCCGGCCCCGGCCAGGATCAGCCAGCCGGCGCGTTGGTCAAAGAGACGAGCTGCTGTCATGTCGGGATCCTCCCAAAGTCGGCGGTCACGCTCCCTGCACACATATACGGCGCGGGTTACGCGACGCCGTCGGCTCAGAGGCCGGACCAGGCCCAGTGCAGGAGCGCCACCAGGAGGATCAGCGCCAGGACCGCCGCGGCGGTCAGCCCGAGGCAGCCGGACAGGCACGAGAGTCGGGGCCGGCGACGAGGGTAGGCGTAGGGTCCCGGGAGGTTCGGTCCGGGCAGGGTGGGGCCGCCGTGGTAGGCACGATCAACGTAGGGCCGGACGCGGCGATGTCGAAGGATCCGGACGACGATGAGGTCGATGAGCAGCCAGCGAAGAAGCGTGGGCACGATGGGTCACTCCTGTTTGTCGGCGGCGAGGCGGTCGGAGGCCGCCCGGAAACCGGCCCGGGCGGCGTCGATGAGGCGCTGGATCTCGGCTTGTTCACCGAGGTCGCGTACGCGGTGGGCGCGCTGCGCGAGCTCGTCGAGCTGCTCTTCGTAGCCGCCGGTCATCTCGCCGAGGCGGGTCCTGGCGCGACGCAGCCCGGCAGTCGTGGCCTTGCCGACCCGGGTGCGGACCGGCCCCTTGGGACCGCTGACCTCGTCGCGGCCGAGAAGCTCGCGGTACTGGGCGCGGGCCCGGTCGAGCATGGCGTCGAACTTCTCGATGCGATGCTGAGCCGCCAGGTAGCCGCGCACGGCGCGGAGCACGAGCTCGTTGATGCTCGTCTCCTCGATGAAGGCGAGAGTGCGGAGGGCTTCGTGCTGTGCCTCCGGAAGGCGCAGGGTGATCGCTCGGATGTCACCGCCGTCTTCTGCCATGACACCATGGTATCACCACACCATAGTTGCTGGGACTACGCCGCCTCGGAGACCATCAGGCAACCCGATACTGTTCCGCGTCCGTCTCCTTCAGCCTGAGGCCCAGGCCCGGCCGCTCATCGGCGGGACGGAGGGTGCCGCCCTCGGGTTCAACGACGCCGTCGAAGAGAAGGTGGTCGACGCGCACGTGGTCATGGAAGTACTCGATGTGGCGCAGCGCCGGCGGCACCGTGGCGGCGTGCAGGTGGATGGATGGCTGGCAGTGCGCGGAGAACGGCGTGTGGAAGGCGGCGCTGGTGGCGGCGACACGCAGCCATTCGGTCACGCCGGCGCAGCGACCGATGTCAGCCTGCAACACGTCGACCGCGCCGGCTCTGAGCATGTCGCGGAAGTAGTCGAGGTGGTAGCCGTACTCGCCGGCGGTGACCTCCATTGGAAGCCGGCTCCGCAGATCCGCCAGGCCCTCGAGGTCGTCCGACGTCACCGGCTCCTCGAACCAGGTGACGGCGTAGTCCTCGGCGTACAGCCGGCCCAGGCGCAGCGCTTGTTTGCGGTCGTAGGCACCATTGGCGTCGACGAAGAGTTCAACATCGTCGCCGACGGCGTCGCGGGCGGCGCTGACACGCCGGACGTCCTCCTGCCAGGACACCCCCGCATCCTTGCCGATCTTCATCTTGACGAGCCGGATGCCACGCTCCACCCAGCCGGAGAGCTGCCCGCAGAGCTCGCGCTCGGTGTAGCTGGTGAAGCCGCCGCTGCCGTAGATGGGGACGGCGTCGCGCACCGGCCCAAGCAGGCGGTGCAGCGGCAGGTCGAGAGCGCGGGCCTTGGTGTCCCACAGCGCGATGTCGACGGCGGCGATCGCCATCGAGGCGATCCCGGGGCGGCCGAGGTTGCGGATGCGGCGCACCATCGCCTCCCAGCACGACGTGGTGTTGCGCACGTCTGTCCCGAGCACGCTGTCGACGAGCACATCGCGCGCCAGCCGCGCGCTGGGCACGTCGCCCACGGCGTAGCCGAGGCCACGCACGCCGTTGCGCAGGCGCGGTTGCACCACCACCAGCGACGTGGCCTCCCACGTCAGCGTCCCGTCGGCCTCCGGCGCCTCTGTCGGCACCGTGTAGACGCGCACGTCGATGGCGTCGATGCAGAGGTCGTCGCTCATCACGGCCCATCGAGCGGGGCGATCCCCCAGCTGCTGGCCACGCTTTCGCCCGGCGCCAGCGTGATCAGACCGTCGCCGGAGGCAAAGGCGTTGGGCGCGCAGGTCATCGGCTCCACGCCGATGGAGAGGCGACGGCGGTCCTGCTCGGGCAGCGAGTCGCCGGTGAACAGCATGTAGTACGGATACCGCCCATCCATCCACAGCCCGACGCCCTGCTGGTCGGCCCCGCGCCACAGGCGCACCCAGGCGCGGCCGTCGGCCTCGCGGTCGACGTTGGTGAAGGCGGTGTCGATCACCGTCGCGCCGATCGGCCGCTTCGAGCGAAAGTCGTACTCGGTGCCGGCGACGTCTGCCGCGCCGGTGGGGATGCCGCGATCGTCCGACGTCAGGTAGCGCCCACCGGGGGCCTCGAGCTCGCAGCCGTCGACGGTGCCGGCACCAGCGTGGAGGTAGGGGTGGGCACCGCTGCCGTAGGGACACGGTCGGCTGCCGACATTGGTCGCGGTGGTGGTGCACGCCAGGCCGCCGGTGCCGACGCGATACTCCGCCGCGATGTGCAGCGTGAACGGGTAGCCGGCGCGGGGGTGCAGGGTGTGGTCCATGACCACCCTGTCGTCGGCCCTCTCCACGACGTGCCAGTGCTCCCAGCGCAGGAAACCGTGAATGGCGTTGAGCTTCTCGGGCTCGGACAGCGGCACCTGGTACGTCTCCCCGTCGAAGACGTAGCGACCATCGCGCAGCCGGTTGGGCCAGGGGACGAGCAGCTGGCCACGCGCCCCGGTGCACATCTCGTCGGCCGCGTAGCCGTCGACCAGGGAGCGGCCGTCCACGTCGTAGGTGCGCAGCCCCCCGGACACCTCGACGATCACCGCGTGATGGCGGTCGTGGCTGATGTCGACCTGCTCGCCGGAGGGGAGCACGCTCTTGGGTGCCGAGCTCACGGCCGCACCAGCCGCCACGCGCCACAGCCCAGAGCAGCGCCACCGACGAGCGCTCCCACCGCGGTGCCGCGATGGGTGTTGATCCAGCTGTGGATGCTCCGTGGTTTGGCTCGGTCGTCGAAGATCCCGTGCGTCGCAGCGTGCTCGGGAACAGGTGCGAACAGGTTGCTGGGGCGATCGGGCGCCACCGGCATGCCCGCGATCTGCTGCGCCTTGTAGCCGGTGCGGGCGAGGTAGCGGTCGGCGAGCGCGGGCGCCAGCTTGTTGCCGAAGATCGCCATCGCGGCGCTGGCCCCGCAGACGACTTCACGGCGGCGGTGATGCGCCGCCCAGTAGACGGCCTCGGCGGGAACCTCGGGCTGGAAGATCGGGGGCACCGGCTGGGGATGGTCGGGGAGCTTGGTGCGGCACCACGAGAACTGCGGTGTGTTGACGGCGGGCAGCTGCACCATCGAGATCCACACCCGGCTCTTGCGGTGGAGCAGCTCGGTGCGGACGCTGTCGGTGAAACCGCGCATGGCGAACTTGGCACCGCAGTACGCGGACTGCAGCGGGATGGCCCGGTAGGAGAGCGCGGAGCCCACCTGCACGACGGTGCCGCGGTCGCGTGGCACCATGCGACGCAGCGCCGACATGGTGCCGTAGACGGCGCCCAGGTACGTCACCTGGGTGGCCCGCAGGAACTCGTCGGGCTCGACGTCGAGGAACTCCGCGAACACCGTCGCCATGGCGTCGTTGACCCATACCTCGATGGGTCCGAGCTCCTCCTCGACGTGGCGCGCGGCCGTCTCGACAGCGGACGCGTCGGCAACATCGGTGGGGACCACCAGCGCGCGACCACCCAGGTCGGTCACCTCCCTGGCGGCGTCGTGCAGACCCTCCTCGCCGCGGGCGAGCAGGGCCACGCGCGCGCCGCGCCGCGCGAAGGCGTGCGCCACGGCGCGGCCGACCCCGCCGGAGGCGCCGGTGACCACCACGACCTCGTCGCTCACGCGTTGGCTCATCGTCTGCTCCCCGCCGCTGCATACGCCGGTTCGGCGTCGGCCTTGGGAACACCCGGGTCGACCGCACGACTGGCGAGGCGCTCGGCGAGGCGGGAGGCCAGCGCCATGATCGTGAGGGCGGGGTTGGCACTTCCCTGGGTTGGGCAGACACTGCCGTCGGCGATGAAGAGGTTGCGCACCGCCCAGCATTGATGGTCCTTCGAGACCACGCTGTTGTCCGGGCTGGTGCCCATCCGGCAGCCGCCGATGAGGTGGGCGAAGCGTCGGATGCTGAGGACGTCCTGGGCGCCGGAGGCGAGGACGATGTCGTGGAGCACCTTGGCGGAGAACTTCATGTTCGCCTTGTCGTTGTCACAGAGGGAGTAGTCGAAGCGAGCCACCGGCATGCCGTACTGGTCGCGCTCGTCGGCCAGCGTCACCCGGTTGTCGGGCTGGGCGAGCAGCTCGTTGAGCACGCCCACCGTGGCCCAGTGGTTGTAGTCGCGCATGTACTCGCGCAGCGCCCGTCCCCAATGTCCCTCGGCGAGCACGTGTTCCGCCCAACCGATCGGCAGCGGCGAGATCGTCTGGATGCTGAAGCCGCGCGCGAAGCCGCGCGACTCGTCGGTCTCGTAGAACACCTCCGACGAGACCTCGGGTGGCGGCGCCTTGTACATGCGCATCTCGTCGGGGAAGCGCCCGGCGGTCTGGGTGGCTCCCTGCACCATCACGTACCGGCCCACCTGGTCCTCGTTGTTGCAGAGCCCATGGGGGTGGCGGGGCGATGATGAGTTGAGCAGAAGGCGAGGTGTCTCGATCGAATAGCCGCACACGGCGACCACGCGAGCGCGCTGCAGACGCTCGACCCCGTCGCGCGCGTGCACGTAGGCCACCCCGCGCGCCAGCTCGCCCGCTTCGTCCATCTCGACGCGCACCGCCATGCTGTCCGCGCGGACCTCGACGCCATTGGCGAGCGCATCCGGGAGATGGGTCACGTAGGGGCTGGCCTTGGCGTTGACCTTGCACCCCTGGAGGCAGTAGCCGCGGTAGATGCAGTGGGGCCGGTTGCCGAAGGTGCCGTTGACGATCCCCACCGGCCCGACACGCATCTCGATCCCGCAGGCGAGCGCGCCCTTCCAGGTCAGTGCCGCGGCGCCGCTGATGGGGTGCGGGGAGAAGGGGTAGGGGTGCGGGTCGCCCCACGGCCAGCTCTGCCCCGCCACGGGCAGCTCCCGCTCCAGCTGCGTGTAGTGGTCGCGCAGCTCGCTGTACGCGATCGGCCAGTCGGCGCCGACGCCGTCGCGACGGAACGTCTCGAAGTCCGACGGATGGAACCTCGGCGTGTAGCCGGCGTAGTGCACCATCGAACCGCCGACGCCGCGACCGCTGTTGTTCTTGCCGAGCTCGACCGGGTCCTTGCCGCCGATGATCCGCTTCTCCGTCCAGTAGAGATGGTGCGAGCCGGCCTCGTCGCTGACCCAGTCCTCGTCGGGATGCCAGAACGGCCCCGCCTCGAGGATCACGATGCGCCAGCCGCGACGCGCCAGCCGCTGGGCCAGCACCGACCCGCCCGCGCCCGCCCCGACGATGCAGAGGTCGACGACGTCGTCATCCGCGTAGCGACGCATGGTGCGCTCGCCGGGGATGTCGCGACGGTGGACGTCGAGGAGGAAGCGGGAGTCGTTGTCCCTGGGCCCGATCGACCCCTTGAGCAGTCCGGTGAGCATCAGCCCTCCCCGTCGCCGACACGCAGCGGGTCCTCGTGGGTGGCGCCCGGTTTCTCGTACGGCTCGAGCACCGCCAGCGGGCCGAGGCGCATGAAGCCGTGGGGATACGCGGGGCCACCGAAGCCGATCTCGTTCCACGCCCAGGGGTGTGAGTAGAACGCGCTCAGCATCGCGCGCATGCACACGGAGAAGGCTCGCTTGGGGTCGAGCGTGTCCCAGCTGTCACCGGAGAGCGTCCCGTCGGCGAGGTGGCCGACGATCCCCTCGCGCGACTCGCCGTCGAGCGCAGCGAAGCCGGAGGCGCCGTAGCGGCGCCGCGCCGTCTCGTCGAGGCCGCGCAGCACGATGCGCCAGGTGTCGCGATCGTCGGGCATGCCGTCGTACTGATAGCCGTCGAGGCGGCCTGCGTCGAGGGTCTCGTCGACCATCTCCGCCACCGGGACGCGGGGCTCGCCGTCCTGCCCGGTGGCCACGTCGCAGAACGCGCGCAGCGTGGGTTGCTCTGCGGCGCTGAAGAAGGTCAGCGCACGTTGCCCGTGCCGCATGCGCGCGGCGATGACCTCCGCGGTGGCGCTGTCCCAGGTCGAGGCGGCGTCGAACACGTCGTAGTCGGGATAGCGCCCGACCATCTGCGGGGTGGTGCCACGACGCTGTCGCGGCAGCCACGACCGGTGTGGCGGCTGCCGGTCACGGCGGTGGTTGGGCAGGTGGAGCGGCGACGAGAGGTCGGGCATTCGGCCTAGCGTTCCCGGCGCAGCAGGGCGGCGAGCAGCCCCATCCCACCGACGATGCTCATCAGCCCCGGGGCCATGATCGGCGGTCCCATGGGCACGTTGTATGAGGCCAACCGCCAGCCACCGGGCTTCCGCGCCACCCCGCGGGCGTGGTAGTACTCGCCGACCACGCCGTTGAGCGTGTAGATCCCCGCCGTCAGCGGCAGCCACGTCTTGGCCCATCTGCGGCTGAAGACGCCACCGATACCGGCCACCATCACCGGCGGTGTCACCACGATCGGGCTCCACATCATCTTGTTGCTGAAGCTGGCCTTGTAGTGCTCGAAATAGATCTCGGCAGTCGTGACCAGCGCCGCCACCGCAGTGAGCCCGGACAGCGAGCGCTCGAAGCGACCGTGCTCGACGTTGCGAACCATGCGGTCGATGAGGTACTCGGCCTCGCGACCACGCGGTCCGTGCAGGAGCTGCTTCACGTCAGCGACTCGGCAGGAACTCGTCGACCTTCTCACGCATCGCGTTGACCACCCCGGGAAGGCTCGCCTCCCTCTCGGCGAGGGCCGACCTCGCGAAGCCCTGCGCCTGCTTGACCGTGATGTGCGGCGGGAGAGGGGGCTCCTCCGGGTCGGTCATGGCATCGATCACGAAGGGACGGTCGGCAGCAAAGGCCTGCCGCATGGCGTCCTCGATCTGCGCCGAACGATCGACCTTGACGCTGCCCAAACCGATCATCCGGGCGAACTCATGGAACGCGACGTAGGGGATGTCCTGAGACGCCGCGAACTTCGGGTCGCCCTCCATGACGCGCTGTTCCCAGGTGACCTGGTTGAGGTCCTCGTTGTTGAGCACCAGCAGCACCAGCCGGGGATCGGCCCAGGTCTTGTAGTACTTCGCGGCGGTGAGCAGCTCCGCCATCCCGCCCATCTGCATGGCGCCGTCGCCGATGGTGCCGACCGCCACGCGGTCGGGGTACGCGAACTTGGCGGCGATCGCGTAGGGCACGCCGGGCACCATGGTGGCGAGGTTGCCCGACAGCGATGCCTTCATCCCGCGACGGATGCGCACGTGTCGGGCGAACCAGTTGGCGGCCGAGCCGGAGTCGCTGCTGACGATGGCGTTGTCGGGGAGGTGGCGCGACAGTGATGCGAACAACGCCTGGGGCCGGATGCGGTTCTCGCCGCGGTCCTCGGGCTCGGCGCGGTCGTCCATGAGGCGCCACCAGTCGGCCACGCTCTTGATGATCGTCTCCTGGAAGGATCTATCCGGGTTGCGTTTGAGCAGCGGCAGCAGCTCCTGCAGCGTCGCGCGGCTGTCGCCGAGAAGGTTTACCTCCATGGGATAGCGCAGGCTGAGCATCCGTCCGGAGCGGTCGACCTGGACGCCGCGCGCCTGGCCCAGCGGAGGCAGGAAGTTGCCGTAGGGAAAGGAGCTTCCCACCACCAGCAGGGTGTCGGCGTCCTGCATCATCTCCCAGCTTGGCCGCGTGCCCAGCAGGCCGATGGAGTTGGTGCAGAAGGGCACGTCGTCGGGGACAGCAGCCTTGCCGAGGAGCGCCTTGGCGATGCCGGCGCCGAGGGTGTCGGCCACCGCGATCACCTCGTCCGTGGCGTCGAGGGCGCCGGCGCCCACCAGGATGGCCACCTTGCGGCCGGCGTTGAGCACGTCGGCGGCCCTGTGCAGGTCTTCGTCGGCGGGCAGGCCGCGGTCGCGCACGAAGCCGACACCGGTGTGCACAGACTTGAGCGACTGCGGCTGGTGCGCGGCCTTCATGTCCTGGACGTCGCCGGGGACGATCACCGCGGTCACCGTGTGTTCGGCGGCCGCGATCCGGAGCGCGCGGTCGAGGCAGTGGCGCAGCGCTGAGGGAACGTTGACCTGCTGGACGTACGACGCCGCGACGTCCTTGTAGAGGCTGAGCAGGTCGACCTCCTGCTGCTGATCGCCGCCCATCGCGGTGGCGAATGTCTGTCCGACGATCGCAACCACCGGCTGGTGGTCGAGCTTGGCGTCGTAGAGGCCGTTGAGCAGGTGGATCGCACCCGGTCCCGACGTGGCCATGCACACGCCCACCTCACCGGTGAACTTGGCGTGGGCGCACGCCATGAACGCGGCCATCTCCTCGTGGCGGGTCTGGATGAACTGAGGACGGTCACCGCTCTTGCGGAAGGCGCCGAGGATGCCGTTGATGCCGTCTCCCGGATAGCCGTAGACGCGCGTGATTCCCCACTCCTGCAGTCGCGCCACCAGGTCGTCGCCGACCGTCTCAGCCATCTCGCCTCCTCCATCGCCGCCGGTCGCCACCACCTAGGATGCACAGGCAGTACCGGTTGAGGTCAGGCGGTCTTGACCAGGCAGCGGAGAACCTCGGCCACCGTCCAGGCCTGGGCGATGCAGCCCCGAGGCGCGTAGGGCGGCTCGGCATCGAAGATCTCGCTCAACTGGCCGACGCCGGCGTCGCCGAGGTGCGCGAGCAGCCCGTCGAGCAGTGGTCGCGCCGCGCGCGCGTCTCCGTGCACGCGCGCCCAGGCGTCGACGTAGGGCCCGATCAGCCAGCCCCAGACGGTGCCCTGGTGGTAGGCGGCGTCTCGGGCGCGCAGGTCGCCGTCGTAGCGGGGGTGGTAGCCGGGGCTCCCGGGCGCGAGTGAGCGCAGTCCGACCGGTGTCAGCAGCCGGTCGGTGACGACCTCGAGCACGTCGTCCCACCGCTCGGGCGCCAGGACCGGGTGCTCCAGCGAGAATGCGAAGAGCTGGTTGTGGCGGCAGCTGGCGTCGTCGGCGCCGTCCTCGCCGTCGACGACGTCGTAGAGGTGGCCGCCCTCCGAAAACCAGAAGCGCGCGTTGAACGACGCCTGTGCCCGGGCGGCCAGGTCGCCGTACCGGGCTGCAGCCCCAGCGTCGTCCTGCTCCTCACGCGTCCAGGCCTCCAGCAACCGCAGGGCGTTGTACCAGAGCCCCTGGATCTCGACCGCCTTGCCGTGGCGCGGCGTCACCACCCAGTCGCCAACTTTCGCGTCCATCCAGGTCAGCTGGTATCCAGGCTGCCCCTGGCGCAGCAGGCCGTCGGCGGGATCGACCGCGATGTTGAAGTCGGTGCCGCGCAGATGCCAGGCCACGATGTCGTGGAGCGTGGGAAGGAGTGCGGCCAGCGTGCGCCGGTCGCCGGTGGCGACGACGTAGCGGTGCAGCGCGTGGAAGTACCAGAGCGTGGCGTCGGCCGTGTTGTACAGCCCGTGCGCGTGGCCCTCGGGGAAGAGGTTGGGGATGAGCCCGTGGCGCACGTGTCGCGCGAACGTGTGCAGGATCCAGGCCGCCTCGAGCGGACGTCCGGTGGCCAGGGTGAGTCCTTCGAGGCTGATCATGGTGTCGCGACCCCAGTCGGTGAACCAGTGGTAGCCGGCGATCACCGTGCGCAGCTCGTCGCCCTCGGCGCGCGCCCGCGCCGCCTCGTCGATTCGACCCGCGGGGGTGACCAGGAACTGGTCGGCGGCCAGCGTCAGCTCCGCGGTGCGCTGCTGTGCTGCGGGCTTCGACGTCGTGGCCAGCAGCGCGTTGCGCCGTTGCGTCTCAGCCCCGAGCGCGGCGGCCGGACTCAGCGCTCGCAGCACCTCCCATGGCTCGGTCGACGCGACCAGAGCGGCTTCTCCGGCCGAGTCGAACTCCACCTCGAAGACGCCCGGCGACCACAGATCGCCGTGCGACTCGTAGCCACGCGCAGCCTCGAGGGCGTAGAACTGCTGCTCGGTGTGCGGCCGCTCATCGATGGCGGTCTCACCGCCGACGAGCTTCATCCGCAGCGCGCGGCCGCCCGTGCCGACGCGAACCTCGTGGCCATCCTCGGTGGAGCGCAGGACGTACGCGCCGGCGATCGGCGCGCCGACCGGGTCTTCGATTCGCCGCACCTGCATCTTCGGGCTCAACCGCAGCCGAAGCCCGCCGCTTCCGCTGACCCGGCGGTAGATGACGTGCGTGGTGTTCTGGCCATGCGGCATGAGCACGCGCTTCTCGAGGAGCTGGCCGTGCCACCCGAACGTCCAGGTCGGAGTGCCGTGGTCGAGCCGGAAGGAGCCGGGCGGTGACGGTGCCGGCGCGTCCGCGGATGCGTGGGTGCTGGCCAGCGCGTGCACCACTCCGTTCTCTGCCACAACGGCGTCGTCGACACCGCTAAGCATGACCATTCGGCCCTGCGGGCCGGGCAGCGCGGCAATCAGGATGCCGTGGTAACGCCGCGTCAGCGCCCCGGTGAGGGTGCCGGACGCGTATCCACCCAGGCCGTTGGCGGCCAACCACTCGCGCTCCACCTCCACCGGAACCAAGGTAACGGCGCGGGGTACGAGTCGGCACCATTGTGACCGCGGTCATGCCGCACATCCGCCTGCCCAGGGAGCCCCGATGGACGAACGCTGGTACAAGCGAGCCATTCTCTACTCGCTTGAGGTTGACGCTTTCCAGGACTCGAACGGCGA
>DATBCJ010000243.1:0-6174 GCA_036270565.1 Candidatus Dormiibacterota bacterium | reverse complement strand
AGTTGGGTGCGGCCGCCGCGGAGCGCCTTCACCTCGGTGCCGGCGAGCTCGATGCCGGCCTCGAACCTCTCGAGGATCTCGTACTCGTGCGAGGCCTGGCGATTGCGCGCCAGCGTGGGGTCGACGTCCTTGGGAGGCTTGGACTTGGCCATTGCCTTATCCCGCAGCCCGGCGGCCCCGGAGGTAGGCAGCGGCGCTCATCGGCCGACCGCCGGGGGGCTGCACGAAGGAGAGTCGGTAGACGCCGTCCGCGGTGGCGACGTCGGCAGACTCCCCCACCGTGGCGACGACCTCACCGGGCGGCGCGTCAGGCGGTGCGAGGTCGCGGCACACCTCGCCGGCGAGAAGGTGGACACGCCGTCCCCCCAGCATGGCGGTGGTACCGGGCCAGGGCAGCAGCGCGCGGACATGGCGGTCGACGTCGTCCGCCGACACGGCGGGCCAGTCGAGGCGGCCGTCATCGCGGGAGAGGCGGGGCGCGTGGGTCGCCGACGCGTCGTCCTGCGGAATGGCGCTTGCCGTGCCGGCAGCCAGCGCCTCCAGCACCTCGAGGAGCAGCCCGGCGCCGTGGACGGCGAGCTTCTCGGTGAGCAGCGGGGTGGTGTCGTTGTGCGCGATCGGCACCTCGCGCGTCGCGAACACGGGCCCGGTGTCGAGCCCGGCGTCCATCCGCATGATCGACACGCCGGTGCGCGCGTCCGCGGCGAGGATGGCGGCTGCGATGGGCGCGGCGCCCCGCCAGCGCGGCAGCAGTGAGCCGTGCACGTTGATGCCGCCCAACGGCGGGGCATCCAGCAGCGCAGCCGGGATGATCTGGCCATAGGCGGCAACAACCAGCGCGTCGGGGGCCAGGTCCAGGATGGCGGCGACGCTCTCCGGGTCGCGGATGCGCGCGGGTCGGAGCACGGGCAGACCGAGGATGCCCGCCGCATCCCCGACGGGGCGGGCCGCAGGACGGCCCCGCGAGCCCGGGCGGTCGGGTTGGGTGACCACCGCGACCACGTCATGTGTCTCGGCGACGGCGTGCAGAGCCGGCACCGCGAACTCGGCGGTCCCGCAGAAGACGATGCGCATCACGATGCGTCCTCGCGCACGGCTGCGATCAGCCGACGAGCTCGCCCTCGAGCGCCTCGGCCTCCTCCTCGCTGACCGCGTCCCAGCTGCGGAGCGTGCCCTCGATCACCTTGGTGGTGAACAGGATCCCGTCGAGGTGGTCGATCTCGTGCTGGATGGCCCGCGCCAGCAGTCCGTCGCCCTTGACGCGGATCTCCTTGCCGTGCCGGTTGAGGCCCTTGGCGACGACGCGCTCGCATCGGGTCACCTCACCGATCAACCCCGGGACGGACAGGCAGCCCTCGACCCCGGTCTGCTCACCCTCGCACCGCACCATCTCGGGATTGGCGAGCTGGTACACCTGGTTGTCGACGCGCAGCACGATGACCCGCTGCGAGACGCCCACCTGGGGCGCCGCGAGACCGGCGCCGTGGGCGGCGATCATGGTCTCCACCATGTCGTCCATGAGCTTGCGAATCGCCTCGTCGACACGCGGCACCCGCGTCGCCTTGGTGGTGAGAACGGGGTCCTCGTCGGTGGAGAGGACGATGGGGAGCAGTGCCACGGGGTACCTCAGGGTCCTGGATCGACGTCGATGCTCCAACCGCGGCCACGCGGCAGGTGCGGGAACGCCCTCTCAATCGCCTCGCCCCGTACTGTGATCTGCCAGCGGTACTCACCGCGCAGCCGGTGCAGGAAGGCGGGAGTCGGCCCGAGGACGTCAAGGCCCGACCCCGGGCCGAGTTTATCAGACACCTCCGCGAGCGCCCGGCGGGCGTCGAGCTCGGCGGTGGCGTCCTCGCGATGGGCGACGGTGCACACCACCATGCGCGCGTAGGGGGGAAAGCGGAGCGCCCTGCGCACGCGGATCTCCTCGCGCGCGAAGCCGAGGTAGTCGTGCGAGGTGGCGTGCCGCACCGCGTAGTGCTGCGGGCTGTAGGTCTGCAGGATGACCCGCGCGGGCTCGTCGCCGCGACCGGCCCGTCCCGCAACCTGGGTGAGCAACGAGAATGTCGACTCGCCACTGCGGTAGTCCGGGAAGTGCAGCGAAACGTCGGCGTTGACGATCCCGACCAGCCGCACGTTGCCGAGGTCCCAGCCCTTGGCGACCATCTGCGTGCCGATGAGGCAGTCGGCCTGGTGACGTGCAAACTGGTCGTAGATGGTGAAGTAGGCGTCGCGAGTCGTCGTGGTGTCGCGGTCCATGCGCAGCAGGCGCACGTCCGGAAAGCGGTCGTGGACCTCGGCCTCGAGCCGCTCGGTGCCCATCCCGAGGCCGCGGATGGCGGTCGACCGGCAACTGGGGCAGATATCGGGCAGGGGCCGGGAGAATCCGCAGTAGTGGCAGTCGCAGCGCCGGCGTTGCGCGTGGTAGACCAGTGAAACGCTGCAGCTGTCGCAGTTGACCGACTCGCCACAGTTGCGGCACACCACCACCGTCGCGCTGCCGCGGCGGTTGAGGAAGAGGATCGACTGGCCGCCTGCATCGTGGCATTCACGAAAGGCACGAACCAGCTCCAGCGAGAGCGGGCTGCGGTTGCCGGCGTGCAGCTCCTCGCGGAGGTCGACCACCTCGATCGGTGGCAGCGGCCGGCCGCTGATGCGCTCGTCAAGCCTGACCAGCTCGAAGCCACCGGTGTGAGCCGCAAAGTAGGTCTCCACCCGCGGCGTGGCACTGCCCAGCACGACCGGAACATGCTCCAGGCGACCACGCTCCAGGGCAACGTCGACGGCATGGTACCGCGGGATGCGGTCCTGCTTGTAGGCGCCGGCGTCCTCCTCGTCGACGACGATGACGCCGAGGCGTGGCAGGGGTGCGAACACCGCGCTGCGCGAGCCCACCACAACGTCGAGGCTGCCGTCGCGGATGCGCCGCCACTCATGTGCGCGCTCGGACTCGGTGAGCCCCGAGTGCAGCACCGCAACCCGCCCCGGGAACCTTGCCGCGAAGCGCCGGATGGTCTGCGGGGTCAGGGCGATCTCGGGGACCATCACGATGGCCTGGCGCTCGGCCGCCAGCGCCGCGGCGATGGCCGCCAGGTACACCTCGGTCTTGCCCGCACCGGTGACGCCGTGGAGCAGAACGCGGCGATGGGTGCCGGCGGCGATGGCCTCGAGCAGCGGCGCAGCGGCGGCCCGTTGCGCGTCGGTCAGCGCCGGGGCGGTCTCGGCCGCGTCCGCCTCACCCGCACGAGCGGCCAGCATCGCGGCGGACGTGGTGCGCGGCCCGCGCCTGCGGCCACCCGGCCGTGCCGCCCGGACGCCCTTGGGCAGCATCGCGCGGATCACCTCACCGAGTGGTGCGCAGTAGCGCTCGGCGATCCAGCGCGCCAGCGCCAGCGACGCCGCGTCGAGGATCGGAGGCTCATCGAGGACCGCGACGATCGGTCGCGCCTCGCCACCGCCGGGCAGCTGCTGCTCGGCGCCGACGACGTACCCGAGCACGCCACGGCGTCCGAACGGCACCTCGACGCGGGCGCCGGGCACCGCGGCGGCGGCGAGGTCGGCGGGCACGGCGTAGGTGAAGTGGTCCTGGGGGAGGATGGCCCCGGTGTCGGGCACAACCGCGATGTAGGTGACCGTCACTGTCGCGCCGGCGCGGCGACGAGGCGGTCGGCAACGATGTCGAGCAGTGCGCCCGCGACCAGCGCCTTGGCGCGCTGCGAGACGTGCGCGACCAGGCCGGCTGAGTCGAACACGCTGACCTCGTTCTCCTCACTGCCCATGCCGATCTCGGGTCGCGAGACGTCGTTGAGGACGACCAGGTCGAGACGCTTCTCGACAAGCTTGCGCAGCGCGTTGGCCTCGACATCATCTGTCTCGGCGGCGAAACCGACGACGAGCACGTCTGCACGAGCCGGGTCGTCGGCGAGGCCGGCGAGGATGTCGACGGTGCGCACCAGGTCGAGCGTCAGCGACTCGCGCTTCTTGAGCTTGCGCGGGGCAACGTGCGCCACCCGGTAGTCGGCGACGGCGGCCGCCATCACCAGCACGTCGGCGCCGCCGATCGCGTCTCTCACCGCCGCGTCCATCTGGTCGGCGGTGTCGACGGGGACAACCGTGATCCGAGCGTCGTCAGGAGCGGCGACGGTGCTGATCAGGGTCACCGCGGCACCGCGCTCGGCCGCGGCCACGGCGATGGCGTTCCCCATGCGCCCGCTGCTGCGGTTACCGAGGAACCGCACCGGGTCGATGGGCTCGCGAGTGCCCCCGGCGGTGACCACGACGCGGCGACCGGCAAACGGCAGGACTGGACCGGTCACAGCCGATGTATCACCCTCCGCCGTCTCGCAACCGCCCCATGGTTGCCTCCACGACGGCCGCGACGTCGGCCATGCGGCCCTCGCCCTCGGCGCCGCTGGCGAGCCGGCCGCTGACGGGGCCGATGAGGTGAACTCCCCGCGAGCGCAGGGCCTCCACGTTGGCACGCGTCGCGGGATGCTCCCACATCGCCGTCTCCATCGCGGGGGCCACCAGCAGCGGCGCGCGGCTGGCCAGCAGGGCGGCGGTCACGGCGTCGTCGGCGAGACCATGCGCCAGCCGTGCGATCAGGTTGGCGGACGCGGCCACGGCCACGTGCACCTCCGCCCACGCTCCCAGCTCGATGTGGCCCATGCCGTGCGTGCCGCTGTGCTCCCAGACGTCGTCGAGCACGGGGTGCCCGCTGAGGCTCTGCAGAGTGATCGCCGTGATGAAACGACTCGCGCCCCGCGTCATGGCCACGTGCACCTCGCAGCCTTCCTGGCGCAGCGCGGTGATCACCTCGCACGCCTTGAACGCCGCCACGCTGCCGGACACGTGCACCGCAACCCGGCGGGCCCGGCGCTGCGCGCTCATCGGCTCTGCTCCGAGCGGCGGCGGCGCACGATGTCGAGGATCTCGCGCGCAGCGCGACTGACGTCGTCGTTGACCACCTGGTGATCGTACGCCGCAGCCTCGGTCATC
The DNA here is from genome assembly GCA_036270565.1 of Candidatus Dormiibacterota bacterium. Taxonomy (GTDB): domain Bacteria; phylum Chloroflexota; class Dormibacteria; order Aeolococcales; family Aeolococcaceae; genus Aeolococcus. Next base: position 1,176 of record DATBCJ010000243.1, on the reverse strand, counting down.
TCGGCGACCGCGTTGCGCACCCGTAGGTCGACATCGGCCTCATCCTCGGTGTCGCGAGACATGAGGCGGCGGCGAAGCTCGTCCTCGGACGGGGGCATCAGGAAGATGAAGAGCGCACCGTCGACGCGCGGGCGAATCCAGGCTGCTCCCTGGACGTCGATCTTGAGCACGATGTCCTCGCCGCGTCCCAGCGCCTCCTTGACGCGCGCTTCGGCGGTTCCGTAGAGGTGGCCGTGCACCTCGGCCCACTCGAGGAACTCGCCTCGGCCGGCCATGTCGCGGAACCTTGGTTCGTCGATGAACGAATAGGCGACGCCGTCGGTCTCCCCGGGGCGCGGCGCGCGGGTCGTGTACGACACGCTGTACCTGAGCGCGGGGTCGAGGCGGCGCAGCTCGTGCAGCACCGTGTCCTTGCCCACGCCGCTGGGCCCGGAGAGAACGATCAGCCGTCCCGGTTGGGTGGTGACCCGCGGCGCGCGCGCCATCACGACACCTCGATGGCGGCGAGCAGTGCTGCCTCGAGGTCGGCGGGCAGGGGCGAGCTGAAGTCGCAGCGGCGATCGTCATCGGGGTGGAGAAATGTGAGGCGCTGGGCGTGCAGCGCGGGTCTCACGCTGATCCCCTCCCCGCGGCGTCCGTAGACGTGGTCGCCGGCGATGGGGTGGCTGATCGACGCCAGGTGCACGCGGATCTGATGGGTGCGCCCGGTGAGCAGCCGCAGCTCCAGCCTCGTGTAGCGGCGCATCCGCTCCATCACCACGAAGTCCGTGACCGCGGGCCGGCCGCCGTCGACCACGGCCATGCGCTGGCGGTGTCCGGGGTCCCGGCCGATTGGTGCGTCGATGCGACCGGTCGACTCCCGGAAGGTGCCGTGGACAAGCGCCCAGTAGACGCGACCGAGTGTGCGTCGCTGAAGCTGCAGCGACAGCGAATGGTGTGCCGCCTCGGTTTTGGCGACCACGAGCAAACCGCTGGTGTCGCGGTCGAGCCGGTGGACGATGCCGGGCCGCTGCTCCCCGCCCAGCTGCGACCAGGTGGCGCCGCGCTGGCGGAGGCCGTCGGCAAGCGTCCCGGCGGGGTGTCCCGGCGCAGGATGCACCACCATCCCGGCCGGCTTGTCGATCACCGCCAGCGCGTCGTCCTCATACACGACGGTGAGCGGAACCCGCGGCCCGG
>DATBCJ010000242.1:0-15558 GCA_036270565.1 Candidatus Dormiibacterota bacterium | reverse complement strand
AGGAGGGCAAGTCCTGTGGCAGTTCCCATTGATCTCCTCGACCCGCCAGCCCTGATGTCGTACGGCGGACTTGTCGATCCTTCCACGGCGGAGGGACAGGTCGATGAGGAAGCCGACTGGTGCGGGGCTGTGGCCGCCCTGTTGACGGTCGGCGTCGCGCAGGGGCGCACCCAGGTACGCATCCGCCGACCCTACGCGCACCCCTTGTCGGAGCGGCGCCGCCGGCAGACCCCTTAGAGCAGACGGGCCGCGTGCTGCGGCACGGCACGCACAGTTCCGTCCAGGGCAGCGCCGCCGGCCGGACGACGGCGCGGACCTCATCCTGGTCGGGCTCCATCATGCAAAGGTAGCGGCGCTGGGTTCTGCGAGAGTGTGCGCAAGTGACCCTCGAGTTGAGCAACGCGGACGCACGGGCCCTGGCGATCGCGGCGCAGAGGCTCACCGGACGGCGTCACACCGACCCACTTCGTTTGCTCGACGAGCTCAGCGCCATACAGATCGACACCATCTCGGTGATCGCTCGGTCGCACGACCTGGTCGCGTTGGCGCGCCTCGGGCCGATCCGTCGCCAGGACATCGCGCAGGCCTGGTGGAGCGGCGGCGGGAGCTTCGAATACTGGGCGCATGCGGCGTGCGTCGTTCCCATGGAGCTGTGGCCGCTGTTCGCCTGGCGCCGCCGACGCTTCGGGGAGCGCTGGCCACGACGGACCCTCGCCCAGGAGGAGATCCTGTCCCGTCTCCGCGACCTCGGCCCTCTGACCACCGCGGAGCTTGGAGGTGCGCGGATCACACCGAGGCGATGGGAATGGAGTCCGGTCAAGGCCGCGGTCGAGCAGTTGCTCGCTCGGGGCGAGGTGGCCTGCGTCGAGCGACGCGGATTCCGTCGCGTCTACACGCTCACAGAGCGAGCCATCCCAGCGGGTCTGCTGGCGGTGGACCTCGACGATGAGGCGTGCTTCGCCCGACTCATCGGCAGGGCAGCGTTGCACATGGGGGTGGCCACGGAGGACGATCTCGCCGACTATTTCCGCATGCCGATGGCCGCCGTTCGGCCGGCCGCCGAGGCAGCCGGTCTGATCAGCGTCGTGGTGCCCGGTTGGGGGAGGCCAACGTGGGCGCACCCGACTGCGCTGGAGGGCGACCGGTCAGGAGTTCGCCATCGCCCACTGCTGCTATCGCCCTTCGACTCGCTGATCTGGCACCGCCGCCGAACCGAGCGCCTCTTCGCCTTCCGCCACCGACTGGAGGCATACACCCCGGCTGCCCAACGCCAGCACGGGTATTTCGTCATGCCGCTGCTCGCCGCCGGGAAGCTGCGCGGCCGGGTCGACCCCAAGCGCGACGGCACTGTGCTGCGGGCGCGGCAGGTGTCGCTGGAACCCGGTGCGGTCGGCGCCATGGCGGAAGCGCTGCGCACCGCTGCGTCGTGGGTGGGATGCGACGACGTTGTGGTTGGCCAGGTGACCCCCGCCGACACTGGCGATGCTTTGCGCCAGGCGCTGGCGCGAGCCTAGACGTCGGCGGCGCTCAGCCCTCGACGTGCGGGGCGCTGCGCTCGACGGTGAGTCGCAGCAACACACGGCCCTCGCTCGTCATCGCCGCCCGGTACTCGTCCCAATCGGGATGCTCACCCGATACCCGCCGGTAGTAGTCGACCAGCGGTTCCATTGCCTCGGGGAGCTCGACGATCTCCACGGTGCCTTCCACGCCGTGCCACTCTCCGAAGAAGGCGTTGTTGAGGGCGCACAGGCTGGCACGCGGATCACGCCGCAGGTTCAGCGTCTTCATCGCCCCGGTGCGGGTGCTGATGACAACGCGGTCTTGGTCATCGACCGTTGCCAGGACGGGGGACTGCTGGATGCCACCGTCCCGCCGATGAGTGGCCAGCACCGCTCTGGGGTTCCTGCGGATGAAGGCGAGGGCGTCCTCGTGAGCCACGGGCTAGCCGGCGAGGACGCTGGGACGTCGCTCGTTGAGCATCTCGCGCACCGCGCCGACAACGCCATCGACGTCGAGCGACAGCTTGTGCAGCAGCAGCGGTTGCGCCCCGTGTTCGATGAAGCTGTCAGGTAGCCCCAATCGCCGGGTGGGCACGGACATGCCCGTCTCTGCCAGCGCCTCGAGGACCGCATCCCCGAAGCCCCCGATCACGGTGCCGTCCTCGATTGTGAGAACGGCCGGATGCCGTGCTGCCAGCTCTGCGATCGCCGGGTCGAGAGGCTTGACGAACCGGGCGTCGAGCACGGTGCACGAGATTCCCTCAGCCGCCAGGGTCTCCGCGGCCGCGGATGCGACGGCCACCATCTTCCCGACGGCGAGCAGAGCGACGTCATCGCCGGTGCGGACGACTCTCATGCTGGGTATGGGCACGGGACGCATCGGCACCGACCCGGCGTGAGGCGCCGCACCCCGCGGATAGCGGAGCGCGAACGGCCCATTGTGCGACAGCGCCGTGGCCAGCATCAGGCGCAGCTCGTCGGGCGAGCTCGGCGCGGTGACCGTCATCCCGGGGATCAGCCGCAGGTACGCGAGGTCGAGCATGCCGTGGTGCGAAGCGCCGTCGTCGCCGGTGATGCCGGCCCTGTCGAGCACGAACGTCACGGGCAGCTTGTGCAATGCCACGTCGCACGTCACCTGGTCGAAGGCGCGTTGCAGAAAGGTGGAGTAGATGCACACCACTGGTCGGAGCCCCTGCATGGCGAGCCCGGCCGCGAAGGTGACCGCGTGCTGCTCGGCGATTCCGACGTCGAAGAATCGCTCGGGGAACCGTGCGGCGAACGGCAGCAGTCCCGTCGACGACGCCATCGCCGCGGTGATCGCCACGATCCGATCATCCTGCTCGGCAGCCTCGAGGAGCGCCTCTCCGAAGACGTCGGTCCAGGCCGGAGGCTTGCTCGAGAAGCTCCCGCTGCTGGGATCGAAGCTCGACACGCCATGGAATTTGTCGATGGAGTCGTCCACAGCCGGGGCGTAGCCATGACCCTTGTCGGTGACCACATGGATCACCACCGGGCCACGGAAGCTGGCCGCGTCTCGCAACGCCTTCTCCAGGGCGCGCACGTCGTGGCCGTCGATCGGACCGCCGTACTTCAAGCCGAGCGTCTCGAAGATCGAGATGGGGCTCACCAGCTGCTTCAGCGAATCCTTCATGCGCTTGGCCGCGCCATACGCCGACTGACCGACGACGGGGAGCTGGCGCAGCGTCTGACCGGCGGCCGTCTTGGCGCGCTCGTATTTCGGCGACAGGCGGAGCTGGCCGAGGTTCTCGGCGATGCCACCCACGGTGGGGGCGTACGAGCGGCCGTTGTCGTTGAGGATGATGATCATCTCCGGCTGGCGCTGGCCGATGTTGTTGAGAGCCTCGTACGCCATGCCCCCGGTGAGCGCGCCGTCACCGATGACGCAGACCACCTTGCCGTCTCCGCCGCGCAGCTCCCGCGCGGTTGCCAGTGCCAGTGCGTAGCTCAACCCCGTCGATGCGTGGGAGTTCTCGACGATGTCGTGCTCCGACTCCGCACGCGACGGGTATCCGCTCATCCCGCCGTGCTGGCGCAGCGTGTCGAAGCGGTCGGCGCGACCGGTGAGCATCTTGTGTACGTACGCTTGGTGGCCCGTGTCGAAGACGATGCGGTCGCGCGGTGATTCGAAGACACGGTGCATGGCGACCGTGAGCTCGACAACGCCGAGGTTGGGACCGAGGTGCCCCCCGGTGCGGGCGACCGCGCTGATCAGCCGCTCTCGGATCTCGGCGCAGAGTCGATCGAGATCAGCGTTGCCCAGGGCCTGCAGGTCCTCCGGGCCGGAGATCTCTTCGAGCAGCATCGGCCCAGTCTACCAACGGTCGCGCTGGAAGCCCCCAGCGAACCGCAGCAGGCAGGGGGACGTCTGGGCGCATCATTGCGCCTTCATGGATCCGCGTCGCGCCGTCCTCGCCTGCGCCGGCAACCCGCGTGGCGACATCGCCGAGGGAGCCCTCTGGCTCGCCGCCGAGGACTGTTCGGGGGTGGACGTGCCCGGTGCGCTGAGCATTCTCGACGAGCTTGCTGCCGGCATCAGGACGAGGCTCGACGGCAGCCGTGGAGCGGACGCCGTGGCGATCATCCACGCGCTGCTCCGCGAACGCGTGGGCCTGCGCCGCAGTGGTGGGGGGGACCCGCGCGCCCATTACCTGCACACCGTGCTGCAACGCGGCGCCGGGATCCCAATCAGCTGCGCGGCTGTCTGGATCGGGGTCGGCCAGCGGGCAGGGCTCGATGTCGAGGGAGTCGGCCTGCCCGGGCATTTCGGTGTCCGCGTTGACGGCATCCTCGCCGAACCATCCGACGGCGACGTTCTCGACGAGTGCGCGGCACGTGGCCTCGTCGCCGCCGCCACGGGCAGCGAGCCGGGCGAGTTGCATGCGTCGTGGCTCGAGCCCGCCAGCTCCCGGGCGATGCTGGCGCGCATGTCCCGCAACCTGCGCGGCTGCTACTCCTCGTTGCAGCGGTGGGACATGGCGCTGCGAGCAGCCGACAGGTGCGTGGCGCTGCTCCCCGACGAGCCGACCGAGCGGCGCGACCGCGGTCTGCTTCTCTGGCGGGCCGGCAACAATGGCGCCGCCCTGTCCGACCTGCGCCATTACCTGGACATGGCCCCGCCCGACGCCTCTGACCGGGCGGCGGTTGAGGAGGTCACCGGTCGCCTCAGAGCCGCGCTCAACTAGGCTCGGCCCGCCCTCAGGACGCGCCGACCAGCAGAGCCAGCAGCCAGACCAGGCCCACGAGCAGCAACACCGCGAACGGCATCACGGCGAAGACGATGAACGAGAAGACCAGTCGCTCGTCGCTCACCGAGTCGGGGTGCGCGCTTCGCCTCCGCGCGTCGTGCAGGTACCAGGCGACGCCGCCGGTGATGAAGCCGAGCAGGAGAAAGAAGATTCCCGCGAACGCGCTCGCTGGGCCGATCACCGCCGGGGCCAGCGTGAAGCGCCAGATGGCGCCGAAGCTCAATGCCAGGACGCCGCATGAGATGAACCGGAGGAGCAGGCCAGTCGCCGTACGCCGCGCTGCCGCGGGCGGCGTGGCGTTGATGACCATGTCTGCGGCCTGCGACACCGCCGCGGGGACCGCCGGCGTGGTCCTCGGGCCGGGGCGGCGCCCGCGTCGTGGAGTTGGGCCGGCCATCGGTTGCCGAGTATAGGCAGCAGCGCCGCACGCCTCGACGGCCACCTCGACACTAGACTGACCATGATCGGTCGGTCGGCGCGGGTTGGCCGCGCAGGAGGATGGACGTGGGCACACCGTCGGCGCTGCCCGACTTCGAGCTGGCGCTGAGCGGCGGCCGCCGCCTGCGCCGCGACGACCTGGTGGGACGCCGCAGCGTTCTCTACTTCTATCCCAAGGACGACACCCCCGGCTGCACGCTCGAAGGTCGCGAATTCACGGCCCTGCTCGACGACTTCCGCGCGGCGGGGATCGACGTCTACGGCGTGTCACCGGATTCCGCCACCAGCCACGACCGATTCGCCGCCAAGTGCGAGCTGGGCATCCCGCTCGTCAGCGACCCGGACCACGTGCTCATCGCAGCGCTCGACCTCTGGGTCGACAAGTCGATGTACGGGCGAACGTACAAGGGCGTGGAGCGCAGCACGTTCCTGGTCGGGCCCTCGGCCGAGATCGAGCAGGAGTGGCGAGCGGTGAAGCCGGCCGGCCATGCCGCCGCCGTGCTCGAGGCGGCCACCCCTGCCGGCTAGACGCCGCGCGGCCGCCTCCGCTGCGGGCACGCTCGACGAGCTGCTGGCCAGGCGAATCATCTTTGTCACCGGCAAAGGTGGGACCGGGAAGACGACCATCGCCGCGGCGATCGCGTTGCTCGGCGCCAGGGCGCGCAAGCAGGTGCTTGCCGTCGAGGTGGAACCCAAGGGCGACCTCGCCACCGCGCTCGGTTCCAAGGGCACCAGCTTCAAGCCGGAGCTGGCCCAGCCCAACCTCAGCTTTCTCGCTCTTCACCCCGAGGAGTCATTCCAAGAGTACCTGCACACCTTTTTCAAAGTGCCAGGGTTGGCTCGCGCCACCCCGCTCGCCAAGGTGTTCGATTTCATCGCCACAGCGGTGCCCGGTCCGCGCGACATGCTGGTTGTCGGCAAGGTGGCATTCGAGGAGCGCAGACGCGATCAGGACGGCTCGCCGACCTGGGACCTCATCGTCGTCGACTTCAGCTCCACCGGCCACGTGCTGTCACAGCTGAACGCCGCCAGGTCACTGGCCGAGCTGGTGCGCGGCGGCATGATCCGCAGCCAGGTCGAGTGGATCGACGGCGTCATCTCCGACGCCCGTCGCACCGGGGTGGTGCTCACCTCCCTCCCCGAAGAGATGCCGGTGGTCGAGACCCTCGAGCTCTACCAGGACATCGTCAAGCAGCGCGGTGTGCACGTCGTCGGCTGCGTGCTCAACCGGGTGATGCGCCCCCCCTTGTCGCCGCCATCGCGGCGGCTGCTCGCCGACCTGGCCACCGCCGACGCTGAGGTGAGGGCCAGGGTGCCCTGCATCGGCAGCATCGGAGCCGACCTCGAGCTTGCGGAGCGGTTGCACGCGGCCGGCGAGACCCAGGCGCGCCGGCTGCGCGACGGCATCGATCTTCCCGTCGTCGAGGTTCCGCTCCTGGCCACGCGACACGGCCTGGCCACCTCGCGAGCGGTCGCCACCGTCATCGCCGGCAGCATGGCGGCAACGGCGTGACCACCGCGCGCGCGCCGCGCCGCGACAGCGGCCTGGTCAGCGGTATTGAGAACCTCGAGGTGATCGTCTGCTGCGGCAGCGGGGGCGTCGGCAAGACGACGGTCAGCGCCGCCCTGGGCATCGCGCTGGCCCAGCGGGACGACCGCAAGGTCATGGTGCTCACCGTCGATCCCGCGCGCCGGCTCGCGACGGCGTTGGGGCTCCAGGAGATCGGCACCGATCCGGTGCAGGTCTCGCGGGCCCGGTTGCGCCGCGCCGGCATCGAGGTCGAGGGTGAGCTCGTTGCCGCCATGCTTGACATGAAGTCGACATTCGACCGCATGGTCACCAAGCTGGCGCCAAGCCGCCGCGACGCCCAGCGCATCCTTGCGAACAGGTTCTACCGGGGGATCAGCGACTCGTTCATCGGCTCCCACGAGTACATGGCCATGGAGGCGCTCTACGAGCTGCACGAGGGCGGTGAGTACGACACCCTGATCATCGACACGCCGCCGACGCGCAACGCGCTCGACTTCCTGGAGGCGCCCAACCGGCTCGCCGACTTCGTGGGCGCGCGCTTGCTGAGCTGGCTGGCGGGACCATCCCGCTTTGGATTCCGCGCCGTCAATCTCGCCGCCGGGCCGTTCCTGCGCATGGCCGACCGGCTGCTCGGCGCCGACGTGCTCACCGAGGTCGCCGAGTTCGTCAACGACCTGCAGAAGATCTACCCCGGGGTGCAGCAGCGCGCCCGGGACGTGTACAAGCTCCTGCGAAGCTCGCGGGTGGGGTTCATCGTGGTCACCACCCTCGAGCCCTCGCCGTTCGCCGAAGCTGAATATTTCTGTGCCCGGCTTCGCGAGTACCGGATGCCGTTGCGCGGGATCGTCGTCAACCGGGCCTGGCCGGACTCGCTGCGCGACCGCACCGCGCTGGCCACCGCCTCAGCCCTCTCCGAGGACGACCGCCTCCCGGGGTGGCTGGCCCAGCGCCTCGGCCATCGCGTGTCGGCCGACGCGGTGCACGGCATCGGCGACAGCTGGCTCCATCTGCACGCCATCGCCGAGCGCGACTTCCGCCAGCTCGGCCGCCTCGAGCGGCTGGGCGACGTCGATGCGGTGCGGGTCCCGCTTTTCAGCGAGGACGCCTCCGAGCTCCAGGGTCTGGCGAGAATCGCCGCGCTCCTCTAGAGCGGACGCGCCCGCGCTGCGACGACCAGCCGGCCGGCGGTTTCGAACGTCGGGGCCGGCGCCGGCATGGTCACCACCGCCGGCTGGTCGCCGTCGCACAGCTGCTCCAGGGAGGTGACCAGCGTCGGGTCCGAGGTGCTCAGCACCACCTGGTTGGTGGCCGAGAGGTTCCAGAGGAACTGGAGGGCGGTCTCGCGCCGCTGCGGATCGGCGCTCAGCAACGGTTCGTCGAGCAGAAGCGGCACAGGCTCGCCGCCGCTGCTGAGCACCTCCGCGAGCGCCAGGCGGAGCAGCAGCGACACCTGGTCGCGCGTGCCGTGCGACACCAGCTCCAGCGGCACCAGCTCGGGACGATCGCGCCCGAGCAGCGACACGTCGAAGTGAGTGGGGTCGACGTTGACAGCGCTGTAGCGGCCCTCGGTGAGGAGGGCGAGGCGGTCAGCCACCGACTTCGCCAGCCGGGGCGCCAGGTCGCGATGAATGCTCTTTGTGGCCTGCTCGATCAGGTCGGCGGCGCGGCGCAGCGCTGCCAGCTGGTCGAGCCCGCGGTCGCGCGCGGCGATGCACGACGCGCGCTCGTCCTCGAGGTCGGCGAGCGAGGGGGCGTTGCTGCGCATCTCGCCGAGCCGCGCGCGCAGCGCCGTCGCCGCGGTCGACGCGGCCACCGCGGCCTGGCGGGCGTGCTCGGCCTCGTTCTCCAGGTCCTGGAGGTCGGGCTGTGCGAGCGGCTGGGTGACGGCGACGTCGGCCGGGTCGCCGCCGCGGCTGGCCAATCGACGCTCCAACTCGGCGCTCAGCCGGGTCAGCGAGGCGACGTCACCACTGAGCGTGCCGCGCCGCTGGAGCTCCCTGAGCCGCCTCAGCGCGACGTCGTGCCGGCGCCGTCCCGCACACGCCGCCCTGAATGCCACGACATCGTCGCTCACCGCCGGCGAGGGTTCGATCCCGGCCGCCTCGAGCACGCGACGGAGGTGGGCCAGCGATGCGTCGGCGGCCCGGGCGCGTTGGTCCGCCTCGTCCATGACCGAGGCGAGGTCGCGCTCACGACGAATCAGCCCGGCGTCCTCCACCAGCAGCTCGTCGCGACGCCGGGTGATGCCGGACGTGGCGCTGACGGCGTCGAGGATCGAGCGCACCGTGCTCTCCGCGCTGGCGCCTGCCGGCGATGACGTCGTCGCGGCCACGCCGCAGCGCTCGGCGAGCCCGAGCGCACGGGAGGCCAGCTGGCCGAGCCTGTGGTCGGCATGCTCGGCCTCGACCGCCAGCGTCTCCACGCGGAGCTCTTCGCGCTGCATCTCAGAGAACAGCGCGCGCAGCCGCGGGAGCCTGTCCGCGAGGCACGCCAGGCCCTCATCGTCGACGGCCACTCCGGGGCACAGCCTCCCGAGCCGGCGGCGCGCGTGGTCGGCATCCCCGGCGAGCACGCGGTCTGCAGCGACGATGACCAGGGCGGCGAGGACGGTGACGCCCGCAGCGATCAGGGCGGCCAGGACGTGGTGCGACACCCCGGCGACCGCGGTCGCCGCGGCACCGGCGAGCAGGGCGATGGTGGCGCCGAGCTTGGCGAGCCGGCTCGACCGGCCCCCGCGGGCCGTCGCCACCAGCTCGATGGCGGCCTCGACGCCTGCAGCGCTGGCACCCGCGATCCCGGTGGCGGCGATCTCCCGGCGGAGGGCATCGCGCCGTTGCATCGCCGCTGCCAGCTCGTCGCCACGCCTGCCGCCCGCGAGCGTCGCGGCGAGGGCCCGGTCGATGTCGAGCGCCTCGGCCATGGCGTCGTCGTCGACGGTGGGCGTCCGTCCGAGCGCCCGCACCCCTGCCGCGATCTCGACCCGACGCCTGCGGACGTCGGCTAGGGTGGCGGCTGCCGCCTCGGCGCGAGCCTGGCACTCGTCGGCGCTGCGCCGCATCTCCTGGACCTCGGCGGAGAGCAGGATGACCGGCTCCTCGGCCTCCAAGGGCACGTTCGCCAGCGTCGCGGTCCCCTCGACCTCGGCGGCGACCTGTGTGATCTCGGCGCTGACGGCCTCCAGGTCGGCACGTTGCGCCGCGATGCCGGCCAGGCGGCCGAGCAGCCAGCTGCGTTCTGCTTGAAGACGGCGACGCTCGGCAGCCTCCGCCTGGGCGTCGAGAGACCGGAGCCGCTCCTCCTCGGCGGCGAGCGCCCAGAGCCGGCGCCGTCCGTCGTCAACCTGCACATCGAGCTGGCGCAGCCGGTTGACGGCGCGTCCCAGCGGACTTCCCGAGCGCCGCTCCGAGCCGACCCGGGTGATCGCGTCGTTGATCGCGGCCAGCGCCTGCGCCGCCGTGGTCGCATCGCCCGAGTCGGCGAGGCGCTCGATCGCCTCCTGGACCTCCGCCGCGCGCGCTCCAGGCGTGTCCGCGGCGCCCAGCCGCAGGCTGTCCTCGCCCACGCAGGCGCTGGCGCAGAACACCGCCTCGTCGACGCCGAGGTGCACCAGCCCGGGCGCCACCACGCGGCCGACACGCAGCTCGGCGGTGACGTCGCTGCCGCCGATCTCCTGGACCTGGCAGGTGTGGTCTCGCTGCTCGAGCCGTCGTGCCACGCGCATGCGGCGCCCGTCGTCGAGCGCGTAGCTGAGCACGATCGAGTACGGCGCGTCATTCCACGGTGTCCACCGCGCCCAGTCGCTCTTCTCCGTGGGCCGGCCCGGGCCTCCCGCGTCAAGCCCGTAGAGCGCAGCGCGAAGCGCCCGTTGCACGGTCGACTTGCCCGACTCGTTCTCGCCCAGGATCACGGTCAACCGGGGGTGGAAGTCGACCTCGACGTCGCGCAGGCGCCCGAATCCGCCGATCTCGAAACGCTCGAGCTTCATCGCAGGCCGACCTCGCTGCCGCTGAGGGCCTGGAGGCCGTAGCGGAGCGCGTCGTCAAGGATGCGGCGCTGGTCGTCGTCGGCGCCGTCGGCCGCCTCTGCGGCGGCGCGGGCGAATGCGCCGCGCACCGTCGCTTCGGAGCTGACGGCGGCGATGCTCAGCGCGGGGCTGGTCAGGTCGCGCACGCGCAACCCGGCGACCCCGCACGTGTCGCGCACCGCGGTCTCCACCGTGAACGTGTCGGCCGGAACGGCGTGGTCGATCTCGCCGCAGAGGTCGAGGCGCAGGATCACGCGATCCGGCGGCAGACCGGCGCAGGCGACCATGGCTGCGGCGGTGGCTGCCTCCACCACGTCGGCCAGGCCCCGCGCAGAGGCCACGTCGGCCACCGCGATGCGGGCGTGCCATCGATTGTCCTGCAGCGGCTCGTAACTGACGGTTCCGTCCCCCGCGATGGTCACCACCACCGGCCCGCGGGGCTCGCATTCGTCGAACGTGAGCGGCTCGGGACTGCCCGGGTAGAGAAGCCCCGTGCTCTCGTCCACGCGGCGCCGGTGATAGTGGCCGCAGAGAGCTGCGGCGAATCCGCAAGCGTGGATGGCGGCGGCGCGGAAGGGGCCGTGGATCGACTTGCCGTCGGGGCGCGATCCCAACTCGGCGCCATGGAAAAGCGCCAGGTGCACGCCGCCGTCAGCGCCGACGGCTGCACCGCCGAGGGGGTCGCCCTGCCATGCCGGCTCGAGGTGAGCCACCCCCCAGATGGTGAGCCCGTCGGAGATCGCGACCGGCTGGAGGTCGGCGGTGGAGAAGAGGTGTACGTTGGCGGGCCACTCGGTGCGGCTGTAGATCGACCCCGTGAGCAGCGCGTCGTGGTTGCCCGGCGCCAGCAGAACCTGCATGGGTTGCCACGACGCGAAGGTCTCCACCAGGAAGGCGGCGGTGGCCGCACCTGCACGGTCGTGCTCGTACAGGTCGCCGCCGATGGTGACGGCCGAACAGCCCCGGTCCAGCGCCGTCTGCCCGGCCCGGCGCAGCGCCTCGCGCAGCCCCAGCCGGCGCCGGATGGCGAGCTCGCCCTGGCAGCCCATGCCTGCAAAGGCGCGATCGAGGTGCAGATCGGCGATGTGGAGAAGGCGGATGCTCATACGTGTGCGCGTCGGCGTGCTGCGAACGTCAGTTCGTCGGACAACGCTACCACGCCCTCAGACTGCCCACAAGCAGGCGTTCGCCTGCGCAAGATGCGCCCATGGAGGCTGACGCGAGCCGCAGCCAGCGGCAGGAGCAGCTGTTGGGCCCACCCGTGGTGGGGTCTCGCCGCCTGGCCTGCCTGGCCTCGATCCTGATGCTGGGGGCGGCGATGACCCGGCTGTTGACCCTGTCGCTGCCGCCCCAGCGGCTCGGCGCGGAGATCGGCCTGGGCGTTCTCGGCCTGGCGTACGCCGCCGTCGCGGTGGGACTGTTCAACCACGACCTGAGCCGCCGCGGTCTGCTGGTCCTCACCCAGGCCGTCATCCCCGCGCTGATCGCGGGGGCGATGCTGGCCGTGGCCGCCGGTTACCTCGACAACAGCGGCGTCATCGCGGTGCTGTTCTTCAGCGCCATCAACCTGGGTGGCCCGCCACTGGCGAGGGCGGCAGCGCGCCTGGCGGCGACTGGGCTCGTCGAGGGCGTCTTCGCGGCCGTCTGGCTGAACTGGCTGCACGGCGACGTCCCCACCCTCCTCGTCGCCATCGCGTTCATGCTCGCGCTGCAGCTGGTGGTCTCGATGCACGCTCACGCCGCTGGGGTCGCCGCCGGCGCGCAGAGCGTGCGCAGCTCGGCCTACGCCGCCACCGCCGAGCGGGTGGGAACCGCCATCGACGTCCTCGGCGTCACCCGTGCCGTTCTCGAGACCACGATGCAGTCCTTCCCGATGGCGACGCACGCCGCGGTCCTGCTCTACGAGCCCGCCGTCGGCAGGCTGCGCCCACTTCCGCTCTACCTCAGTCCCAAGGGGGTGCGCGCGCTGGAGACCGACAACCTCGACGTCACCCTGGCCCCGGGTGAAGGATTGGCCGGCAAGGTCTTCGCGTCGAGCCGGCCGATGCTCTGGCAGACCGCGTACGACGTCGCCCTCGCCCAGGCCGACATCGGCGAGGGGGCTCGGCGTCAGAACCAGGACCAGCGCCGCGGGGTCACCCGCTGCGCGGTCGGGGCGCCGCTGATCATCGACGAGGAGGTCATCGGGGCCTACGTGATCACGTCGACCCGGCAGGAGCTGGTCTGGGACGACCAGGACCTCAGCGTTGTCGCGGCGCTGGCCGGCGAGGCCGCGCGCGCCATCGAACGAGCACGCCGGTACGAGCGTGAGCTGGACCAGGCCCACCTCGACAGCATCACCGGCCTGGCCAACCATCGACAGCTGACGCGGACGCTGGAGCAGGAGGTGGCGCGCGCGCGCCGGCTCAACACCTCGCTCGGCGTGGTGTTCTGCGACCTCGACCTCTTCAAGATGGTCAACGACACCTACGGACACGCCGAAGGCGATCGCGTGCTCACCATCCTCGCCCAGGTCTTCCACGACTCGCTGCGCCGCGAGGACTCGGCGGCGCGCTACGGCGGCGACGAGTTCGTCTGCGTGCTCCCCGGCGCCGACCGCGAGGAGTCCGACGCCATCGGCAGGCGCATCAGCCTGTCGTTCGAGACGCGCATTCGTGACGATCGGGAGCTGGCCGGGGCGGGCCTGACAATCTCCTGCGGCGTGGCAATCTTCCCCGACGACGCCGCTGACGCCGGCGCGCTGCTGCAGCACGCCGACGCCGCCATGCGGCTGGTCAAGCTGAACCACCGCGGTAGCATTCCGGCCAGCGCTCCGCCGGGCTGACGCCACCGCTCCGCTCAGGACTCGAATCGTCCACGACGCGCTATCGTGGCCCGCTTGATGCAGGCGGTTGACGACGATGGCTGAGGCCCCGGTCGTGGAGCGACCCACGCCGCCACCCGGTACGGACGAGGTGAGCGTCACCGACACCCGCGTCGGGCGCTTCGACTACAAGTGGGTCGCGCTCGCCGTCGTGCTCAGCGGCACGATCATGACGATCCTCGATTCGACGATCGTCAACATCGCCATCCCCACGTTGCAACACGACCTGCATGCAGGCAGCTACACGGCGATCGCCTGGGTGGTCACGGGCTACCTGCTCGCCCAGGGTGCGGTGATCCCCCTGAGCGGGTGGGCCACCGACCGATGGGGCACCAAGCGGCTCTACCTCATCACCATGGTGATGTTCACGGTCGCGTCGATGCTCTGCGGGGTCTCGCAGAACCTCGGCGAGCTGATCTTCTTCCGTGTGATCCAGGGCATCGGCGGCGGCATGCTGATGCCCATCGGCATGACCATCATCTTGCAGGCGGTGGGACCGCAGAACATGGGCAGGGTGATGGGGATCTTCGGTGTCCCGATGCTCATCGCGCCGGCCGTGGGGCCCGTGCTCGGGGGCTGGTTCGTGCAGGACTTCACGTGGCGGCTGATCTTCTACGTCAACGTCCCCATCGGGATCGTCGGGTTCATCGCGGCGTCGCGATTCCTGCGCGAGTCGCACCGCACCGCGAACCTCCGCCTCGACGTCATTGGACTGCTGACCGGTGTCCCTGCCGTGCTGGCGCTGATGTACGCGGTGGACCGCAGCACCGAGCTCGGCTGGACGTCACCTGTGGTTGTATCGCTGCTGGTGGCCAGCGTTGTGCTGATGACCGCGTTCATCGTGCGCCAGCTCCGCGCCCCCCTGCCGCTCCTGCAGCTGTCCCTGTTCAAGGACCGCACCTTCTCGTGGGCGATGGTGCTGAGCTTCATCGTCGTGACCGCCATGTTCGGCACCATGCTGCTGCTGCCGCTCTACCTGCAGGAGGTTCATGGCTACGATGCCATCGAGACCGGGCTGCTGCTCCTGCCGCAGGCGGCGATGGCGGCGATCTCCATGCCCCTGGGCGGATTTCTCACCGACAGGTTCGGCCCCAGGTGGGTGGTCGCCACCGGCATGATCCTGCTGACCATCGGCAGCGTGGTGCTGGCCCAGATCCACTACGACTCGCCCAACCTGCTGGTCATCGGCGCCCTGATGCTGCGTGGCTTCGCCATGGGCTTCGCCATGATGCCGACCATGTCGGCGGCGCTGGCGCGAGTGCCGCGGCGCTACACCTCGCGTGCGTCGAGCATCACCAACACGCTGCAGCGTGTGTCCTCGTCGGTGGGCATCGCCATCCTGGTCACCATCCTTGCCGGCCAGTTCGCCGGCGCGGCCAGGGCGACCACGTGCACGCCGCCCGCGACAGTGGTGACCGCGGCGGCGCAGGTGCTGCATCAACCGCAGCTCACCGCCCAGCAGTACTGCGCCGACCTGGAGCAGAAGATCGCCAGCTCATCGGCCCAGGAGAGCTCGGGAAGCGCCCAGCCGAGCACGGGCAACGTGCTGCTCGACTCGTTTGATCACCAGTACCTGGGAAACGTCTTCAGCGATGCTTTCGACCGCACCTTCGTGGTCATCGCCATCCTGTCGTTCATCGGGATCTTCCCGGCCTTCTTCCTGAAGCGTCCCGATCCCCAGGCCAGGCAGGCGGCGGCGGGCATCGCCGCCTGAGGCGGCTCCGTCAGCCGCCGGCGGCGCGATAGCGGGCGATGCGCGCGCGCACCAGCGTCTGCACGTCCATCGCGCAGAGCTCGTCGAGGTGGCGGACGATGGCCCCGCGCAGCGCCCCGATGGTGACATCGGGATGGGCGTGCGCCCCCGGCATCGGCTCGGGGATGAGCTCGTCGACGAGCCCGATCTCATGGGCGGTGTCGACGCCCGGGCGCAGTGCCGC
>DATBCJ010000241.1:0-3282 GCA_036270565.1 Candidatus Dormiibacterota bacterium | reverse complement strand
CGACGTGGCCGTCGATGTTCGCCATCGCGACGTGCAGCGCCCCGACCCGCGCTGAGCCACCCAGTGGTTTTAAGGGGCGGCTCTTTCACGGAGCGGGTTGTCGCCGAACTGGCCCCTCACCTGCCGCCGCTGCCGCACTGCCGCGCGGCGCTGCTCGAAGGGATGAGCCTGACGGGCGACCCCACGCTCGGGGCGACGACCATCGAGACGACCCGTGCCGTGGCCGCTCGATGCGCCGTCGCCATCCTTCACGCGGACGGGAGTGGCGGCCACGCCGTACGCCTGCACACCGCCCGGCGGGTGAGGTACAGGGTTGAGCTGCCCCCCGGTGGTCCGCAGCCCGGGGAGGGCAACTGCTGCCGGCGCAGCCGGCTGCGCGGTGCGTTCCTCGCGCTTGGGTCCGTGAGCCGGCCGGGCCGTCCTCCGCAGCTGGAGATCCCGGTCCGCAACGAGCGAGCGGCCGTCCGCCTGGTGGCGGACTTCGCAGCGCTCGAGGTACCGGCCGGGGTTCGCCTTCGCCGCGGCCGCCCGACGGTCACGGTGCGGTCCGCCCCCGCGGTCGGGGCCGCGCTCAGCTCGATCGGCGCCCAGGGAGGACGCCTGGCCTACGAGGAGGGACGCGTGGTTCGCGATATCCGCGCCGGCGTTAACCGCACCCTCAACGCGGAGACGGCCAACCTCCGTCGCACCGTCGACGCCGCCGTCCGCCAGCTCGACGCCGCCGCCCGGCTGGGCGCCGACCCCCGTCGCTGGGAGGGTTTGCCCCCCGCCCTGCGCGAGGCCGCGCTGCTGCGCAGGGCCAACCCTGAGGCATCACTCGCGATCCTTGCCGAGGCGGCGGCGATCAGCCGGCCGGCGATGGCCGGACGCCTCCACCGACTGGTCGAGGCTGCGCAGTCCTGAACAGGCACGGCAACGCGGATCGCGGTGGTACTGTCGATGCAGCATTCGGTCACAGTGACCCGATCAGTCCAGAGAGAGGGAGAGGATCGCGCATGGCTGTCAAGGTTGGCATCAACGGTTTCGGCCGGATCGGCCGCAACGTCTACCGGGCAGCGCGCGAACGCAACTCTGAGCTGGACATCGTCGCCGTCAACGACCTGACCGACGCGGCCACGCTGGCGCACCTCCTCAAGTACGACTCGATCCTCGGCCGGTTCCCCGCCGCGGTGGGCGCGGACAGCGACCACATCACCGTCGACGGAGCCCGGCTGGCCGTGCTCTCCGAACGTGACCCGCAGCGGCTCCCCTGGGGTGATCTCGGGGTGGACATCGTCATCGAATCGACCGGCTTCTTCACAGACGCCACCAAGGCCCGCGCCCACATCGACGCCGGCGCCCGCAAGGTGATCATCTCGGCTCCGGCGACCAATGAGGACATCACGGTCTGCATGGGCGTCAACCACACCGCCTACAACCCCGCCGAGCACCTCGTGGTCAGCAACGCGTCGTGCACCACCAACTGCCTGGCACCGGTCGCCAAGGTGCTCAGCGACAGCTTCGGCATCGAGAGCGGGCTGATGACCACCGTCCACGCCTACACCACCGACCAGGTGCTCCTCGACGCTCCGCACAAAGACCTGCGCCGCGGTCGCGCCGCCGGGCTGTCGATCATCCCGACCTCGACCGGTGCCGCCAAGGCGATGGCCCTGGTCATGCCGGAGCTCCAGGGAAAGTTTCACGGCGCGTCGCTGCGTGTCCCGGTCAGCGACGTCAGCCTTGTCGACCTCACCGTGAGGCTGGGCAAGTCGGTCACCGTCGACGACGTCAACGGCGAGTTCCGCGAGGCGGCCGACGGCTCGCTCAACGGCATCCTCGCGGTCTCCGAGGAGCAGTTGGTGTCCATCGATTTCCTCCACGACAGTCACTCGTCGACGGTGGACGCCCCCTCGACCATGGTCATCGGCGACACCATGGTCAAGGTGCTCGCCTGGTACGACAACGAATGGGGTTACTCGTGCCGGGTCGTCGACCTGGCTGAGCACATCGCCGGCCGGCTCTGACACGGGCCGATGAGCAAGGCGACCATCGACGACATCGACGTCGCCGGTCGGCGGGTGCTGCTGCGCGTCGACTACAACGTGCCCCTGCGCGACGGCACGATCGCCGACGACAGTCGCATTCGCGCGACGCTGCCGACCATCACCGCCCTCCGCGAGCGCGGCGCGCGCACGATCATCGTCACCCACGTGGGCCGGCCGGAGGGCACTCGCGATCCCGCGCTCAGCGTCGCGCCGGTGGCGCGGCGTCTCGGTGAGCTGCTCGGCATCGAGGTGGCCGTCGCCGGTGACGTCGTCGGCCCATCGGCGCGTGCGCTGGTCGACAGCCTCCGCGACGGCGAGGTGGGCATGCTCGAGAACGTCCGGTTCGAGCCCGGAGAGGAGACCAACGACCCCGACCTGGCCGCCAAGCTGGCGTCCTTCGCCGATCTCTTCGTCAACGACGCCTTCGGCACCGCTCATCGAGCCCATGCGTCGACGGAGGGCGTCGCCCACCACCTCCCCGCGGTGGCGGGTTACCTGATGGCGCGCGAGCTCGACGTGCTGGGCACCGTGCTCGACAATCCCAGACGTCCGCTGGTCGCCATCCTCGGCGGCGCCAAGATCTCCACCAAGCTGGGCGTGCTGACCCACCTGCTCGAGCGCGTCGACACGATCTTCCTGGGCGGCGCCATGGCCTGCACCTTCTACCGCGCCAAGGGAGTGTCGACAGGCCGCTCGGTTGTCGAGGAGGAGCAGGTCGCGGTCGCGCGCGACGTGCTGGCGTCGGCCGCCGCCCGGCGCACGCTGGTGCTGCCGGTCGACGTTGTCGTCGCTGAGCAGGCCGACGACGGCGCCGCGACGGAGACCGTGGCATGGAACGCGATCCCCGACGACCGCATGGTCGTCGACGTCGGCCCGCGGTCAGTGGCCGCGATCACCGCGTCCTTCACCGACGCCGGCACCGTGGTCTGGAACGGCCCGCTCGGCGTCTACGAGGTGGACGCCTTCGCCCGGGGAACGCGCGAGGTGGCCCGCGCGCTGGGCGACAGCCCCGCCTTCAGCGTCATCGGCGGCGGCGACGTCGGCGCCGCCGTCGCCGACGCCGGAGTTGCCGACATGATTGACTTCATCAGCACGGGCGGCGGCGCCACCCTCGAGTTCCTCGAGGGCAAGGAGCTGCCCGGGGTGGCTGCGCTGCGCGACCGCGAGGCCGTGCCCGGGTGACGCCGGGGTCGCGCCTGCCCATGGTCGCCGGCAACTGGAAGATGAACACCACGATCGCGCAGGGTGTCAGCCTCGC
>DATBCJ010000240.1:0-5483 GCA_036270565.1 Candidatus Dormiibacterota bacterium | reverse complement strand
AGACCTCGTGCGACGAGACGGCGGCGGCGGTGCTGGACGACGGGAGGGAGGTGCTCAGCAGCGTGGTGTCGTCGCAGGTCGCGCTGCACGCCACGCACGGCGGCGTGGTGCCCGACCTGGCGGCACGCGCCCACCTCGAGGTCATCGGCCCGATCGTCGACGAGGCGCTCGCAGCCGTTGGCGGCTGGCCATCGATCGACGCGGTGGCGGTGACCCGGGGGCCGGGGCTGGCCGGCTGTCTGCTCGTCGGCACGCTCTACGCGCAGGGGGCGGCGGTGGGACGAGGCCTGCCGATGGTTGGTGTGTCGCACATGGCGGGACACGTGTACAGCGCCTGGCTCAGCGACGCCGCCCTGGAGCCGCCCTACCTGGCGCTGGTGGTCAGCGGCGGCCACAGCGACGTCGTCGAGCTGCGCGACCACGGCGACGCGGTCAGGCTGATGTCGACCCGTGACGACGCCGCCGGGGAGGCCTTCGACAAGGCGGCCCGCCTGCTCGGGCTCGGCTACCCGGGCGGACCGCTGGTCGAGCGCGCGGCCGTCGGCGGCGACCCGGCCCGCTTCGCGCTGCCCAGCACCAGGATGCCGGACGCGATGTCGTTCAGCGGGCTGAAGACCGCCCTGCGCTACACGGTTCGCGACCTCGGCAGCGACGCGCTGACCGCGGAGGGCACACCTCGCGACCCCGGCGTGGTCAGCGATCTCGCCGCGTCGTTCCAGGCCGCGGTGGTCGGACAGCTGGTGCACGCCCTGTCGGTCTGCGCCGACCGCCGCGGCGCCGAGCGCATTGCGGTCGTCGGCGGGGTGGCGGCCAACACCGCGCTGCGCGAGGCTGTGCGTCGCCACTTCGCCGGGCTGCCGGTCACGGTGCCGCCGCTGGCGCTGTGCACCGACAACGCGGCGATGATCGGAGCCGCGGGATGGCAGCGCCTGCGGCTGCGCGGCCCCGACGCCGCCGGGATCAGCGTCGACCCCACCCTCGACGAGTACGCCTGAGCGCGCGGATCGCGTGCGTACCATCGTTCGATGAGCGGCACCGACGTCGCCCCGGCGCGCTCCGAGGTGACCGATCGATACCTCGAGACCATCTATTACATCGAGCACGAGGGCGAGGTGCCTCGCCCGGGGCGCATCGCGGAGTGGCTCGCCGTCAGCCCGCCGACGGTGAGCGTCAGCCTGCAGCGCCTGGCCCGAGACGGCTGGGTGACCCTCGCCGACGACCGCAGCGTCCACCTGTCGGACGCCGGCCGGGTGGCCGCGGCCACGGTGGTGCGCCGCCACCGGCTCATCGAGCGCTGGCTCACCGACGTCCTCGGCCTCGACTGGGCCACCGCCGACCGCGAGGCGGCGGCGCTCTCCCACGGGGTTTCCGAGGTCGTGCTCGAGCGGCTCGACGAGCACCTCGGCCGCCCGTCGACGTGCCCTCACGGCAACGTCATCCCCGGCCGTCGCCCTCCCCAGGGGCGGCCGATGATGCGCTTGCCCGACCTGCCGGTCGGCGTCGAATCGCGGGTGTGCAGGGTGTCGGAGGTGGCCGAGCACGAGGCGCCCCACCTCCTGGCGGTGCTCCACGACGGTGGCCTGCTCCCCGAGGCGCGCGTGCTGGTCCGCGATCGAGCGGAGGGCCAGCTCCGGCTGGTCGTCGACGGACACCCGGTCGTGGTCAGCGAGGGCGTGGCCGGCACGGTCTGGGTGGAGTCGCCGCCGGAGGCCTCGGCGTCGGGTTAGGTTAGGCTAACCTAAGTTCATGAGCTTCGCGGGCACCGCCGTCCTGGGCGCGGTCTCGGGCCTGACCATCATGGTGGGGCTGCCCATCGCGCGCTGGGGGCGGCCCGGCCCGCGGTTGATGTCCTTTCTCACCTCGGGATCGGTCGGCGTCCTCCTCTTCATCTTCTACGACGTCATCCGCAACGCCAGCCAGACGGTCGAGGCGGAGCTGAGCCGGTCCTCGGCCGCGGGCGCGGGGTTCGGCCTTCTGCTCGCCGCCGGCCTGGCCGTCGGACTGCTCACCCTCGTCGTCTTCGAGCGGGTCAGCCGCCGCAGTCCGCTGCCCAGCGGGCCCGGTGCGCTCGCCGCGACCAACGTCGGGGCCCGGCCGCCACTCGCCCCGGCTCTGCGCACGGCGCTGTTCATCGCCGTCGGCATCGGGCTGCACAACTTCTCCGAAGGCCTCGCCATCGGCCAGTCCGCCGCCGCCGGCGCCTACCGGTTCTTCTACGTCCTGGTGATCGGCTTCGGGCTGCACAACATCACCGAGGGTTTCGGCATCAGCGGCCCGATGATCGGGCGCCGGCCGAGCTGGCGCTTCCTCGGCATCCTCGGCCTGGTCGGAGGCGGCCCCACCTTGGTCGGAACCCTGGTCGGCTACGGGGTGACGCGGCTTGGCGGGGCGTCGACGGCGAGCCAGGCGGTGTCGGTGCTGTTCCTCGCGCTCGCCGCCGGTGCCATCGCCTACGTCATCGGCGAGCTCCAGCACGTCAACCGCAAGATCGGCAGCCACCAGATGGGCATGCTCGGCCTGCTCTGCGGTTTCCTGGCCGCCTACGGCAGCGACATGCTGCTCAAGTCGCTCGGCGCCTGAGAAACGAGGGGGAACAGGTTCCCTCGGCAAGTTGCCAGGCTGGCACTCGCTGGGGTAGAGTGTTAGCAGTCTCAAGGTGAGAGTGCTAACCAACTTCCATGAGAAGGGAGGTCCCTGTGGCCGTCAATCTTCGTCCCCTGGCAGATCGCGTCGTCATCAAGCCCCTCGAGCGTGAGGAGATGACCAAGAGCGGCATCGTCCTCCCCGACACCGCCAAGGAGAAGCCCCAGGAGGGCACCATCGAGGCCGTCGGCACCGGCCGCTACAACGAGCAGACCGGCAAGCGCGTCGAGCTCGACGTCAAGGTCGGAGACAGGGTGATGTACGCCAAGTACGCCGGCAGCGAGGTCAAGGTCGACGAGACCGAGTACCTCATCCTCAGCGAGAAGGACATCCTCGCCGTCGTGGCCAACGGATCCAACTGACCCTAACTTTCTGGTGCGACGCGGCCGTTCGGCTGCGTCGCGCGTCTGCGTGGAGGCCCTGATTTCCCATGTCCGCAAAGCAACTGCGTTTCGATGAAGAGGCGCGTTCGGCCCTGCGTCGCGGTGTCGACGGTGTCGCCGACGCGGTGTCGGTGACGCTGGGGCCGCGCGGTCGCAACGTCGTCATCGACAGGAAGTTCGGCTCGCCGTTGATCATCAACGACGGTGTCACCATCGCTCGCGATCTCGAGTTCAAGGACCACTTCGAGAACATGGGCGCGCAGCTGCTCAAAGAGATTGCGGTCAAGACCAACGACATCGCCGGTGACGGCACCACCACCGCCACGGTTCTCGGGCGCGCCCTCATCAACGAGGGGCTGCGCAACCTCGCCGCCGGTGCCTCGCCGACTGAGTTGCGACGCGGCATGCTCGCAGCCGCGGACGCGGTGGTCGCCGCGGTGCGCGCCCAGTCGCACCCGCTGGCCGGTGACGACGACATCGAGCGCGTCGCCACCATCAGCTCCGGCGACGAGGGGATCGGCACCATGATCTCCGAGGCGTTCAAGCACGTCGGGCGCGACGGCGTGGTCACCGTCGAAGAGGGCAATGGCATCGAGACCGAGGTCGAGGTCGTCGAGGGGATGCAGTTCGATCGCGGGTATGTCTCGCAGTACCTGGTCACCGACCAGAAGGCGATGGAAGCCGTTCTCGACAAGCCCGCGGTGCTCATCACCGACGCCAAGGTCAGCGCGGTTGCCGACCTGCTCCCCGCGCTCGAGCTGGTCGTGCAGTCTGGCCGGCCACTGCTGATCATTGCCGAGGACGTCCAGAGCGAGGCTTTGGCCACGCTCGTGGTCAACAGGCTGCGCGGGTCCTTCACCGCGGTGGCGGTCAAGGCGCCGGCGTTTGGTGATCGCCGGACCGCGATCCTCCAGGACATCGCGGCGATCACCGGGGCCACCGTGATCACCGAGAAGGTGGGCCTTCGGCTCGACGCCGTGCGTCTCGACCAGCTCGGCAGCGCCGAGCGGGTGGTCGTCACCAAGGACAACACCACCATCCTCAAGGGTGGTGGTGATCCCGCCGCGGTCGCCGCTCGGGCCGACGACATCCGGCGCGAGATCGAGGAAACCGACTCGGACTGGGATCGCGAGAAGCTGCAGGAGCGCCTGGCGCGACTCGTCGGCGGCATCGCCGTGATCAAGGTGGGCGCGGCCACCGAGGTCGAGATGAAGGAGCGCAAGGCTCGCGTCGAGGACGCGATCGCAGCCGTGCGGGCCGCCATCGAGGACGGCTACGTGGTCGGCGGCGGCGTGGCGCTGCTGCGCGCCGCCGACGCCATCGATTCGCTTTCCCTGACCGGCGACGCGGCCACCGGCGCGCGCATCGTGCGCCGCGCCCTGCAGGACCCGATTCGCATCATCGCCGGCAACGGCGGCTTCGACGGTCCGTCTGTCGCCCACCACGTCGCTGAGCGGAGTGGAGATGAGGGCTTCGACGCCCGAACCGGCGAGTACGGCAACCTCGTCGAGCGCGGTGTCATCGACCCCACCAAGGTGGTGGTCAGCGCGCTCACCCACGCTGTCTCGATCGCCTCCATGGTGCTGACCACCGAGGCCCTGATCGCCGATGCCCCCGAGCCCGAGGAGGACGAGATGTCCGCTGGTGGTGGCCATTCGCATGGCGGTGCCATGGGCGACATGGGTGGCATGGGTGGCATGGGCGGAATGGGCGGCATGGGCGGCATGGGGATGGGGGACGACCTCGACTTCTAAGGCGCGCGCCGCGCTGCAGGATGAATCGCGCCGCGCCATGCCCATTCCGGGCGCCGCCTGTTTAATGCTGTGATGAGCGCGAACCACGGCGTGTCCTGACGACATGTGCGGCATCACCGGGTTCTTTGGCCCACGCGACAACCGTTTGCTGACCGCGATGACCGACGCCCAGCGACATCGCGGCCCGGACGACGACGGCTACCTGGAGACAGATGACGCGTCCCTGGGTTTTCGCCGGCTCAGCATCATCGACGTCGCCCATGGGCAGCAGCCGATGTCCGTCGATGGTGGCCGGTTGCAGATCGTCTACAACGGCGAGGTCTACAACTTCCGCGAGCTGCGCGCTGAGCTGGAGGCGCTCGGCCATCACTTCGCCACCCACTGCGACACCGAGGTGGTGCTCCACGCCTACCAGGAGTGGGGCGCCGCGGCGTTCCCTCGTCTCAACGGCATGTGGGGCCTGGCCCTGCTCGACGCGCGCGGCGGCGGGCCGAAGCTCGTGCTCTGCCGCGATCACTTCGGCATCAAGCCGCTGTACTTCGCGCGCAGCGGCAACCGCGTACTCTTCGCCTCGGAGATCAAGGCGATCCTCCAGGACGAGAGCTTCGAGCGCCATGTCGACGAGCAGTCGATGTACGAGTATCTGGCCCACGGCGCCTTCGACCACAAATCCCACGCCACCTTCTTCGAGGGGGTGAGCCAG
>DATBCJ010000239.1:0-1915 GCA_036270565.1 Candidatus Dormiibacterota bacterium | reverse complement strand
CGCCAAGGCGGTCAAGGATGTTCAGGGTGGCCGCGTCGAGTTCCGTGTCGACCGGGCCGGGATCATCCACACCGCGATCGGCAAGGCGTCGTTCGACGACGCCAAGCTGCGCGACAACTTCGCCGCGCTCATGGATGCCGTCGTCCGCGCCAAGCCGACCGCCGCCAAGGGGACGTACGTGCGCAACGTGACCCTCGCCTCAACCATGGGCCCCGGCGTCACCGTCGACCTCGCCGCCGCGTCTCGCATGTCCGTGGCGTGACGGGGACGCGCTGAAGCCGCCGTGATCAGCCTGCTCATCGTCGACGACATCTCGAGCACGCGCGACAACCTCCAGAAGCTGCTCAGCTTCGAGGACGACATCGAGGTGGTCGGCACCGCTGCCGACGGCCGCGAGGGCCTCGAGGCGGCGCACCGCCTCCATCCCGACATCGTGCTCACCGACGTGAACATGCCCCTGATGGACGGTATCCAGCTCACCGAGACGCTGGCGTCCGAGCTGCCCACCTCGCCGGTGATCATCATGTCCGTGCAGGGCGAGCGCGACTACCTGCGGCGGGCCATGCAGGCCGGCGCTCGCGAGTTCCTGATCAAGCCCTTCAGCCACGACGAGCTGGTGGCGGCCATCCGCCGCGTCTACCAGCTCGAGCAGAAGAAGGGAACGTTCATCGCCAAGTCGCTGCCCGCACAACCGGAGACCCCGTCGGCGCCGCGCAGCAGCGCTCCCGCCGAGGTGATCCTGGTGTTCTCGGGCAAGGGCGGCGTCGGCAAGACGCTCATCGCCGCCAACCTCGCCGTGGCGCTTGCCGAACAGAGCGCCGGCCGCGTTGCCCTGGTCGACCTCGACCTCCAGTTCGGCGACATCGGCGTCATGCTCAACCTCGACCACAGCCGCAGCATCACCGAGCTGGTGGACGGCGCCGGCGCGGTCGACTCGGAGAGCGTCAACGACGTGCTCGCCAACGGGCCCGGCGGTGTCAAGGTGCTGCTGGCGCCGATCAGCCCCGAGCTCGCCGACCTGGTCACCGCCGAGCATGTGCGCCTGCTCATGGCTGAGCTTCGCCGCGCCTTCGACTACGTGGTCGTCGACTGCTCGACGCACCTCACCGAGTTCAACCTCGAGGTCGTCGAGATGGCCCAGCGGGTGCTGGTGGTGACCGCGCTGACCATCCCGGCCATCAAGGACGCCAAGCTGACGCTCAAGGTTCTCGAGTCACTGACGGTTGACCCCGAGAGCATCCTGCTGGTGGTCAACCGCGTCGACGGCTACGCCGACTTCAACCGGGAGTCGATCGAGCAGAGCCTGCGCGTGCCCGTGGCGGTGCAGATACCCCACGATCCGAGGATCGTGGGCGACGCCATCACCAACGGAACCCCATTTGTGATGGCGCATCCCGAGGCTGAGATCAGCCGGGCCGTGCGCGAGCTGGTGGCTCGCCTCCTCCCCGAAAGCGTTGTCGCCGCCGTTCCCGAGCCTGCCGACCGCAAGAAGCGCAAGGGGTTGTTCGGGCGCTGACCTCGGCGCGGGCTCAGCGACCGAAGCCGAGCTTGCGACGCGACCGCCTCTTCGGCTCGGCCGCCTTGGCAGGCGCCGCGGCGGAGGCGTCTCCGCGGGGGCCGCGATCGATGGCGTCAGCGATGGCCAGAACAGCCGCACTGGCCTTGGAGCTCGGCTCCTTGACGACGAAGGGGACACCCGTGTTCACCGAGGTGGCGACGACGCCGGCCGAGAACGGAATCTCGGCGGCGATGGTGGTGCCGAGGAAGGTCTCGGCCCCATGGCCATCCAGCTCGCCCGCCGACTCGCGGTGGTTGGCCACCACCAGCACCCTGGTGGGGTCGACCCTGAGGGTGTCGAGCACGCCACGAACGAGGCGCGTGTTCTTGACACCGGGGACGCTGAGGTCGGTCACCA
>DATBCJ010000238.1:0-5164 GCA_036270565.1 Candidatus Dormiibacterota bacterium | reverse complement strand
TGCCGTAGTGGGCGATCGTCCAGGCGTTGTACCCGATGGACGCTTCATCGGTGTGCAGACCCGGCGGCGAGGTGGCCAGGCCGGCGACGTGGGATACCACGATGACGGCCAACGCCAGGCCGAACAGCAGGCTCCAGCGTCGGCTCCAGCTCATGGAGGGCAGCGGTGCTGGACGCTCAGCGACCCAGCGCCGCCCGCGCCGCCTGAGCGGCCCTCTCGGCCTCGTCGGCGGCGCGCTCGGCGGCAGCCGCTTCATCGTCCGCCACGCGAGCGGCTTCCGCGACCCGCCGGGCCGCGAGCCGTTTCGTCGTGGCCAGCGCGCGGGCGCGCTCCGCTGTCGCGTCCTGGGTGGCCGCAGCCCGCTCGGCCTGGTGCCGCTCGCGGGCCACAGTCCCGGGCTGGCTTCGACCCTGCGTCTGACGGCGCGGCTTCGCTGAGCCCGGACGCCGCAGGGGAGCGAGGACGGCTGCAAGCTGGGCCCCGTCTGGCTCGGGAGCGTCCACGGCACCGAAGCCGGATGGGGCGAGGTCGCGGTCCAGGGTGCCGCGCCAGAGCGCCAGCCGATCGGCCGCTCTGCCGGTGGCGGCCGTCTGGAGGGTGGCGCGGATCCTGCGCCCGGTCTCGTGGCTGCTGGCGTGCCCGGCGCTCTCGAGCACCCCGACCGCGGCACGAGCCACCGCCTCGACAGCGTCGCGAAGGCGGCCCGTGGCGGCAAGAAGGGCGTCGCGGCTGTCGTCCTGCGTCGCTGCAGCGTGCTGGGCCTCGCGGGCGTCGGCACCGGCGGCGAGCAACTCAACGACCACGTCCGGGTCGTCGCCGGCCAGCTGGTCGATCGCCCACACAGCGACAGACGGCTTGCGCAGCTTTGCCGCGGCGCCGGCTGCATCGGGGTCACTGGATCGCAGCTCGCTGACCAGCGCGTTGCGGCGCGCGACGAAGTCCTCGAGTGGGCCCCTGTAGAGGTCGGTGGCGTCCACAGAGCCGCAGTGTGCCTGTGTCAGTCCCTCACGCGCACGCGCTGCAGTTCCTCGGCATCGCCGCGGGACTTGTCACCTGACGTCGCTGGAGTCGTCGACACCGGTGAGAGCGTGCGGCGCGGGCGGAACAACCAAGCCACAGCCCCGAGCAGCGCCAGCGGCAGCAGCTGGATGTCGATGAACACCGTGATCGCCGTCGCGTTGGCGAGGGTGACGCCGCCCTTGGCCAGCAGCGCGATCAGCGCACCCTCACGCACACCGAAGCCATTCACGGTGAACGGCAACAGCGTCAACGCAGCCGACGCGGGCAACGCCACCGCGAGCAGCGCCCACGATACGCTGGCACCAACGGCCCTGGTGAAGAGGACGAGGCTGGCGATGTTCAGCCCCCAGGCCAGCACCGCCACGCCGAAGCTGGGCAGCCACACCGAGGGGCGCCGGTACGAGGCCAGCTCGGCAAGCATCTGGTCGCGGAACTCGGTGAGCCGTCGCCAGGGTCGGCGGTGGGCCCAGAGGTGGTCGAACTGCAGGGCGACGACGGCGCACACCGCCACCCCAACCAGACCGAGCGTCGCTGCCAGGGGTCCGCGATCACCAAGCAGGTCGAGCAGGAAGAACGACCCCACCAGCGTCCAGGTGGCGACCGCGAGCACCGTCAGCATCCGGCTGGCCGCGATCGCCGCCATCGCCCGCCCGTAGCCGAGCACCGCGCCCACCTCCTTGGCACGCAATGCGTCGCCGCCGATCCCAGCCGGGACGATCATGGTCACGAAGCTCGATCGCAGAAACAACCGCGCGAGCCAGCCCCGGCGAAAGACCCCCACGTGCGGCAG
The DNA here is from genome assembly GCA_036270565.1 of Candidatus Dormiibacterota bacterium. Classification (GTDB taxonomy): domain Bacteria; phylum Chloroflexota; class Dormibacteria; order Aeolococcales; family Aeolococcaceae; genus Aeolococcus. Next base: position 3,354 of record DATBCJ010000238.1, on the reverse strand, counting down.
CAGGAGATACCACTGCACGAACCCGGTGGCCTGCCACGCCACGGCAGTGATCACGGCTGCAGCGAACCAGGCCGGGTTGGCGTCGGCGACGTCGCGCAACGCCGCGGTCACGTCGACACTGCGCACCACCAGGAACATTCCCACCGCACTGACCAGCAGCCGACCGGCGAGTAAGCCCCAGCGCCTGAGCGCGGCTGGCCGTCGCACGTTACGGTTGCTGAGCCATTCCACGACGCTGCCTTCGGCGGCCGTAGGCAATCGTCACGAAGATCGTCAGTGCGATCGTCGAATAGAGCAGCAGCTGAGAGGCGACCAGGAACGTCGAGGTCGAGAGCACGAACACCAGCGCGAGACGCACCGCCGCGTCCCCGACGAAGGCCGCCCCCCACATCGCTGTCATGACGCGCATGGCGTGCCGGAAACCGGGGTGCTGCCAGAGCTCGTCCCACCGACCGGCCCGCTCGGGAACGCCGCCCGTGGCGAACTGGCGCGCCATGTGGAACATCAACGGGCGGGGCGCCAGGAGTGAACCGAAGAAGGCGAGACCGAAAAGCCCTGTGAAGAACGAGTCCTTGATCAGCGTGAAGCGGGTGCTCCCCGACACCAGGCTGGCCAGCGCGCTCACCGCGATGAAGAACAGCGAGATGGCGGCGATGACGTCAAGCCGACGCGAGCGCGCCCAGCCCCACGCCGTATAGGAGAGCGGGAATGACGAGCCCGCCACCAGTGCAGGGACGGTGGCGACGCCGGCCCCGGTCAGCGCCTGGTAGAGGAGGATCGGCAGAACGCCGTTGATGACCAGGCTCGGCACCAGGGAGCGGAGCACCGCGCCAGCCGAGGGTTGCGCGAACTCGGCGGACGGCGCTCGAGGGCCGGGGTGAGCCTCCGGAGTCTGCAGGCAACGCCTCCTTGCCCGGGCCGAGCACGGGAGCCATGATCAGGTGGTCACGGACATCGTAGTGGAAGCTTTGGGAGGTGCCAGGTGGACATCACCGAACTGATCCTGCACGACCATGCCGAGCAGCGCCGGCTGTTCGCGTACCTCGACGACATCGATCGCTCCAACACCGCCGCGTTGGGTGCGGTCTGGACGCGGCTGCGCAACCTCCTCGAGGTGCACGCGGAAGCCGAGGAGCAGCTGTTCTACCCGCACCTGCTCAAGATCGGCAAAGGCATGCACGGGGAGGGCCCCGTCGACGAGGTCGAGGACGTCATCAAGGATCACAACGACATTCGCGACGCCGCTGAGGAGGCGCTCAGGCAGGAGGTCGGCAGCGACGGCTGGTGGGAGGCGGTGGCCAAGACCAACAGGGCCAACAGCGATCACATGGCCGAGGAGGAGCGTGAGGACCTCGTCGACTTCCGGCGGCACGCCGACCTGGCACTCCGCCACGACATCGCCGTGGCCTTCGCCGCCTTCGAGGCGAGCCACCCCGACGGTGTCCCGGCCCGGGACAAGGATCCCGACAGTTACGTCAAGCAGTACACCTGAGACCCACTAGCGGCCCTCACTCCCGGCGGGTTCATGGGCGGTATCGTGGATTCTCGTGACCGTCGAATCCGAGGCGAAGCTGGCCGCCCCCACGAACTTCGAGCTGCCGCCCATGGAGGGCCTGGCCAACGGCGCAGCCGCGATGACACGACCGCGGCTGGAGCTCGAGGCCACCTACTACGACACCGACGACCTCGCGCTGGCCCGCTGGGGGATCACGCTGCGCCATCGATCCGGTGAAGCCGGACCCACGTGGACGGTCAAGCTCCCGCAGGCCGCGACCGGCCGGACGATGGCGCGTGATGAGCTGACATTCGCGGGAGCTGAACGAGCGATCCCGCCGGAGGCGGCGGACCTGGTGCGAGCGTACGTGCGCGGCCGGGCGCTGATCCCGGTGGCCCGGCTGCACACGTCGCGGAAACCGATCGAGATTCAGAAGTCAGACGGCACCACCCTGGTGGAGATCGTCGACGACGCCGTGTCGGTGCATACCGGCCGTCGCGTGACCCGTCGCTTCCGCGAGGTCGAGGTCGAGGCCAAGGACGGCGCCCCGGCGCAGGCCGTGCTGCGCTCGGCCGTCAGGCGCATCGCCTCCGCCGGCGCCCAGGACGGGCAGCCGATGCCCAAGCTGGTGCGCGCCCTGGGAGCACGCGCACGCCGTCCCCCCGAGGTGGTGGTGCCAGAGCTGGGCAGAGAGCCGCGACCGGACGAGCTGGTCCGGCACGCCATCGCCGCGTCGGTGGTGCAACTCCTGCAGCGCGATGCGCTGGTCCGCCTCGGCGACGACGAGGAGGGCGTCCACAAGTTTCGCGTTGCCACCCGGCGGCTGAGAAGCGACCTGGGCACGTTCATCTGCCTGCTCGACCGCGAGCAGGTGGAACGCCTGCGCCAGGAGCTGCGCTGGCTGGGGCGCGAGGTCGGGCGCGTGCGCGATAACGAGGTCCTCGCGGAGAACCTCCAGCGCTCCATGGCGACGCTGCCGGCTGGCGACGTGGCTGTCGCCCAGCAGCTCATCAAACGGCTGCGGCGCGAGACAGCGCAGGCGCGGGAGTCGATGCTCGCCGCCATGCGCAGCCGTCGCTACGACCGGCTGCTCGACGAACTCGTGCGCCTGGCCGGCAGCCACCGTCGCGGACGGCGCGACGCGGTGGACATGCCGAAGCTGGTGCGCAAGCGCTGGCGCGGCCTCGCGGCGGCCGTCGGCGCGCTCGGCGACGACCCCCCCGATGCCGCCCTGCACAACGTCCGGATCAAGGCCAAGCGATGCCGCTACGCTGCCGAGGCGGTCGTCCCTGCTGAAGGCAAGCGCGCGGCGCGATTGGCGCTGGCGGTCAGCGAGCTGCAGACGGTGCTCGGAGAACACCAGGACACCGTGGTGGCGGAGCAATGGCTCAGGGCGGCGGCCGAGGCCTCGCCGGCGAGCCGCCTCGTCGCCGGCGAGCTGGTTGCCCACCAGCGCGCCGAGCGAGCGCGACTGCGCAGGGAGTGGCCGTCGGTGTGGAAGACCGCGTCCTCGAAGCGTCTGCGCGCCTGGTTCTGACGGCAGCAACAGCACGTCGAAGTGGGTTCGACCATCACAGTTTTGTCGTTTGACTGCTGTGCGCCTCGCCCCTAGCATCAGGCACGGCATCGCACAGGCCTTATTCCGTGACAAAGGTTGACATGCGCAGACGCCTGTTCCTCACCCTGTCCGCCGTGATCGCGGTGTTGACCGCGCTCGCGTCGCAGAGTTCGATGGCGGCTGCCGACGTCACCGCCGGAGCGCCGCCGGGCGGCTCATCGGGCCACGATCTCTCCTGGCCCCAGTGCGGATCCGTCTACCCGGCCGACGGCGCCTTCGGCATCGTCGGGGTTTCGGACGG
>DATBCJ010000237.1:0-2604 GCA_036270565.1 Candidatus Dormiibacterota bacterium | reverse complement strand
CCTGCAGACCCTGTTCAACCGGTCGTTCACAGTCGTCGGCGTCGCCTGACCCTCCGACAGCCAGGGGATTCATGATCCCCCGGTGAACCGTCGCGCACTGCCGCGCTCCGCCGTCACCATCGGGGCCTACGCGGCCGCCCTAGCCGCCCCCGCGGCGCTGACGCTGGTGCTCGTCGGGGTGAGCTTCAACAGCCCGCGCGATTACGTCTTCCTCTACCTGTCCATCGTCGCCGTCCTCGGCGTTGCCACCGGCATCGGCCCCGCGCTGGTGTCGGCAGCGCTCAGCTTCGCGCTGGTCGACTACCTGTTCGTGCCGCCGGCGCACACGCTGTCGATTGCCAACACCGAGGACATTGTCAACCTGCTCGTCTTCTTCGGCGCCGCCGGCCTTGTCGGCACACTCGGTTCGCGGCGGCGCAACGCCCAGCTGAGGTCGGAGGCACTGGCCACCGAATTGCAGCGCGCCAACCTCGACCTGGCCCGCCTCAACCGCGAACAGGCGGAGGCCGCTGAGGTGGCGGCGCGGCTGGCGGAGCGCGATCGCCAGGTGCAGGTGCTCGAGGAGACCGACCGGGTGCGCCACGAGTTCTTCGCCAATGTCTCTCACGAGCTTCGCACACCGCTCGGTGGCATTCTCACCGGCGCCACCGCGGTGCTGCGACGCGACGACCTGCCAGCTCCGCTACGTGGCGAGCTGGAGGAGGTCGCCGCGGCGTCGCGCCGCCTGGCCCGGCTTGTCTCAGACATGCTCGACATGGCCCGCATCGAGGGCGGGGCGATCGACCTGCAGCTCGACAACGTCGACGTGGGCGAGGCTGTCGAGGCGGCCGTCGCCAGGTTGCGCCTGGTCAGCCCGCGGCGGCGCGTGGAGGTGCGTATCGCGCCGGGGACACCCGAGGTCCGCGCCGACTGGGAAAGGCTTGGCCAGGTGATCGACAACCTCCTCGCCAACGCCGACCACTTCGCGCCGCCAGGCACGGTGGTGACAGTCTCGGCTGAACGCGACGATGGCGATGCGGTGGTGCGGGTCATCGACAACGGTCCGGGGGTACCGGCCGACCTCCGCGCACGGATCTTCGAACGCTTCGTGCGCGGTACCGGCGGCACCGGCCTGGGACTGCCCATCGTGCGCGGGCTCATCACCGCCCAGGGCGGAACGGTGTGGCTCGAAGAGCCCGCTCCGGGCGAGGGAGGCAGGTTCGCCTTCCGCCTGCCCAGCGCATGAGCGACGCAGCCCGCATCCTGCTCGCCGAGGACGACCGCGCCCTGCGTCAGTCCATCGCAGCCCTTCTGCACGACTCCGGCTTCGCCGTCGACGTCGTTCCCGACGGGATCCAGGCAGCGCAGCGGCTTCGGTCCGAAGCCTACGACGTCGTGCTCCTCGACATCGGCCTGCCGTTCGTCGACGGCTGGCAGATCCTCCAGGAGATCGAGGGGCGACGGCAGCCGTCGGTGATCGTCATCTCAGCGCGGGGCGAGGAGCGCGACAAGGTCCGCGCGCTCGACCTCGGCGCCGACGACTACCTCACCAAGCCCTTCGGCGCTGACGAGTTGCTCGCGCGGCTCCGCGCCGTGCTGCGGCGGGTGCGCAGCCCCGCCAACGCCGGCGTGGTGCGGTCAGGCTCGGTCGTCGTCGACCTCAGCACCCGCTCCGTCACCCGCAACGGCGAGGAGGTCCGCCTCTCCCCCACCGAGTGGGTCCTGCTCGCCGAGCTGGCGGCCCACCCCGGCGCCACCCGCGACCACCGCTCGCTGCTGGCGCGGGTGTGGGGTCCCGCCTACGTCGGCGATCGCAACTACCTGCGCACCTTCGTACAGCGCCTGCGTCGCAAGCTCGAGGACGATCCGGCCAACCCTGTCATCATCGTGACCGTTGGCCACCAGGGCTACCGGTTCGGACCCGCACCGCGGGTGAAGGATCGTTGATCGTTCGTTGACGCCGCCCGCGCCATGCTCGGTACGTGAGGGACAGCGAGCGCTTCGACCCGGCGGCGCTCTTCGGGTGCGCGGTGGTCAACGATCATGGGCGGCGTCTCGGCCGCGTGGTGGCGCTCATCCACCGCGCCGACGGATGTGACGTGCTGGTCGAGCGGCGTCGCTGGCTCCGGCACACAGTGCTGCGGCTCGACCTCGACGACCTCGTGCAGCTTGACCAGTACGTGTTTGGGCATCGCCCGGCGCAGAATCGACTGGCCGGCGGCCCCGGCGACGACAGGGTGGCGTGACCAACGACGCTCCGCCGGTCCCACCGGTCGTGCTGCCCCCTGATGAGGTCGAGGCGCTCCGCGCCGCCGGCGCGTCGTGGGACAAGCTGCCGCCGACCTCGCCCGACTCGGCGCTGTGGCCGATCTCCCCCGACCTGGTCAACGTCGAGCACCGCGGCACGCTCCCCGACGCCCGCTACGTCAAGGTGGTCCGCGCTGGTCAGCAGGGCTTCGACCGGCTCGCCCCCGGGCTGCTCCAGGCCACCTCGCGTGCCACCGCCGCCAGTGGGACGGTGGGGCGCCTGCGCGGCCGCCTCCGCAACGCCTTTATCGGGGCACCACTGAGCACCAGCCAATTCGTGCACGAGCGGCTCACCAAGGTCAAGGCACTGGCAGTGCT
>DATBCJ010000236.1:0-1953 GCA_036270565.1 Candidatus Dormiibacterota bacterium | reverse complement strand
TCGGGGGTGACGTAGAGGAAGCGGAGTGACCCGGCGGCGGCGTCGCGCAGGGCACGGTTCTGTGTCTCTCTGTCGACCTGTGAGTGCAGCGCCGCGGTGGGCACCCCCAGCGACCGCAAGCGCGCCACCTGGTCGTTCATCAGCGCGATCAGCGGAGACACCACCAGCGTGAGGCCGCCGGCGGCGATTCCGGGGACCCAGTAGCCGATGCTCTTGCCCGAGCCGGTGGGAGCGACCAGCAAGAGGTCGCGGCCGGCCTCGGCGGCGGCAACGATCTCTCCCTGTCCGGGCCGGAACGCGCGAAGTCCGAAGACGTCGTGGAGGACGGCTGCCGCGGCGTCGCTGGGCGCCGGCAGCGGGCTCACGTGCGTCGAGCTTCCATCTCGGCCGAGACTAGCAGGCGCCAGCGCGTGGTCCACGGACGTTGCCCCCGCGCTGGGTCAGTCCACCCCGATGTCGAAGGCCGCGGCCTCGTCGCCGCGCCCGTACGAACGGATGGCGACGTGGGTGTTGGTGCGGGTGATCCCCTCCAGGGTGGTGATCCGCTCGGTGACCAGCGTGGCCAGGGCGTCGAGGTCGGGCACCCGGACGACGGCGACGAAGTCGGCCGAGCCCGTGGTGGTGTACACCTCGGAGACCCCGTCGGTGTCGGCCAGGCCGCGGGCCACGTCGTGGATGCGGCCGGGTTCGCAGACCACAAGCAGGAAGGCGGTGACCATCGGCCGAGCCTAGCAGGCGATCGGAGGCGTCGTGGAAGCCCGGCGCACTGCCGCGCGGCTCACACTCGTGGTGGATTTGCGCCGGGGCGGCCGCTGATCCGAGAATGCCCGACCACAGCCACACGCAAGGAGCCCGGCGAATGAACAGCACCATGCAGCCGTACCAGCTCACCGTCACCTCGCTGATGACGCGCGGCGCGCGGCTGTTCGCCAACAGCGAGGTGATCACCTGGCAGGGCGAGGGCGCGCGGCACTCGACGTACCCAGAGGTGGCCGAGCGCGCGGCGCGGCTGGCCAACGTGCTCCGCTCCATGGGCGTCGAGCCCGGCGACCGCGTCGGCACCCTGGCGTGGAACAACCAGGAGCACCTCGAGGCGTACCTGGCGATCCCCTGCATGGGCGCGGTGCTGCACACGCTCAACCTGCGCCTCACTCCCCAGCAGCTGGTGCACATCATCAACGACGCCGCGGACAGGGTGATCATCGTCGACGGGTCGCTGGTCCCCCTGCTGGCCGCGATTCGCAGCAAGCTGCCCACGGTCGAGCACGTCATCGTCGTCGGCGATGGAGATACCGACAAGCTCGGTGACCACGTGCGCTACGAGGAGGCGATCTCGGCCCAGCCGTCGGAGTACGAGTGGCCGGAGATCGACGAGTGGTCGGCGGCCGCGATGTGCTACACGACCGGAACCACCGGCGACCCCAAGGGCGTGGTGTACAGCCACCGCTCCATCTGGCTGCACTGCCTCGGCGTGTGGGGGGCCTTCGGCCTCGACGAGTCGGCTCGTCTGCTGATGATCGTGCCCATGTTTCATGTGAACGCGTGGGGCATTCCCTACGTGGCCTGGATGCTCGGCTGCACCCTGCTGCTGCCCGATCGCTTCCTGCAGCCCGAGCCCTTGTGCGCGTTCATCAAGGCGGAGCGGCCGACGTTCACCGGCGGGGTTCCCACCATCTTCACTGGCATGCTCCAGTACGCAGAGGCGACCAACGCCGACCTGTCGTCGATCAAGCGCGCCATCTGCGGTGGTTCGGCGGTGCCGCCGTCGCTGATCGAGGCGTTCCGCGACAAGCTCGGGATCGAGCTCATCCAGGCGTGGGGCATGACCGAGACCAGCCCGCTGGGTTGCATCGCCTACCCACCGGCCGGGATCGAGCCGGACGAGGAGATGCTCTGGCGCGGCAGGACCGGCCGCATGATGCCCGGCGTCGAGCTGCGCATCGTCGGCGACGA
>DATBCJ010000235.1:0-4967 GCA_036270565.1 Candidatus Dormiibacterota bacterium | reverse complement strand
TCGAGCACGTAGCCAAGGTTGAGGCTTCCCGCGATCTCCCGGCCCATGTCGACAATGGAACGCAGGCGGGCGGCGTGCTCAGCCGCCTCGCGCTCGCGGTGCAGCACGCCCTCGCGGGCGGCGTGCAAGGTGGCGGCGACGCCACGCAACCGCTGCTTGATCTCCCGCAGCTCAGCCGGGCCGGTGTCGCTCATGGCCGGTGGGGCGTAGTTGCCGTCGGCGATGCCCTCGAGAGCGCTCACGATTCTCGAGACAGGGCCGACCACCGCCCGTCGCAGCCCGCGCCGGGTGCGCCAGAACAGCACCACACCGGTCAGCCCGGTGAAGACCTCCACGATCAATGAGCCGGTGGCCACCGCGTTGGACATGTCCTGCGCGTGTTGGATGGTGGCATCGATCGCGGTGTTGAGGGCAGCCTCGCTGGCCCGGTACGGGTCAAAGAGGGCTCTACCGGCCTCCAGGAAGGTCGCGGTGGTGGACGCCTGGGGCTGCTGCGCGATCGCCACGTCCGCCCACCCCGACAGCCAGGCGCCCTGGGCGAGGCGGACCTGGATGTACCCCGTGAGGAGATTGGGGTCGCCGGCCAAAGCCCGCTGCAGGTCGGCGTCTCCCTTCTCCAGCTCATCCTGGCCGGCGTGGTAGGGCTGGAGGAACGACGGCGCCCCGGTCTCGAGGAACCCGCGGAGGCCGGTCTCCTCGTCGAGCATGCCGGCGTGGGCGAGGGACAGGGCCTCGCTGCCGGCGGTGTAGGTGGTGGCCGAATCGGCGATCACACTCCGGCTGACGTTACAGGCGACCGCGACAATCACTGTAATCGCGGCAAGGCCACCAAGGCGGAGCAGAATTCCTGAGACGGCCTGGTCGAGACGGATCGGCGTTGTCGAGCGTTTGCGCATTGCGTCTGGAATCCGACGATAGGTGCGTCCGACGCCGCCGGACTTCAGTCGTGCGCGACCCGTGACAGGACCGATGGTCTCCAGTGCGCGGCCGCGACCGACGGGTGCTCTGAGGTGGCAGTCGCGGTCGGCGCCAGCCGGGCGGCCGGGCCCGCCAGAATCAGCCGAGCAATCCGGCGCCACGACGAGTACGAGGGTGGAGGCAGCCACCCGGCTTCCAGCTGAGGGCGTCAGGGATGGCGGTCGCGGTCCGCGCCCGTGAGCGCCAGCACCCGCTCGTGGAGCAGTCCATTGGTGGAGAGCCCCGTGCCGCCCAGCGGTCCGTCACCCGAGCGGTCGAGGAAACGTCCGCCCGCCTCCTCGACGATCAGCGACAGCGCCGCGTAGTCCCAGACGCTGGCGCGCGCCGTCCAGCCGATGTCGGCAGTGCCCCGGGCGACAGCGAGGTGCGAGAGCACGTTGCCCATCCCCCGCGCGTCCCAGCAGCGCCGGGCGATCCGCACGAGCTCCGCCTCCATGCCGGCGCGGGCGAAGCCGGACACCGAGGTGTGGGCGATCAGCGACTGTTCGATGCTGTCCACCGCGGACACGTGGATGGGGCGCCCGTCGACGGTGGCCCCGCCGCCGCGGATGGCCGCGTACCTGTGCCCGAATGAGGGCGTCGATGCCACCGCCACCAACGACTCGCCACCGTGCTGCAGCGCGATCAGCGTGCCCCAGGTCTCGTTTCCGCGGACAAAGCTCTTGGTGCCGTCGATGGGGTCGATGACCCAGCGCCAGCCGCTCACGGCGCCGACATCGCCACCGAACTCCTCGCCGACGATGGCGTGTCCCGGCCGCCGCGCGGCCAGCAGCTCGCGGAGGGCGCGCTCGATCTCGTGGTCCGCCTGGGTGACGGGGGTCAGGTCGGGCTTGGTCGTGACCACGAGGTCAAGGGATCGGAAATAGCGCATCGACACCGCGTCGGCGATGTCGGCGAGCTCGTTGGCCAGCGCCAGCTCGCCGTCCAGGCTGGCGGCCGTTGGTTCGATCACAGGTGAGAGCCTAGCCCCCGGCCTGCCCGCGAACGCCCGTCGTACCCTAGGCGAGTCCAACGTCACCAGGAGTCCAGAGAGCCATGGCCCATCGCAAGCTGCCGATCTTCGATGAGAAGGGCTTCGTCATCCTCCGCGACTACGCGGGCCCGGCGATCCCGGAGAGCGAGTGGCTCGGCCTCGAGTACATGGACTGGAAGAGCGGGGGAGACACCAACTTCGCGCCCCTCGCCTCTGCGATGGGTGAGATGGAGTGCGCCGGCTTCTGGGACCACGGCAAGCCCGACAAGGACGGCATCTGGACCAAGAACAGGGAGATCGCGCCCTCGCTGGTGCGGTACGTCGAGGCGGTGGGCACGCGCTACGGACGGGTGCGTGTCATCAAGCTCAACCCCAGCGACGAGCCGTTTGCGCGCCGCCAGCTCCACCTCGACGACAACAACCGGCTCAATCCCGATGGGGAGGGATGGGTGGTGCGCTCCTGGCTGGAGCTCACCGACAACAACGCCACCTTCATCCTCCGCGAGGACCGCGAGGACGACGGCACCGAGTCGCGAATCCCCCTGCACAAGGGCATGCAGTTCGTCATCGACACGCAGCGCTTGTGGCATGTGGTCCACAACCCCGGTCCGGAGCCGCGCTACGCATTGATCACGTCGTGGGAATCAGGCGATTCGCTGCAGTCGTGGATCGACGCGGAGCTGCCGGTCGGCGAGGGCGCCGCAGCGGGCTGACGCCGCTCAGCTGCGTGGGCCGTCGTCCGGCTGGATCACCTCACCGCAGGTGGGGCAGTACTCGGCCAGGTCGTCGTCGATCCAGTCGCCGCACACCGGGCACTGCTGTGTGGTCATCGTGGTCGCCTCCGTCGCCGCTGAGACCTGGCACGGCGATGGTCGGCGCCGGCGGCGGACGCCGGGCGACCAATCGACTACCCCGCGGTGATCGGGTTGGCGATTCGACCGATGCCCTCGATGTCGATCTCGCAGAGCTGGCCCGGCTGCAGCCACGTCGGAGGCTTGCGTCCCATGGCCACCCCCGACGGTGTGCCCGTGAGGATCACGTCCCCGGGCTCGAGCGTCGTCGCCGCGCTGCAGTGCGACACCAGCGTGGCGACGCTGAAGATCATGTCGGCCGTGGTTGCGTCCTGCAGCGTCTCGCCCTCGACGATGCACCTGATGCGCAGCTTCTGGACGTCATCGATCTCGTCGCGGGTGGTGATCGCGGGTCCGAACGGGCAGAAGCCATCGAATGACTTCCCGCGCACGAACTGCCCGGTGGCCAACTGCGCCGTCCGCGCCGAGACGTCGTTGGCGCAGCAGTACCCGAAGACGTGGTCGAGCGCGTCCACCTCGGCGATGTCGCGCCCCGGCCTGCCGATGATGACGGCCAGCTCCGCCTCGTAGTCGAGGTCGTTGACGAATCGCGGTCGCGGGATGGGGTCGAAGGGACCGATCACGGACGACGAGTACTTGGCGAACACCAGCGGTTCGGGCGGGGGTTCGTTGCCCAGCTCGCGCGCGTGCTCCGCGTAGTTGCGACCGATGCCGATCACCTTGCCGGGGCGCGGGATGGGGGCGTCGAGGCTCTCCAGGTCAGCACCGGACACCTCACCGGCCGTCAGCAGGCCCAGCGTGTGATCGGCGATGCGCTGCACGGCGTCGCGGACGTCGTTCCACTGATCCATCAGCGCCACCAGGTCGGTGACGTGGTTGAGGTCCTCGCCCGCCAACCGCGCCGCGTACGGCAGCGAGACGGCGCGGCCGGCGATGACCAGCGCCGCCACACCACCCCCGTCGGTTCGCAGTGTGCCGAGCTTCATGTGGCTGCCCCGCGCGTCGCGAAACAGCCGAGCACCTCGTCGTGGATGAGCCCGTTGGTGGTGATCACGTTGGCTCCGCGGGCGTGGTCGATACCGTCGAAGTCCGAGAGCCGGCCTCCCGCCTCGCTGACGATCAGCCGCGCCGCGCTGATGTCCCACTCGTTGATGACCGGCTCGATGCCGCAGTCGATCGCCCCCTCGGCGACCAGCATGTGCGACCAGAAGTCGCCGAACCCCCGCGTGATGCGGCAGCGCGCACCGAGGGCGTCAAAGCCGGTCTGCCAGCCGTACCTGGCGAAGTCGCGCACGTCGGTGAACGATACCGTCGCGTCGGCCAGCCGGGCCACCGCCGAGACCCGCAGCCGCTCACCGAGGCACATCGCGCCCTCGCCGCGGGCGGCCCACCAGCGCCGGCGCAGCGCGGGCGCCGACACCACCGCGCACCGCTCTTCGCCGTGCTGCTGCAGGGAGATCAGCGTTGCCCAGACCGGCACGCCGCGGGCGAAATTCTTGGTGCCATCGATGGGATCGACGATCCAGCGCCACTCGGCGTCGCCGCTGGAGCCGCCCTCCTCGCCGAGCACTCCGTGTGAGGGCCGCACCGCGGCGACGTGGGCGCGGATCATCTCCTCGATCTGCCGGTCGGCGTCGGTGACGGGGCTGTCGTCGGGCTTGGTGTCAACGCGCAGGTCGGCGGCGCGGAACCGGGCGATGCTGACCGCGTCGGCGAGGTCGGCGAGCTCCAGGGCCAGGGCGAGGTCGTCGGTGGCCACGCCGGTCACTCGTCGCCCTCGACGATGGTGAAGAAGCACGATGTCTCGCCGGTGTGACACGCCGGCCCGGCGGGGTCGACGCGGAGCAGCACACTGTCGCCGTCGCAGTCGAGCCGCAGCTCGACGACGGTCATGCGATTGCCGCTGGTGGCACCCTTCTCCCACAGCTCGCCGCGTGAGCGGCTCCAGAACCAGGCCTGCCTGGTCTGCAGCGTGCGTTGCCAGGCGGCATTGTTCATGTACGCAAGCATCAGCACCGCGCCGGTGCCGGCGTCCTGCACCACCGCCGGCACCAGCCCGTCGGCGTTGAAACGCGGACGCTCGCTCACAACCTGACCTCCACCCCGGCGGCAGCCAGGTACCGCTTGGTTTCCGGGATGGGATGGGCGTCGAAGTGGAAGATCGACGCCGCCAGGGCCGCGTCGGCGCCCGCGTCGGCGAGGAC
>DATBCJ010000234.1:0-2959 GCA_036270565.1 Candidatus Dormiibacterota bacterium | reverse complement strand
TAACTACGCCGTCGAGGGGATGCTCGGAAGGGACCGCGACGAAAGCCGGCACTCGCTCCTGCCGATCCACCATCTCTGTCTGTTCAAGCTCGGCGTCCCGCTCGGTGAGTTGTGGTACCTGCACGAGCTGGCGGCGTGGCTGCGCGAGCACAACCGCAACCGCTTCCTCCTCACGGCCCCGCCGTTGCGGTTGCCTGGGACCGTGGGTTCGCCGGCCACGCCGATCGCCACCGTGTGAACGCGGCAGAGTCGGTTTCGCGTCGCCTGTGACGCCCCTCAGATGCCCGGTCCGGGCGCTCGCTCAGCCGAGCGCGGCCGCCTGCCAGTCGAGGAGTTGCGGCGCCAACAGCGGCCAGCGGACGAAGATCCCGCGGTCGTGCTCGTCCTGGCGCTCCAACCACTCCCGGTCACCCCAGGGCGGCTCCGCCAGGCGGGCCTGTGGCAGCACCTCGGCCAGGCGCTCGGACGTGGCCCGCGTGTGCCAGACGTCGCTCGCCCCGCTGCGCAAGACGAGCGCCGGGACGTCGAGCGCGCGGGCGGCGGAGAGGGAAAGGCCCGGGACCGGCTCGTCCGTCGGGACGTAGGCCAACATCCAGCGCTCCATCGCCGTGATGAACGCCTTGGGGTCCTGGTCCAGGATGCGCTGGCGGTTCCCCGCATTGCGCGCGATGACCTCCTGCCATTCGGGCAGCTCGGCCACCGCCGCCATGCCGCCGGTCGTCCACGCCGCGGCCAGCGACCCGCCGCAGTAGTGCATCGCCAGGGTGAGCAGCCCGTAGACGCCGCCGCTGATCCACCAGACGGCCAGGCCCGCCGCCGCACCCGGGTGCGCCGCCGCCAGCAGCGACACGCGTGCGCCGCCCGAACCCCCGATGATCACCGCCGGCGTCATGTCGAGGTGCTCGAGCAACCCGACCAGTGCGTCGGCCTGCATCGCCGATTCCGAGGAGCCCTCGAAGCACACGTCGGACTCGCCGCAGTTCGGCCGGTCCCAGATCAGCACCTGGTTGCCCTGCGCCGCCAGCGCTTCGGCCAGCTGGCGCACGCCGGGCTCGTCCTTGGTGAATCGGCCGCCCGGCGTGATGACCCAGGGACGCCCCTCCCCGATCGTCTCGTACGCCAGCGTCAATCCGTTGACCGTTGCGGTCGCCACGCTCTGCTCCTCCCCTGCTGCTGCCGGTTGCCTGCTGCGGAAAAAGCTGCCGTCAGCCCGAGTTCGGCCGGCCGCGCGGCACGTCGCGGAACGGCACGTCCTTGTCCAGCCGGCGTTCCCGCGGCATGCCCAGCACGCGCTCCGCGACCACGTTGCGCGCCATCTCGAGCGTCCCGCCCCCGATGCTGCCACCCTGGCGGATGAGATAGTTGATGGCGGCGCGGCCCATCGGGCCGTCGCCGCTCCAGGCTGCGCCGTCCGATCCGGCGACTTCGAATCCCAGCGTGCGGATCCGCTCCTGGGACGAACCCTTGAACAGCCGGACGATCGCCGCCGCCTGGTCGGAGAGCTTCCCGGCCGAGATGCTGTCGTTGATCCGTCCGCCCACCGAGTCGCTGACCAACTCGAGCATGCGCGCCTCGCCGATCATCTCCTGGGTCGCAGTCTCCTCCAACACGCCTGCCTCGCGCGCGAGGGTGAACACCGAGGTGGCGTCCATGCTGCCGTGCGTCATGCCGACCGGATGACTCGCGTAGGGCGAATTGAAGAGCATGCGCTCGTGGAACATCCACCGCGTGCCGACGGTCCACCCGTCGTCCACGTCGCCGATGCGGTCCTCGTCCGGCACGATGACGTCGGTCAGGAACTCCTGGCAGAACTCGCGCGACCCGTTGAGCATCTCGATGCGGTGCACCTCGACGTTCGGCTGGTGGATCGGCAGCATGAAGACGGTCAGCCCGCGGTGCTTCGGCACGTCCCAGTTCGTGCGGGCAAGGCACAGGCCCCAGTCGGACCACCAGGCCCCGGTGGTCCAGATCTTCGACCCGTTGAGCACCCATTGGTCCCCGTCGCGCACCGCCGTCGTGAGCGCGGCGGCCACGTCGGACCCGCCGCTCGGCTCGGAGAGGAACTGCATCCACAGCTCCTCGCCCCGCAGGATGGGCGGGAGGTGCCGCTGCTTCTGTTCCTCCGTCCCGAACTCCAGGATCACCGCCGCACAGGGCACGAACGTCGGCACCTGGATGCGCCAGGGGAAGTCGCGCCCCACGATCTCCTCGTTGAACACCATCTGGTGCTCGGGCGTGAGCCCCTGGCCCCCGTAGGCCCGCGGGAAGCAGAGGCCCGCCAGGCCGCCGTCGTAGAGCATCCGCTGGAGCTCGCGCTCGTGCGCGATCTCCGCCAGCTCCGACTCCTCGTCGCCGACGCTGTAGTCGAGGCGCATCTCCTCCATCGACTTGGGCGCAAGGTTGGCTGTGATGAAGGCGCGCGCCCGGCGGCGGAAGCTCTCGAGATCCTCGATCTCCTCCGTTTCGCTCTCCTCCTCGGCCCGCAGTGCGCTCACGCTGCCGCACCTTGGCGTGCCTCGACGATGCGGGCGATCCGGCGGAGATGGTCCCTCGGCGTCCCGGCGACGGAGCGGTTGACCGTGAGCCGGCGCAGGTAGAGGTGCAGGTCGTGGTCGAACGTGACGCCGATGCCGCCGTGCAGCTGCACGCAGTCCTGGATCAGCTCGCCGCCGTAGCGCCCGATGAACGCCTTGGCCGCACTCGCCAGCTCGTCGGCGTTGGGGTCGTCGACCTGCGCCGCGGCACACGCGGTGTCGCTGACGCCGTGACCGGCCTGGAGCCACGACATCATGTCGGCGAAGCGGTGCTTGAGCGCCTGGTAGGACGCCAGCGGCCGGCCGAACGAGTAGCGGTCGAACGACCACTCGACCGTCATGTCGAACGCACCCTGCATGGCGCCGACGGCCTCGGCGTTCAGCATGGTCACCGCCCGCCGCAACTGGCGCGCGACGTCGGGCGA
>DATBCJ010000233.1:0-20688 GCA_036270565.1 Candidatus Dormiibacterota bacterium | reverse complement strand
CGACTCCGCTCCGCCGGGCCACGGCGACCTCCCCGGGGGCACGGGGCTGCGCGTCGACGTGGTCACCGCCGCAGCGCTGGCGCGGCATCGCGCGGTGATCCTCGCCGGCGGGCTCACAGCGACCAACGTCGCGGACGCGGTTGAGACGGTGCGGCCCTACGGCGTCGATGCATCGAGCGGGCTCGAGTCGGCCCCCGGTGTCAAGGATCCCCAGCTGGTGGTGGCGTTCGTGGCGGCCGCTCGGGGCGCGGCGCCGGTGCCGTCGGGGGCCGCGCGGTGAGCGACCGCGCGGGCCGCTTCGGCGCGTACGGTGGCGCCTACGTCCCGGAGACCGTTGTGCCGGCACTCGACCAGCTGGTGGCAGCCATGGATGACGCCGCCAACGACGCGGGGTTCCAGGCGGAGCTGCGCACGCTCCTCCATGACTGCGCGGGCCGGCCGACGCCGATGACCCACGCGTCGCGGCTCAGCGCCGCCGCCGGCGGCGCGCAGATCTGGCTGAAGCGCGAGGACCTGCTCCACACCGGCGCGCACAAGATCAACAACGCGCTCGGCCAGGTGCTGCTCGCGGAGCGGATGGGCAAGCGCCGCATCATCGCCGAGACCGGCGCCGGCCAGCACGGGGTCGCCACCGCCACGGCGTGTGCCCGCGCGGGGCTGCAGTGCACCGTGTACATGGGTCGTGAGGACATGCGCCGCCAGGCGGTGAACGTGTACCGGATGCGGCTGCTCGGGGCGGTCGTGGTGCCGGTGGACAGCGGCGCCGGCACGCTCAAGGACGCCACCAACGAGGCGATTCGCGACTGGGTGACCAACGTCCGTGACACCCACTACGTGATCGGCAGCAGCGTCGGCCCCCATCCCTACCCAACGCTGGTGCGCAGCCTGCAGCGCGTCATCGGCGACGAGACGCGGGCCGAGTGCCTGGCCCGGCTGGGCAGCCTGCCGGCGGCTGTGGTGGCGTGCGTGGGCGGCGGCAGCAACGCCATCGGCATGTTCGCCGCGTTCCTCGAGGACGATGGTGTGCAGCTGGTCGGGGTGGAGGCGGCCGGCCACGGGCTGGACAGCGGGGAGCACGCCGCCCCGCTCAACCGCGGCCGTCCCGGGGTGCTTCACGGGTCGCACAGCTACCTGATGCAGGATGAGAACGGCCAGGTGCTCACGGCTCACTCCATCAGCGCCGGCCTCGACTATCCAGGCGTCGGGCCCGAGCACAGCGCGCTGCGTGACAGCGGCCGGGTTCGCTACGCCAGCGCGGATGACGCGCAGGCGCTGGCCGCGTTCCACCGGCTGTGCCGCCTCGAAGGCATCATCCCCGCGCTGGAGACGAGCCACGCGCTGCACGAGGCCGAGCGGCTGGCGCCCGGCCTGCCCGCCGACGCGGTGGTCGTGGTGTGCCTGTCAGGACGGGGGGACAAGGACATCGACACCGTCCGCGCCCATGACGGGGACAACGACATTGGCGCCGGGTGAGCGACTGCGGGCAGCCCTCACGGCCGCCGCCGCGGACGGGCTGCCCGCGCTCATCCCCTACGTCGTGGCGGGCTTTCCGCACCTCGACGACACCGTCGCGGTGCTCCTCGCCCTGCAGGAGGCCGGCTGCGCGGCCGTCGAGATCGGCATCCCCTTCAGTGATCCGCTCGCCGACGGTCCGGTCATCCAGAGGGCAGGCTGGCAGGCGCTGCGCAACGGGATGACCGCCCGACTGGCCATCGAACAGGCGGCAGCGGCGCGCGCCGCCGGGGTCACGCTGCCGCTGGCGTTGATGACCTGCGTCAACCCAGCGCTCACCTTCGGGCTCGACCGCTTCTGCGCCGCCGCGGCCGCCGCCGGCGTCGACGGCCTGATCGTGCCCGACCTCCCCGGCGACGAGGCCGACGACGCGCACGCCCAAGCAGCCGAGCACGGGCTCGCGCTGGTCGCCATGGTCGCCCCCACGACCCCCGACGAGCGCATCGCCCGCAGCTGCCGCGGCGCGTCCGGCTTCATCTACTGCGTCAGCGTCACCGGGATCACCGGCGCGCGCAGCAGCATCGCCCCCGAGGCGTACGACCTGCTCCGGCGGGTGCGCGCCCACACCATGCTGCCGAGGGCGATGGGTTTTGGCCTGTCTCGGCATGAACACCTGCTTGCGTTGCGCGGCCACTGCGAGGCCGCGGTGGTGGGGTCGGCACTGGTCGACGCCATGGCGCAGCGTCCCGATGACGGGGCCCGCGCCGCCGCGGACTTCGTTGGCGGGATGCTGCGATGAGCGAGACGCGCCTGGGGGGGATCGCGCACCTCGACGGCGCCGCCACCGTGCCCGGCGACAAGTCGATCAGCCACCGGGCTCTCATCCTCGGCGCGCTGATCCGCGGGCGCAGCTACATCGGCAACCTCTCACCCGCGGCCGACGTCGCCGCCACCGCCGAGGTGCTGCGCAGCTGCGGGGGCGCGGTGCGACCGTTCGACGCGGGACGCGTGTCGCTCGACGGCGCCGGGCCCGGCCGGACGCTACGGTCGCCGGTGGGTGTCCTCGACTGCGCCAACTCGGGCACGACGATGCGGCTGATGGCCGGCGTGCTGGCTGCCCACGACCTCACCGCCACCCTCGACGGTGACGCGTCGTTGCGCCGTCGCCCAATGGACCGCGTCGCCGCTCCGCTGAACGCCGTCGGCGCCGCCGTCACCACCACCGACGGCCGCGCCCCGGTGCACATCGTCGGCACGGCGGCGCCGCTGGGCATGGAGCACCGGCTGGCGGTGGCCAGCGCCCAGGTGAAGTCGGCGATCCTCCTCGCCGGGCTCAACGCGCAGGGCACCACCGTGGTGCACGAGCCGCTGCCGACCCGCGATCACACCGAGCGTCTGCTCCATGCGTGCGGCGCCGACCTGACCAGTGACGGTGAGGCGATCACCCTCCGCCCCGAACAGCTCGATCCCTTCGGCATCACCATCCCCGGCGACATCAGCTCAGCGGCGTTCTTCCTGGCCCTGGCAGCGGCACGGCCCGGCTGGCGGGTGCGCTGCCTCCGCGTCGGGCTCAACCCCGGCCGCACCGGCATCCTCGAGGTGCTCTCCGCCATGGGGGCCGGCGTCGAGGTGGGGGAGGGGCCGATGGCCGCGGACGTCGAGCCGCTCGGCGACGTCACCGTCACAGGCGCCCCCCTGCACGGTGTCACGGTGCACCCCGCGCTGGTGCCGCGCTGCATCGATGAGCTGCCCGCGATCGCGGTGGTGGCCACGCAGGCCGAGGGACGCACCGAGATCCACGGCGCCGGGGAGCTGCGCAACAAGGAGACCGACCGCCTGGGGGCGCTGGTGACCGGCCTGCGCGCCCTGGGCGCGACCGTCGAGGAGATCCCCGACGGGCTGGTCATCGACGGTCCGGCGCGGCTCCGCCCAGCGCGGCTGGACGCGGCCGGCGATCACCGGCTGGCCATGGCCTGGGCGATCGCCGCCGCGCTGGTCGCAGCCGATGACGGCGAGTCGGTCATCCTCGGCGCCGGCTGCGTTGCGGTGTCCTACCCCGGGTTCTTCGACGACCTGGCCGCGCTGGTCGGCGGTTCGCTCTGAGCAGGCAGGCCGATTCCCGGACCCGTCAGTCGAAGTGCAGGCGCAGGGCCGGGGTGCCGATCGCCTCGACCACCGTGAGGTCGTGCACGTCGATGATCACCGGGTGCACCGGCAGGTGGTCGACGAACTGCCTGGCGCCCGGGGCGTGGGCGATCAGTCTGCGGAAGAGCTCGAGCCGGCCCGCGTCGTCCAGCTCAGGGCGGTGCGCTGACCCCGAGCCCTGGATCCACCGCGACGGGTTGCCCGGAGAGCACACGAACGCCACCCTGGGGTCGCCCGCGATGTCTGCCGCCATGCGCGAGCCGTCGTTGACGGCGGCCAGGAGACGGATCCGGGCGCCCTCGATCTCCGGGGCGAAGAACACGCCGGCCACGTGCGGCCCCGTAGCGCTGACCGTGGCCAGGGCCGTGGTGTCGTACGCACGCAGCGCCCAGAGGGCGCGCTCGGGGGCGCCCCCAGCGGCTACCCTCACCGTCGGCCACCGCCGTCCGCCGGCGCCGGCCAGAGAATCTTTCGACAGCGCGGCACCGGAGCAGGGTACGAAAACCATCGCCACACACAGGTCACGCGTGGTCCACGCCCCATGAGCCCGAAGAGCTTCCTGCTCAATGAGGCGATCCATCGCTACATCGTCGACCACTCGATGCCGCTCGACGACGTGCAGCGGTCGCTGATCGCGGAGACGGCGGCGTTGGGCGACGTCAGCGGCATGCAGATCGCACCCGAACAGGGTGCGTTCCTGACGCTGATCACCGCTGCGCTGAACGTCCGCAGCGCTGTCGAGGTCGGAACCTTCACCGGCTACTCAGCACTCTGCATCGCGCGCGGACTTGCCGACGGCGGCCGGCTGATCTGCTGCGACGTCAGTGAGGAATGGACGGCGATCGGGCGACGCCATTGGGCCGCCGCGGGTGTCGACGGCCGCATCGACCTGCGCATCGCACCCGCGTCGGAGACGCTGCGCAGCCTGGATCCATCACCAACCATCGACATCGCGTTCATCGACGCCGACAAACGCGGTTATCGCGACTACGCGGAACAGCTGATCCCGCGCTTGCGCCCCGGCGGCCTGCTGCTGGTGGACAACGTGCTCTGGAGCGGCAGGGTGATCGAGGCCGACGCCGACGGCGACGCAAACGCCGCCCACATCCGGGCGTTCAACGATTGGCTGGTCGCCAACGACGCCGTCGACACCGTGATGCTGCCCATCTCCGACGGGCTCACCATGGCACGGCGCCGCTAGCGCAACAGCTTGCTGAGCCGGCGGTCGGCGAGGATCCTGCCATCTGTCTGGCAGGTCGGGCAGTACTGGAAGGACCGCGACGACAGCGACACCTCGCGGATGGTGTCGGCGCAGGTTGGGCAGGGCTGGCCGGCGCGGCCGTGGACGCGGAGGTGCTGCTTCTTGTCGGGCTTGAGCTCGCCGATGTCCACCGCGGCGGCGCGCTCCACCGCCTCGGCCATCACCGAGCGCAGCGCCCCGTACAGGCGGGCGAGCTCGTCAGCGCTCAGGGCTGCGGCCTGGCGGAACGGCGACAGGCGGGCGGCGTGAAGCACCTCGTCCGAGTAGGCGTTGCCCACCCCGGCGATCACTGACTGGTCGGCGAGGACGGTCTTGAGCTGGCCACGCCGGTGCTGGAACAGCTCGGCGAGGCGGGCTGTGTCAAGCGATGCATCGAGGACGTCGACGCCCAGCCGCGCGATGCCGGGGACATCGGTGAGCGGGTTGCGCACCACGTAGAGCGCCAGCCGCTTCTCTGTGCCCTGCTCGGTGATGTCGATGCCGGCGCCCCCTTCGAGCTCGAGCTGCAGGGCCAGGGGGCCGCGCAGGCTGACCCGGGCCTCGGCGAGGCGGTCCTTCCACCGGATCCACCCGGCTCGTGCCAGGTGAACCACGAGGTGCACCTCATCGGCCGCCATGTCGAGGAACTTGCCGTGCCGAGACCACCCCCTCACCGAGCACCCCAGCAGCGCCTGGAGCGGGGGGTCGTAGGTCTTCAGCGCGCCGACCGAGCGGAGCCGCGCCGCGGTGATCACCCGGCCGTGCATGCGCTCGGTGAGGCCGGCGGCGAGGGCGGCGACCTCGGGAAGCTCAGGCATGTGGCCATGGTGGCGCAGCACGTCCCGGTGCGGCAGCGCGCCAACGTAGAATTCCACGACCTTGAGGTCGACGCTCGATGTGCACGACGCGCGCCCCGCCACGCCCGCGCGCCGCCGCGCGGCGCCTCCGCACTGGGCCGAGGACGTTCTCTGCGTGCCCCGGACGACCATCTTCCCGGACGGCGCCTGGCACGGCCTGGTCACAGCGGGGTTGGAGCGCGTGCTCCGGACCATCCGCGCCGCCTCCGAATACCGGCCGCGGCACCTGGTCGAGGACGACCCCTCGATGCAGCAGATCATCCCCTACTGCGTGGTGCACCATCCCGACGACGGCACCTACCTGCTCACCCGGCGGCTGCGACGCTCCAGCGAGCGACGCCTTCATCACCTCTACTCGCTGGGCGTCGGCGGCCACATCAACCCGGGCGACGGGGCCCACGGCGACCCGGTCATCGGCGGCCTGGAGAGGGAGTGGGCGGAGGAGGTGGTGTGTTCCTCCCCGGCCACCGCGCGGCTGGTGGCGATGCTCAACGACGACACCACCCCGGTCTCCCGGGTACACCTCGGGCTGGTCTTCCTGGTCGAGCCCAGCGTGGCGACCACCTCGGTGCGTGAGACCGACAAGCTCGAGGGGGAGAGCCTGCTGCTCGCCGAGATGCGCCGCCATTACCTGAGCATGGAGTCGTGGTCGCAGCTGGTCTTCGACGACCTGGTTGCGGGCGCCGCGCAGCGCGCCCAGCGCAGCCCGTTGACCGTGGAGCTGCCCGCCGCCGGGTGACCGGTGGCTGGGCGCCGAGCAGCCGCCGGTATACTCGCGCGATGGCTGTCCGCGTCCGCGTTCCCGGTCCTCTGCGCCGCCTCGTGGGCGGCGAGCCCGAGGTGACCGTTGACGGCGACACGGTGGCGGCGGCGCTCGGCGACCTCGAGACACGGTACCCCGGTTTCCACGACCGCCTCTATGACGCGGACGGACAGCTCCGCCAGTTCATCAACATCTACGTCAACGATTCGGACATCCGCTTCAGCCAGGGGCTGGAGACCCCCGTCGGCGAGCGTGACGAGGTGTCGATCGTCCCGGCCGTCGCCGGCGGCTGACCTGCGCCGATGACGGTTGCGGCAGAGGACGCCGCGGTCCGGGCGAGCGCGCAGCTGCCCCGCGATCCCCTTGACCTGGTGCCCCACGACGCGGTGGTCGCCGTGGCCATGTCCGGCGGGGTGGACTCGTCGGTGGCGGCGGCGCGCTGCGCGGCTCGCGGCGTGCGGACTGTCGGCATCACCCTGGCGATGTGGCCGCGCGACGCCGAACGTGACCGTGACCGCGGCTGCTGCTCCATCGACGCGGTCGAGGACGCCCGCCGCGTCGCCGCCACCCTGGGCATCCCGCACTTCAGCTGGAACCTGCAGCCGGAGTTCGAGGCCGAGGTGGTTTCGGTGTTTGGCGACGAGTACGCCGCGGGGCGGACTCCCAACCCGTGCGTGCGCTGCAACCAGACCATCAAGTTCGGGGCGCTGCTCAGCCGCGCGCTCCAGGCAGGCGCGACCCACCTGGCCACCGGTCACTACGCGCGCATCGGACGCCGCGGCGCGGCGGCAACGCTGCACCGCGCCGCCGACGCCACCAAGGACCAGGCGTACACGCTGCACCGGTTGGACCAGCAGCAGCTCCAGCGTGCGGTGTTCCCGCTCGGCTCGTTCGCCTCCAAGGGCGAGGTGCGCCGGCTCGCCCACGACCTCGGCCTGACCACGGCCGCCAAGCCGGACTCCCAGGAGCTCTGCTTCATCACCGACTCGGTTCGCAGCGACCTGGAGCGGCGGCTGGCCGGCCGTTTCCGCCCCGGGGCGATCCTCGACACCCTGGGCAACACCGTCGGCGAACACCGTGGCGTCCCGTTCTACACCGTGGGTCAGAGGTCGGGCCTCGCCGTGGCACCGTCGCGTCCCGACGCGGCGCCGCTCTATGTTGTTGCGGTCGATGCTGGCACCAACACGGTCACCGTGGGGCCGCGCGCTGCCCTGGAACGATCGGTCGTGAAGCTCGATGACGTGCACTGGATCGACGTCCCCGCCCGCCTCGATGACGCGCTGACGCTGCAGCTGCGTTCCCACGCCGCGCCCTCACCGGCGACGGTGGCGGCCAGCGCGGCGGGGTCGGTGCTACTCGCCTGCGACCCACCGGTCAGCCAGGTGGCGCCGGGCCAGGCGGGAGTGCTCTACGACGGCGACGAGGTGGTCGGCGGCGGGACGGTGAGCTCGTGATCCTGGCCTTCCCGGTGGCGCCGACCCCCGGCCAGGTGGTTGTCGGGGTGGCCGCCGTCATCTGCGGTGCGCTGCTCGCCGCGACCTCGGCGTTCCTGGCCAGGCGCACCGGCAACTGGCTGCACCACGTGGGCACCGCCGCGGGACTGCTGGTCGTGGCGGGCGTGGTCGGTCAGCGCACCGCCGTCGACGGGGCAGCGGTGGGGCCCTGGGACGCGGGCATCACCGTCCCGGTCCTGGGGGTGCGCCTCGACCCGGTGACAGCCGCCGGGATCATCCTCGCCCTCCTCGGGCTGGTCGTGACGCTGTTGTTCGAGCGGCTCCCCGACGCAGAGGACAAACCCCGCCCGCTCGTGCACCGGCCCTTCGAGGACGACGACGCGGTGTGACGCCGGGCCGGCGCCGGTCGCCGCCGCGGTGGCGGGGCTGCGCACCTCCGCGGCGTCTACAATGCCGCCGATGTTCGGCGCCGGAAGCCGCCTCCCCAGTGAGGCGCCGTCCCCGCACGCTTGGCTCCGCGCCGCCGCAGCCCCGCCACCGTCGGGGGAGTGAGCGCCGCGGTGTTCTACCTTCTCGCCGTTCTCATCGTGCTCGCCGCCGCAGCCAGCGTGCTGGCGCCGTCGACGCGCCTGGTGCTGCTGGCGGTGATGGCGGGCGACGTCCTCGTCGGCATCCTGCTCATCGCCGCCGGGGCCTACGTCCTCGGGGCCATCGCCATGGTGGCGCCGGCGTTGTGCCTGTTCATCGTCGCCGCGCTGCTCCGGCGCGCTGGCTACGCGGCGCTGCTCGCCGACATCCCGGGGCCGGCCACCGGCTGGCAGCTGGCGGCCGCGGTCTGCGCCGGCCTCGGCGTGCTGCTGGTGTGGACGGTGGCGACCAGGGTCGACGACGTCGCCAACTCGGCCCCGGGACCCAACCTCCTGACCCTGCTGCACTACCGCACCCCGGTGAGCGTCGGGGTGGCCGTGGTGCTGGCGGTGGTGGCGGCCGGCGGTGGTCTGATGATCGCGCGGACCGGCGAGGACGAGCGGGTGCTCGATCGGTTGGCCGAGCAACGTCGCCTTCGCGAGCAGCGCAGCCGGTTGCGCCGTGAGCATCGGGCGGCGGCGCGTGCGCTGCGCGGCGGCGGCGGCGGTGCCGCCCCGTGAACGTCGGACCTGCCCACTACGCGGTGCTCAGCGCCGTCCTGTTCGCGATCGGGCTTTTGGGCGTCACCGTGCACAGGAACGCGGTCGCTGCCCTGGCCTCGCTCAGCGTGCTCTTCAGCGCCCCGGTGATTGCGGCCGTCGGGTTCGCGGAGAGCGGCAATGGATCGAGCCCACGCCTTGGCGACGCTGTCGCTCTGTTCACCCTGGCCGCATTGTGTGCGGAGCTGATCGTTGGAGGCGCGGTGGCTGCACTCCTGTGGCGGCGTGCCGAGACCGCGGACCTCGACGAGCTGGACGAGTTGGACGCATGACGTGACCGTCATCCTCAACCTGACGTGGGCGGTCATGCTGCTGCCGTTGCTGGGTGTCGGGCTGGCCTTCCTCGCCGAGAGCCCGCGCCGCGCGGCGCAGACGGGAGTCGCGTTGACAGGCCTCGCGTTTGCGGCCGCGCTTGTGGTACTGGTCTTCCGGCTCACACACGTCATCCCCACGTACGAGAACAGCGAGACGTTCTGGGACCTGTCGACCACGTCGGCGTCGCCCGTGGACAGCCACCTGTTCTCCAGCGACTTCCTGGTTCTCTGGGGAATTCGCGTCGACCCACTCAGCGTCGCCTTCATGGCCTCCACCCTTCTGCTCTCTCTGGCGGTGCAGCTGCACGCCCTGTCGTCGCTGCGCGGGGACGCTGGGTTCCGCCGGTTCTTCTGGCTGGCCGGGCTGCTCACCTCCGGGCTGGTGGCGATGATCGCCAGCCCCAACCTCTTCCAGTTCTGGCTGGGCTGGGAGGTGACCGCCGTCGCCGCGTGGATGCTGGCGGCGCACCACTGGCAGCGCATCCGCGTCGGCTTCCTCTCGACGCGGACGTTCGTTGTGCTCAGGATCGCCGACCTGGCTCTGCTGCTGGGGCTGGTGATGACCTTCGCCAAGTTCAACGTCTCGGTCGGTTCCAGGACGTCGTCGGGGGCGCAGGCCGACCCGCTGTCCTTCTCGGTGCTGGCGGCGCAGTGGCACCTCGGCCACCTCGGGGGTGTCGCCGGCGTCGGCGCTCGGACGCTGGTGGTGCTGTCCGTCCTCTTCGTCGTCGCCGCCGTGATCCGCTCGGCGGTCGGACCGTTCGGCGTCTGGCTGGCCGGGGCCCTCGAGGCCCCCCCTGCGGGGCTGGCGCTGCTCGGGCTGTCGGCGCTGGTCCCGGCCGGCGTGCTCCTCGCCCGCGTCTACCCCTTGTTGATCGAGGCGCCCCACCTGCTCACCGTCGTCGCACTGGTGGGCACGGTCGGGGCGGTCGGCGCCGCCGTGCTGGCGCTGGCGCAGCGCGACCTGTTCCGGCTGGGGGTATTTGCTGTTGCCAGCCAGGGAGGCCTGGTCCTCGCCACGTTCGGGATGGGCGGGTTCAGCCCGGCGCTGTTCATGCTGTTCACGGCGTCGTGCCTGGTGGTCGTGTACGTCCTCGCCGCCGCCAACCTCAGCCGCGCCTACCGGACGCGCGACGTCGCCGAGTGCGGCGGCGCCCGGCGGCGAATGCCACGGACCACGCTCGCGCTCGGGGTCTGGGCGGCGGGCATCAGCGGTCTCAGCCTGAACACGTACAGCGTGCTCTCGGCGACGTTCCGGAACACGACGCCGGTGCGTGGCCACGCCAGCGTCGTCACCCAGGTCGTTGTTGCCGCCGGGGTGCTCGTGGCCGTTGCCCTCACCTCGCTTTACGCGTTCCGGGTCCTCTTCCTGGTGGCTGAAGGCGACCCGGTGCGGCGCCGCGGCTTCGACAGCGGACGGCTGCGGGAGGCGGACCGGCCGAGCCGGCGGGCGGTGCAGCTCGCCGTCGCCGCCGCCGTCGTGGCCACGCTGGTGGGAATTCCCGGTGTCAACTCGTTCCACATCGGGTCACGCCAGGTTCCCGCGCTCACCTTCACCCACTTCATCTTCTACGGCGCCACCCGGCAGCAGCTGGCGCTCGACCTGGTGGCGCTCGGGCTGGCCGCTATCCTCGGTGTGGGAGGGGCGCTGGCGGCCCGGTGGCTCTTCTCGCCCGCGGCCGAGCGAACCGCCAGCCCGGTGCGCGCCCGCCTGTCCCGGCTCGGCGCGCTCCTCGCCGGCCCCACCCCCGGGGAGCGCGTCGCCGCGGTCGTACCGGTGGGCTTCGTCCGCGCCGGCGTGGTTCTCGAGGAGGTCGACACCCAGCTTCTCGAGCCGATTCCCGACGCGATGGGGGAGAGCGTTGCGCTCCTCAGCGCCTGGTTCGCCCGGCTGCGCACCCCACGGGTCGCCGTCTCCACCGCGGCGGCGTTCGCCGTGGTCGCCATCCTGCTGGCCGCGTCCGTCCTGGCTGTCACCGGCCATTTCCCGGTGCGAATCCAATGAACGCGGCGCTGCAGGCACTCCTGGCGGTTACGCCGGCGCCCACCACAACCCCCACCACGCCGGCTCCGACCAACACCGGGATCGACCTGCCGTCGGTGCTGCTCAGCGCGGTGGTCTGGGCGACCACGCTGGCCGCCCTGGTCATCCTCTTCCTCCCAGAGCGAACCCCCGAACAGCGCAGTCGCATCCGCTCGATCGCCCTGGCGGGCGCAGCCACCTCCCTGGGGCTGACGGTGATCACGCTCTTCCAGGCCATCAACCTCGGGGTGGGCGCGACGCCCGACCAGCTCCACGAGGAGAACGCCTCCTGGATCACCCACTTCGCGTTCACCATCCACTACCACCTGAGCGCGGACGGGGTGACGCTCTGCATGCTGACCCTCAGCACCCTCGTCTTCACCTCCGTGTTCCTCGCGGCCTGGAAGCGGCAGGAACGGGTCCGCCTCTACTGCGGCCTGCTGCTGCTCGCCGAGACCTCGGTCAACGGGGCCCTGTGCGCCGCCGACCTGGTGCTGTTCGTCCTCTTCTTCGCGATGCAGGCGGTGCCGCTGTACCTGTTGATCCGCTGCTTCGGTGGGGCGGGACGGCAGCGTGTGGCCATGCGCGCGGGGGTGACCTGGCTGGTGAGCACGGTGCTGCTGCTGGTGGGGTTCCTGCTGGTGATCGTCCACAGCGGCCAGCACAGCTCGGATCTCGCCGACCTGCTCACCGCGACCACCCCGATCGCCGACAAGGTGGGCATCGCGGCGTTCTGGCTGGTCTTCGCCGGCCTCGGGCTGGGCTTCGTCATCGTCCCGCTGCACACCTTGATGCTCGAAGCCAGCGCCACCGCCAGCTCGGGCGTGGCCGCTGTGATCTCGGGAGTGCTGGTGCGGCTGTCCGGGTACGCGATGCTGCGCTTTGCGCTGGGGCTCTTTCCGGCCCAGGCGCAGCGCTACGGAGCGGCCCTGATGGTCCTCGCCGTGCTCAGCGCGGTCTGGGGAGTGCTGCTCACCCTGGCACAGCGCACGCTACGCCGCCTGGTCGCGGCGGTGACGGTCGGCCAGATGTCCTTGGTGCTGCTGGCGATCTCAGCGCCCAACACCATCTCGCTCGACGGTGCCGTGCTCCAGCTCGTCGCCGGGGGGCTCAGCAGCGCCCTTCTGCTGCTCCTCTGCGGGATCATCGAGGGTCGTACCCGGAGTGTTGCGCTGGACCGCCTCGGCGGGCTGGGTGCGCAGGCGCCCCGGCTTGGAGCCTTCTGGATCTTCGCCTGCCTGGCGGCGCTGGGGGCGCCGCTCCTCGCCGGGTTCAGCGCGGAGTTCATGCTCTTCACGGGTGCGTTCCCGATCCACCCCTACGCCACGGTGTTTGTGATGGCGAGCACCGCGGTGGGCACGGCGGCGCTGATCTGGTCCGCGCAGCGTGTGTTCCTGGGGCCGATCCGCGAGGAGTTCGCCCGGGTGCGCGACGCCACCACCCTCGAGCTGGGCTACCTCTGGCCATTGGTGGTGTTCCTGGTGGCGTTCGGTGTGCTCGCCGGCCGCGTTGTGCCCGTGATCGGGACCGGGCTGACGCGCATCGCCGCCTCGCTGGGGGCGGGGCAGTGAACCCCAACCTGGCCATCCTCCTGGGCCTCTTGCCGGCGGTCATGCTCGCCGGTGGCGCCCTGGTCTGCGCGGCCCTCGCCCTGGTGCGGCCCGGCACGCGAACGTCGCTCTACCGGTGGATCACGCTGCTGTCGACGGTGGCGGCGTTCGTGGCGTCGATGCTCGAGCTGACGGCCATGACGCACGACGCGACCGGTGTCGGTGCCGTGGACTACCAGGGCGGCCTGATCATCGACCGCTTCCACGTCTTCGGGACCGTGCTGGTGTGTGGGGTCGTGGCCCTGACCGTGCTCGGCGCGCAGGCCTACCTGCGCCGGGCGGCGGGGCGTGCCGGCGCCTTCTGCGCTCTGCTGCTGCTGAGCGCGGCGGCGTCGTCGATGCTGCTGGCTCAGCGCGAGATGGCCGCGTTCACCGTGGACTTCGCGCTGCTGATCGCCTGCCTGGTGCTGCTGACGGCGATGACCAAGACCTCGGGCGTGACCGCCGAGGCCGCCTTCCGGCAGGTGCTCAGCGGCGGCGTCGCGCTGGCCACCGCCGTGTACGGGCTGGTGCTGGTCTATGCGGCGACCGGCACCACCGACCTGTCCAGGCTGGCCACCGGCCTCCGCGTCGACGGAACGCGGGTGGACCCCGTCCTCGCCGTGGTCGGCATCGGTCTTGTCATCGTCGGGTTGCTGATCGTGGTGGGGGCACCACCGCTGCAGGCGTGGACCCGGCACATCCAGGAGGCAGCCCCGGGGCCCATCGCCGGGTTCTCGTCCGCCCTGGGCGTGGTCACGGGGGTTGCGGTGCTGTCGCGGTACGGGGTGGAGGGCTTCGGTGCCGGGAGCTCGCGCTGGACGGTGCTGGTGGATGTGCTCGCCGCCGTCGCCATGCTGTCCGGCGGCGTCCTCGCGATCCGGGCGAGCACCATCCGGCGGCTGATCGCCGACCTCTCGATCGTCCAGGCCGGCTTCCTCCTGCTCGCGGCCGGGGCCACCGCCAAGACCATCTCCGGGCAGGCCGCCGCTGGGCCGACGGCGCTCCTCTACGCGCTGATGGCGGCCGCCACGTCGCTGGTGGCGGCGCTGCTCCTCGCGGGCATCTTCGACGCGGCCGGCCTCGGCACCGGCCTCGAGGCGTATCGCGGCGCCGGCCGGCGATCGCCGACCACGGCCGGTTTCCTGGCGCTGGCGCTGCTGGCGCTGGCCGGGCTGCCTCCGCTGGCCGGGTTCATCGCCCGCCTCCTCATCGCCGAGACGGCGCTCGACGCCGGGGCGGGGTGGGCTGTCGCAGCCGCTGCGGTGGCCACGACGCTGTCGGGGGTCGCGCTCTTCCGCTGGCTGTCGGTGATGTACGCGGAGGACGAGAACGAATCCCCCTTCGCGGTGACCACGACGCCGTTGGTCTCGAGGGTCACCGCCTGGACCGCCGCCGTCCTGGGGCTGCTGCTCGCAGCGTTCGCCGGGCCGCTGCTCTCCATCGCCGGGGGCGGCGCCACCGCGCTGCACTGATGCCCGATCTCCCCGGCCGCGGGCACCGCCCGTCGGGGTACCTGGGCATCAGCCGCCGGCCCACCGCTCGGGAATGGCGACGAGCCCTCCTCCTGTTCGCCGGCGGCATCGTGGTGCTGACCCTGATGTTCGCGTTCATCCATCCCCAGCCCAGCCTGCTCGCGGTCGGCAGCACCGCCCCGCCGGTGCACCTCGACTCCGCCGCGGGCGGAGCCGTCACCCTGCCGGCGGCCGCGGGTGCCCAGCCGTACATCGTTGAGTTCTTCGAGACGGGCTGCAGCCACTGCCAGGAGGCCGCCGGCCGGCTCTGCCATGAGAGGGTCCCGGTCTTCGCCATCGACGCGGCCAAGGAGTCTGCCCCGACAATCAGCGCGTTCCGCCAGCGCTACGCCGCGGGGTGCTCCTACCCGATGCTGCTCGACCCGACCTTCAGCGCCGTCACGGCGTACGCGGTCACCGCCGTGCCCACGGTGTACCTGGTCAGGCTGGGTCGGATCGTCTTCGCCGGCGCCGGACCGGACGGTGTGGACGCGCTGCCCGCCGCGGTGCAGAAGGCGACCGGTGGCTGACCGCAGCGTGGTGCGCGGTGCGCCACCGGCGGCGCTGGCGTGGGCATTCGGTGCCGCCGCCAGGTCCCTCCGCGGGATGGGACGGGGCAGGTACGTGATCGCCGACGCGGCGGGAACGGTCACCTACGCGCTGCAACCGCCGCGCAAGCGCCGGCTCTGCGCCGAGCTGCACAGTCGCGCAGCGGGCGGGCTTGCGCCGGCGGAGGCGCGGCGCCGCGCCCGGGCCAGCTACCGCTCCTACGCGCGGATGATCGTCGACACCGTCTGGATCCACGCCATCCGACTGGACGAGATGTTCGACCACGGTACCGCCGAGGGCCTCGAGATCCTCCACCGCGCCGACGACGCCGGCAGGGGTGCGGTCCTGGTCATCGCCCATTTCGGCAGCTGGGACATCGCGGCCAGCCTCGCGCTGGCGGAGGGATTCGCGGTCAGCACCGTGATGGCGCCCGTCGGTCCCCCCTGGGTGACCGAGCTGCTGGCCTGGTCACGCAAGGTCAAGAGCATGGAGCTGTTCACGCCCATGGCCGCGGCGCGCGGTCTGCTCCGCGCTCTGCGCGAAGGCCGTATGGTGGCCCTGCTCATCGACATCCCCGAGGGAGGACCGACCGCCACTGTGCAGTTCTGCAACGGCCCGGTCGACTTCAGCACCGGCGCCGCGTTCCTGGCCCGGCGCACCGGGGCACCGATCATCGTCGCCGAGTGCTGGCGCACCGACGACGGCTACGTCCTGCGTCTGCACGAGCCCTTCTTCGCCGACGAGGGGGACGACGACCAGGCGGTGACGCAGCGGACTGCGACCATCCTCGAGGAGAGCATCCGGCGCACTCCCGAGCAGTGGTACCCGTTCAACGAGATCTACAAGGACCGCATGTGAGGAAACTGCTGGCCACCGCGGCGGGGTACCTGATCGGCTCGATCCCCTTCGGCCTGCTTCTCGGTCGCGCCGCCCGCGGACTGGATGTTCGCGAGCTGGGTAGCGGGAGCATGGGCACCACCAACGTGCTCCGGGCGGTCGGCCCCGGCGCTGCGGCGGCGACGTTCGCGCTTGACGTGGCCAAGGGCGCGGCCGCGGTCCGGTGCGCCCGCGCGCTCGACGCCGGGCCGGCGGGGGAGGTGACCGCCGCCCTGGCGGCGATGGTCGGACACTCGTGGCCGATCTTCGCGGGGTTTCGCGGCGGCAAAAGCGTCGCCACAGCCTTCGGGGTCCTGCTGGAGATGTCGCCGGAGGCGTCGGCGTGGGCGGTGGCCGGGGGCCTCAGCGCGCTTGCCGCAACCCGCACCATGTCGGTTGCCTCCCTTGTCGCCGCAGGCTCGGGGACGGTGGGTGCGGGGGTCTCCGCGGCGCGGGATGGCGATGTCGCGCCGCTGGTCTTCTCGGGACTGGCCAGCGCGCTCATCGCGGTCAGGCACTCAGCGAACGTTCGACGGCTGCTCCGCGGGCTCGAGCCGCGCGTCAGCCTGCGACGGAGCGGTCGCTGATGGCTGCCATCGCCGGTCTGTGACCAGCTCCTCAGGTGGGGCGCGAGGGCTCGGGCTATGATCGAGGCATGCGCCGGCCACGTCCGCATCGTCGTCTGACCGGGTCGGCCTCGCGACTGACGGCGGCCGCAGCCGTCGCGATGCTCGGCGCCGGCGGCATCGCCACCGCCGCCTCCGCCTCCAGCGCGATCTCGACCGTGGCTGGAGCGCCGGTGACGACCGGAATCTCCGTGTCGCTGCCGCCGGCGCCAACGCTGAGTCTTCCGCCGGTGGTCCAGACCCTGCTGCCGACGTCGTTGACGCTCTGCCTGGGGCTTGTATGCCCGTCGGCGCCGGCCGCCCCCTCGCTGCCGCCGCTGAGCACCCCGACGCCGCCGGTGTTGGCACAGGCCTGCCCGCCGGCCTGCCCTGGCGCCACCGGCGGCGGCCCGACCCCGCGTGGCGGCAGCTCTGGCGGCGCTGCCGCCGCGGGAACGGCCTCGACCGGCGGGGGCCCGGGGACCGTCCCACCCGCCGTTCCGGGAGCCGCCGCCATCGGCACCGCGCCGGCGCCGGTCGCAGGCGACAGCGGCGTCGGCGTCGGCGGCCTCACCCTGGCGCAGCCGGGAGCCGTCGCCCAGCTCACCCCCCTGGCCGGGATCTCCTTCGGCCAGGCGCCGTACGTGTGGCCGCTCTTCCTTCTCCTCGACGTGATCGCCGCGGCTGCCGTCGTGCTCGCGGTGCGGAAGAGCTGGTCGACGGCCGGCGGCGACTGAGCCGCTCCCTGGGCGGCATGGCGTGATCCGAGCACTCCGGCGCTCCTTCGCCGCCAAGGTGATCGCCGGTGGTTGCATCCTGGCGCTGGTCGTGGTCAGCGGGGTGGCCGGCTACCTGATCTTCAGCCGCACCACCCAGACCCGGGCCGCGGCGCAGAGCAACGCCGACAACCGCGTCGGCGTCATGGCGCAGGTCCTCCAGCGGTTCACCGGCGCTGAATCCCTCAGCGCCGCGGCCAGCCTCGCGGGGCAGCCGCTGCTCCAGGCCGCCCTGGCGTCGCCCGACCCCGCGACCGCGGTCCGAGCGCTCTTCGAAAGGGGCGCATCGGTCGACCTCAGCGGGGAGGTGCTGCTGGTCAGTGATCGCAGCGGGCGGTTGTTGGACGCCCTCGCCTCGCCGAGTGTCGCAGCGCTGCCTTCGGTCACGGCCACCCCGGAGGCGATCGGCACAGCTCTGGCCCGCGGCAAGTGCCAGCGCAGCGACGGCGGCCCCACCCCCGGCGGCTGCGGGATCGAGATCCTCAGCGGGGGAGACCCTGCGTACGTCGTCGCCCTGCCCGTCCTCGCCAACGGGACCGTCGTCGGGGCGGTGGCCTACGCCGCGCCGCTCGCGTACCAGCTGGTCCGTTTCCAGGCCCTGTTCGGGTTTCCCACCGCCTTCATCGCGGCGCAGAGGACCGATCACGAGCTGCGGCCCAACCTCGGCGGAGCCTCGACCACCGACCCGGCCCTGCGAGCCATGCTCGCCCAGGTCGCCAAGGCACCCACCTCGACGAGCTCGACGTACAGCGCGATCTACGACGCCCCGCTGACCGGCGGTGGCAGTGGGTCGGTGGCGGGAAGCTTCGTGCCGGTTCGTGCAGCCGGGGGAGGGCTCACCGGCTTCATGGGCGTCGAGGTCCCGGTGTCGCAGTTCGCCGGCGACGAGCGCACCGACATCCTCGTCCTGGCCCTGATCTCGATCTTCCTGCTGCTGTTCGTCGCCCTGGTCCTCGTCCTCTTCGTTGACCGGTTTGTCAAGCGGCCGATCGCGCGGCTCGAGCGCGGCGTGGCACGCATCGCCGGGGGCGACTACGCGACGGACATCGCGGTGCGGTCCGAGGATGAGCTCGGCCGGTTGGCGGCGAACGTCAACCGCATGCGCGACTCGATCGCCGGCTACGTTGGCGAGATCGAGGAGGCCAGGGAGCGGCTGGACACCGCGCTGGAACGGGTCAGCGGGGTGTCACGCGCCCTGACCACGACGACCGCGGGTGTGGCCGGTCTGCAGGCGGCGGTGGTGCGCACGGCGGCGGCGATCGGGGGTGGCCCGGCGTCGTCGGTGCTGGCCATGCGCAGCGGCGACTCGCTGGTGGCCACAGCCAGCGCGGGCGCGGCACCGCCGCTCGATGACTGGGTCGGCCTGGAGGCGGTCCTCAGCGGGGAGACGGTGCGCCTCGACCACCCCGAGCACGGTGCCCTGGTGGCGGTGCCGATGTTCTACCAGGAGAGCGTGGTCGGAGCACTGGCCGTGGTAACACCCCGGTTCGCAGCGGCGGTGCGCAGCGACGTCGATGTCGACGTTCTGGCCGTCCTTGCCAACAACGCCACGATCGCCATGGAGAACGCTCGTCTCTTCGAACAGGAGAGACAGACAGTGCAACGACTGCTCGAGCTCGACTCCCTCAAGACCGACTTCCTCTCGACTGTGCAACACGAGCTGCGCACCCCCCTGACGGCGATCCTGGGCCTGTCCGACCTGCTCGACATGTACTGGGCCAAGTGGGGCGACGAGCCCAAGCTCGAGGCGGTGCACGACATCCAGGTTGCCGCCAAGAATCTCTACGACATCGTCGAGACGATCATCGACTACTCCGCCATGGAGGGCGCGCAGCTCGGCCTCAACCCGGGGATGGTGCCGCTGCGCGCCGCCTTCGCAACTGTGCTCGAACTTGTCGCCGAGCGCTACAAAGGCGGCCTGCCGGTGCCCGTCGATGTGCAGAGCGACGAGGACATCAGCGTTTTCGCGGACGCCGACCGCCTCATCCAGGTGCTGCGCGCCATCGTGGACAACGCCATGAAGTTCAGCGACGGGCGCGGTCGGGTCACGGTGGCGTTCGCCCCGGTCAATCGTGGCCGCCGTGTGCGCATCGAGATCGCCGACCAGGGGGTGGGGATCCCCGCTGACGACATGCCGCGAATCTTCGATCGCTTCTACCAGGTCGACAACACGGCCACGCGCAGGTATGGCGGAACCGGCATGGGGCTGGCGCTGGTGAAGCGCATGGTGCACGCCCATGGCGCCACCGTGGAGGTCTCGAGCAGCGTGGGGGAGGGGACCAAGGTGGTGCTTGTCTGGCCCACCACCTCGGCCAGCGCCTCGGGCGAGGCGCGCGAGGTGTCCGACGGCCGCGGTGACAAACCTCGCCCACGCCCGTCTCCGCCCCCTGCCGTGCCGGTACAATGACCGCGGTCGCGCTAGACGGGGCGTTAGCGGTGCCCTGTACCCGCAATCCGCTACAGCGGGGTCGAATTCCCCACCGAGGGGGCGTGGCGTTGGGTCTGCTCCGAGCGCGCTGGCGTTGACGATCGGGTCCTACGCAGCCCGGGTCTGTGAACCCCGTCAGGTCCGGAAGGAAGCAGCGGTAAGCGGTCCCCCGGGGGTGCCGTAGCCAACCTGGTCCGAGCTGGACGATCGGGTGAGCGCCGGCGTCACGTCAACGACGTGGGGTGCGCGACTTCTGCCCCACGCGGCCTTTGGGCCGCGTGGGGTCCGGCCCCACACGGCAAGCCGTGCGGGGTCCCCCTTTCCTTTCACAGAGGGGCGATGCGCCCCTCTCACGGATCGGGCGGAGCCCGACCCGCTCACTCCCCACTCGGCGCGATGAATCGCGCCGGCTCGGCGTTCGCCTCGCGGATGCTCCTGAGCGCGACTCCGCGCCGGTTCGGTCGTTGCCCGTTCTCGGCTATCGTGGGTTGGTGGCCACCGCTCTGTACCGGCGTTACCGATCGATGCGGTTCGCGGACCTGATCGGTCAGGACGTGATCGCCACCACGCTGCGCAACGAGGTGCGCGCGGGCAGCCTTGCGCACGCCTACCTGTTCACGGGGATCCGGGGGACCGGCAAGACGTCCACGGCGCGGATCCTGGCGCGCGCGATCAACTGTCTCGACCTCCAGGATGGAGAACCCTGCAACCGGTGCAGCGCGTGCCTGGAGATCACCGACGGCAGCTCGGTGGACGTGCTCGAGATCGACGCCGCCAGCAACCGCGGCATCGACGAGATGCGCGACCTCCGCGAGAAGGTGAAGTACCTGCCCGCCGCGCTGCGCCGCAAGGTATACATCATCGACGAGGCGCACATGCTCACCACCGAGGCCTGGAACGCCTTCCTCAAGACGCT
>DATBCJ010000232.1:0-6722 GCA_036270565.1 Candidatus Dormiibacterota bacterium | reverse complement strand
CCGGTGTCGGCGAGCACCCGGAAGCTCCAGTCCGGACGGAGCGCGGCGGCCCAGCCGGCGGCGGAGACGCTGACCAGGCGGTCGGCCTCGCCGTGGATGAGCAGCGTGGGCGCCCGCACCCCACGGATGTGGGTCTGCAGGGTCTGACGCCGAAGCAGCCAGTTGGTCAGCGAGCGCGCGGCCTCGACGAACGCGCGGTGGGGGTCATCCTGCTGGGCGCGCCACGTGGTCAGCTCGATTTGTGCCCGGCGCGTTTCCGGGTTGATGCGCGACACGTCGACGGTGCAGAGCTTGAGCACGTCGTCGACCAGTTCCTCGGCGCCGCGGCGCCTGGCGCGGTACTGGGTCAACCACTTCCCCACGCCAGGCATGGCCAGCACCAGGAATGCCGCGGTGATCATGACGGCGAGGCGACCACCGCTGGTGCGGGGCAACGCGGGGTCGACGAGCACCAGGCCGGAGACCAGGTCGGGTCGCCGTGACGCCTCGACGATGCTGATCAGCCCACCCATCGAGTTGCCCATGAGCAGCACCGGCTCGCCCTGGCCGACGTGGCGCACCATGGCGTCGACCAGGCGCTGGTTGGCGTCGATGGTGGCGTGGCGGTTCTCGATGGGGGTGCGGCCGAAGCCGATCAGGTCGAGCGACCAGACCCGGTGCTGCCGGGCCAGCGCCGGAGCCACGTCGCGCCAGTCGAGCAGGGATCCACCCAGCCCGTGCACCAGCAGCATGGGCGGCCCGAGCCCGCCGTGGTCCACGGCGTGGACGGGGCCGTCGAGGTCGAGGATCAGGTCGGCCACGGCCTCGATGCTATCGGGTCGGGACCCGCACGCCGCGGCGCCCGACCGTCAGTGCTCGGCGCGCCAGACGTTGCCGAGGACGCGAACCGGGCCGCTGAAACCCTCTGCCCAGCAGGCGAGGATGTCGGCGGCGATGGGTGGGTGCATGTCGAGCGCGCTCAGCTGGTCGCGGTGGTGCCAGGCAACGTCCTCGAGCACGCCGTCGCGGCCGACTTGAAGGTCGCCGCCCGTGGCGGTGGCCGCGAAGACGAGGTTGACCAGGTGGCGGCCGCCGGGCTCGATGGCCTCACAGACGATGATCAGCCGGCCGACGTCGACGACCAGGCCGGTCTCCTCGAGCATCTCCCGGGCCGCCGTCTCCAGCAGCGTCTCTCCCGGCTCGACTCCCCCACCGGGCAGCAGCCAGTGGCGATGGCCTCGCGCCACGTGCTCGGCGACCAGGATCTGATCGCCGTCGACCAGGCACAGCGCCACGCGGACGCGCACCCGCGGGGGGATTTCCCTCTCCGTCACCCGGTGGATTATCCGCCCGCGGGTTGACACGAACACTTGTACGGTGTACGGTGGCCACGTGGGAACATTTGTTTGGGGTGATCGCCATGATCCGTGACTACGGCTCTCAGGTCCGGCGCCCGAGGCGGCGGCGGTGGCAGCGCGACCCGCGGGTGGTCTTCGCCGGCGTGGTCACCGCCGTGGCCGGGTCCATCCTCCTCGGTGGCAACGTCTACGGCGCCCTCAACGTGGGTCAGCCGGCACACGTCCAGGTCCACTCCGGCGACAGCCTCTGGAGCATCGCGTCAAGCCACTACCAGAGCGGCGACGTGCGCGACCACATCGACCAGATCATCGCCCTCAACCACCTCTCCGGTGGTTCGATCACTCCCGGCGAGACCCTGCTCCTGCCGGCACCCTGACCCGGGGCCTGGACACCGCGGGCTCCGGTACCGTCCGCCCGGCGTTCAGCTCGGCGAGCCACGGCACCGAACCTGACGGCTGCGGGCTCGGCGTGTCCGCACCCGGTCGGCGCCAGCCGCCACCACCGCCGTCATCGCCGCCATCTGTGGCGCTCTCGTTGAGCATCCGGGTGAAGATGATCGCGAACGCGGTGAACAGCGCCAGCTTGCTGACCAGCGCGATGCAGGCGCCGGAGATCTGCTGGTCAGCCATCACCCCCAGGCCGAACGCCCGAGGCGCCTGCGCGTAGACCGCGTACAGAGGGTGTTTGGCGAGGGCGACGGTGATGCCGCCGAATGTCTGCGGGATGGTGGCCACCAGGATGTAGCCGAGCGTCGCCCAGCGGCTGAGCACGCGGCGATCGCCCAGCGGCACCACGATTGGCCACCAGAAGAGGACCGAGGCGGCCAGGAGCGTGAGCTGCTGCAGCGCGTACAGCTCGGGCGCTCGCAGAGCGGCGTCATAGACCGGGCCGACATGCCACGCGAAGAACGCGACATTGATCGCGATGATGGCGACCACTGGGTGAACCACGAACCGACCGACGCGGCGCAGCACGCGCGGCACGGCCAGCGGTGACCGATCGGGAAGAGCGAGCAGGACCAGGGGCGGAACGACGCCCATCACCAGGGTGATCTGCAACAGGTGCGCGGTGAGCAGGTAATGGGACGCCAGGGTTTGCAGAGGCGAGGCCCAGGCGACGACCAGCAGGAGCAGGCCGATCCAACCGACCGCCCGTCGCCACCGCCCGCGACCCCGGGGCGTCGAGCGCGCGGAGGCGATGACCACCGCGCCCGTCGCGGCCGCGCCGGCGAGGAGGATCGGGTCGACTGGCACCGTCCACATAGAGGGCAGCACGGTCACACCGTACCGCAGGCGTCCCCCGGAAGCCATACCCACGTGGCGCCCGCGGCGGCGACGACCAGCGCAACCCCATACCGAAGGCGTATACAGGGGAGCGGGATGATCCACCTGCGCACGCAATAATGAGGCGGGGACCGCGCCCAGGCGTCATCAATGCCCAATAGCCCGTATCAATTCTCGCTCCAGACGAGCCGAGCGCCCGCCGAGGTGCTCGACGACGTGGCCGCGCGTCCGCTGCCCGGCATCGCCGTCGCCGAACGCGGCACGCACTATTTGGTGCTGCGTCCGCGGCGGCGTTACCGGTACGGGACGGACATCGCCGTGGGCGCAGCCATCGTCATCGTCCTCGCGGTGCTGATCGCCACCGCCCTCACCCCACTCCTGATCGTGCTCCTGCCCCTTGCGGTTGTCCCTGCCCTGCCGCTCCTTCTCGACCACCGGCCCACGCTGGCGGTGAGCGCGATCGTCGATGACGACCGCAGCACCCGCGTCACCGTGCACGGCGAGGCATCGTCCGAGCTGGCGGCTGCCGTGGACGCCTTCCTGGGTGCGCTGCCCGAGCCTCCACCGCGCAGCGACGACGAGGAGACGCCGGCAGCCGTGGCCTCGACCGGCTAGCCGATCACCCTGATCACGGCGGTGACCACGCCCTCGAGGGCGAGGTTGTCGGGATAGATCGCCTCGAGGGCGGGATTCTCGGGCTGGAGGCGCACGCGGCCGCCGTCGCGGAAGAAGCGCTTGACGGTGACCTCACCTTCGCCCGTGGTCGGGTTCTCGATCCGGGCGACCACGATGGTCCCGTTGGCGGGAGCGTCCCGGCGCGGCCGGACCAGCACGATGTCGCCATCGTTGATCCCGGCTCCGATCATGCTGTCGCCGTGGACGGTGAGCGCGTAGGCGTCGTCCCCGCCGGCGAGCTCGGGGCCCACAGTGATGTGGTCCTCGACGTTCTCCTCGGCGAGCACCGGTGTGCCCGCGGCGACCCGACCGACAAGGGGCAGGCGCAGCACGTTGCTGGCGAGCGGCAGCGCACGTTCCTCCGCGCCGACCACCTCGACGGTGCGCGACTTGGTTGGATCGCGGCGGATGAGACCCTTGGTCTCGAGCGCGTTGAGGTGGTTCTGCACGGTTGACGACGAGCTCAGGCCCACCGCCTGGCCGATCTCCCTGACGGTCGGCGGGTAGGAGTGGTGGTGGGCGTGGCTGCGCAGGAACTCGAGGATCTGGCGCTGGCGCCCCTCGACCGGGTCTGTCATCTCAACCTCCAGGGCCATCTATGGCGCGGGCAATGTACCACGGATTCGTGGTTAGCGCAAACGGATGTTCCCATCCGGCCCGGGGACGGCGTCGACGCCGCGGCCAACGTCTCTTGGCAGTGCCGTCAACGAGCCGTCTCCGGGCCATCATCGGGCTGCGTTGACGGCGCCCTAGCATCGGGGGCAGTCGCTCGCCAGATACCACCACGGGGTGTACCAGGGATCGTGAGACCCATGCCCGGACGCGCCAACGAGCCCAGCATTGACTCGGGGGACGACGACGCGCCGCCGACCCCGGTCGTGACCCGGTGCGGTGAGCTCGGCTGTAACGGCCAGCCGCTCGAGGTGTGCGCCTACGTCGACAGCCGCGGACGCGCCTGCCGCACCCACTGGTGTCCCGAGCATGGCGCCAGGATCGGTGGATCGACCTACTGCCGCCGCCACGCCGGCACCATTGGGGCCCTGGGCAGCAAGGCGAACAATCCGCGAGCCCTGCCCGACGTCGGCCACCGCGGCGCGTCACTGGTTCGCTGGCTGTACCGCGACCTCGACCCAACGCTGACCAACCTTCTCGAGAGTCTCAGCACCGAGCGTGACCACCTGCTTCGCGACAACGAGGTCGCCGTGGTGCGCTCTGAGTCGGGTGCGCGCCAGTGGGAGATGGGCTGGAAGCTTGCCTCGCCGGCCGGTGTGCGCCTGCGGATCGCGCTGATCGTCGAGGAGGCCGACGACTCGATCGTGCTGGTCAGCCTCGACAACAACGTCGTAGCCAGCGGCGTTCCGCCCTGGATCGAGTCGCGGCGTCGCGGCCAGGCACGCAGCGGCGAGGAGGACGCCCAGCAGCGTCGTGAGTTCTACGCGTTCATCGTGAACTTTCTCGCCGAGGCCCTGCGCGCCCGGAGCTGACCTCGGTCAGCACCCTGTCGGCGAGCGTGCTCGTCGACACGCCGGCGCCACGTTCGAGTCGCAGCACTGACGGCTCGTGCCGGAACCAGGTGCGCTGAGCCTTGACGTACCGCCGGGTGCGCTGCAGGGTCGCGGCCCGGGCCTGCTCGACGTCGATGTCACCCTCGGCGAGCGCGAGGGCCTCCGCGTAGCCGATGCCCGCCCGCCGCAGCGCCGCCGGCGTGGTGCCGCGTCGCAGCTCTGCGTGCACCTCGGCGACCAGGGCCCCGGTCGCGAACATCCCGTCCATGCGTGCCTGCAGCGCGTCACGGTGGACGTCGCGTTCGGCGTCCAGGATCACCGTGTCCACGGCCACGCCGCCTGCCCGGCGACGTGCGTCGGCCAGCGAGGTCGCCCCGCCGCGGAGCAACTCGAGGGCGGGGATGACCCGTCGGGGGTTGGCCAGGTCGACGGAGGCGGCACCATCGGGGTCGCGGCCGCGCAGCTCGGCGGCGAGACGCTCCAGGCCGCCGGGAGCCGACGCGTCGTCGGTGAGCTGCGCGCGCACCGCCGCGTCCGGCGCCGTCCCGCCGAAATCCCAGCCCTCGCGCAGCGCCCGCAGGTACTGGCCGGTGCCGCCGACGAAGATCGCGGGGACGCCGCGGGCGTCCAGGCCGTCGAGGGTCCGGCGCGCGCGCTCCAGCCAGTCGGCGACGGTGAACCTGGCCCCCGGCTCGCAGAGGTCGAGGAGGTGGCAGGGAACCCCACCCAGCTCGACCGGCGTGGGCGCGGCCGTGCCCACGCGCAGCCGCCGGATCACCTGCCGCGAGTCGGCGTTGACCAGCTCGGCGCCCAGCCGGCTGGCCAGCTCGACGGCGAGGACCGTCTTGCCGGTGGCGGTCGGCCCACCGATGGCCAGCGGCCGCCTGAGTGAGCTCACAGCGCCGGTCGGCGAAATATGCGGCGCAGGCTGGCGTCGTCAAAGAGGGCGAGCGCGGGCCTGCCGTGGGGGCACGTGTAGCCCCCGGGCGTGGCGACCAGCCGGTCGAGCAGTCGCTGCTGCGCGTCGGGGGCGAGCTCGTCGCCGAACCTGACCGCCGCGTGGCACGCGATCAGGGCCGCGGCGCGGTGGCGCTGCTCGGTGACCGGGCCGCCCGCCCCCAGTGAATCGAGAAGGTCGCCGAGCAACCGGGCCGGGTCGGCCGCGCTGGCGCTCGCGGGCACGGCGGTGCAGCGCAGCGTGGTGGGCCCGAACGCCTCGACGGCGAAGCCACACGACGCCACCAGCTCGCCGTGGACCGCGAACAGCTCCATGCGCCGGGCGTCGCACTCCAGCAGCGCCGGGATCAGCAGCATCTGCCCGTACAGGCTGCCCGACGCGAACCCCGTCAGCAGCTCCGCGTAGAGCACCTTCTCATGGGCCGCGTGAGGGTCCACCACCACGACGCCGGCCGGGGAGGTCGCCAGCAGCCACCGCCCGCCCTGCTGTCCGAGGGCGCGCAGGGGAGCCAGCGCAGCGAGCGCGGTGCGCTCGGTCCCGGGCGAGGGCAGGCTCCACGGAGCAGCGGCGTGCTCGCCCGACGCGCCGGCGTCCACGACTCCGTCGCGGCCGTCCACGCCTGCAGCCGGCGGTGAGGCTGCCGCGGGGAGCCACTCTGTGGCCGCGTCGCCAAGGCGCAGCGCGTTCGCGGGCGGCAACGGCGCCTGGTACACGGACGCGCCCTCGAGCGCGCGCCAGCATGCCCTTTGCACCGCGGCGAACACCGCGCGCTCGTCGCGAAAGCGCACCTCGCGCTTGGTGGGGTGCACGTTGACGTCGAGCTCGCGGGGGTCGACCGCGACGCTGAGCACGCCGAAGGGATGACGGCCGGCCGGGACCAGGCCGCGGTACGCCTCGCTGACGGCGGCCAGCATAGCGCGATTGTGGACCCGCCTCCCGTTGACCACCAGCACCAGGCCGGCG
>DATBCJ010000231.1:0-3051 GCA_036270565.1 Candidatus Dormiibacterota bacterium | reverse complement strand
GTGTTCGGTCTCGAGCCGATCGCCATGGCCGACCAGGCGATGGGCAAGGCGGCGCGGTTCGGCCGAATCGTGGGGCCCGAACAGGTGTCGCACACCGGTGTCGTCGACCCGTGGAGCCACGCCATCGCAGTGCCGATGATCGTCGGCGCGCGCGTCATCGGGGTCATCGAAGCCGGCGCCGACCACGCCGTGGAAATGTCGACAATCGACATGGAGCTGCTCGACACACTGTCGAGCCAGGCGGCGACCGCGATCGAAGCGGCACGGCTGTACGAGAAGGCCGAGGAGCTGGGCCGCACCGATGCACTCACCATGCTTCCCAACCGCCACGACCTCGACAGCACGCTGGCCAGTGAGGTGGCCCGCGCCGCGCGATACGGGCGTTCGGTGGCGCTGGCGATGGTCGACCTCGACCACTTCAAGGCCGTCAACGACTCCTTCGGCCACGCTCGCGGTGACGAGGTGCTCCAGGAGGTGGCGGCGGTGATGCGCGGCACGATGCGCGACGTGGACACCATCTATCGCTACGGGGGTGAGGAGTTCCTCGTGCTCATGCCCGAGACCGACTGCGACTCAGGGGTGGAGCTGT
Source organism: Candidatus Dormiibacterota bacterium (assembly GCA_036270565.1). Lineage (GTDB taxonomy): Bacteria > Chloroflexota > Dormibacteria > Aeolococcales > Aeolococcaceae > Aeolococcus. The sequence goes on along the minus strand of DATBCJ010000231.1, from coordinate 2,462 downwards.
GCGACCGGCTGCGCACCGCCGTCACCTCACGGGTGACACTGCCCAACGGCGAGCACATCACGATCTCTGGTGGGGTGGCGGCCTTTCCCCTCCAGGCCGACACCCCCACCCGGCTGATCGCGGCCGCCGACGAGGCGCTGTACCGAGCCAAGCGTGCGGGGCGCGATCGCGTCGTCGCGGCAGCCACTCGGTCGGGCGGCTCCGGCGCCCCATCGGTGGCGGAACCGAAGTCCGCGTAGGCGCTCCACGCGGCAGGGTCTGGCCGGAGTGCGACCGCCGTACACTGCGAGACCGTGAGCAATGCCGGGGTCGACGCGCCGGTCACAACCGCGGTCAATGTGGACGACCGTCCGCGGATGCCGACGCTGGCGGCGGCCGCGCGCGTCTTCTCCGGCTACGGCAGCCCGCGCCTGATGGGGGTGGCGGCTGCGGCAGCGGTGATCGCGCGCATCGCGGTGGGACGGTTCAGCCTGGCCGACCTCGAGGTGGCGGCGGCCATCCTCGTCATCGAGCCGTTCGCCGAATGGATGCTCCACGTCTTCCTGCTCCATCTGCGCCCGCGCAGCATCGCCGGCCGCCGGATCGACCCGCTCTTCGCGCGCCGCCACCGCATGCACCACCGCGACCCGCGCAACGTGCGACTGGTGTTCGTTCCCCTCCCCGTGCTGGCTGGATTCTTCCTTCTCCTCGCCGCGGTCGGCGGGCTCGCCTTCCCAGATCACCGGCTCGGCCTGACCGCCTTCGCCACCATGACCACCTTCCTGTTCGGCTACGAGTGGTCGCACTTCCTGATCCACTCCACCTACGTTCCCCGCTCGGCCGCCTTCCGCGCGGTGTGGCGCGCGCACATCCTCCATCACTACAAGAACGAGCAGTACTGGTTCGGCGTCACCAACCCCCTCGCTGACTACGTGCTGCGCACCCACCCGGCGAAGAGCGCGGTGCCGACCTCACCGACCGCTCGCACCCTGGGCGTCGACGACGAGTTCACCCTGCTCGGTGCGGCCGGCTGACCCCCTTCTCCAGCGACGGGGCGATGTCGGGGCGCGTCGTGCCGTCCGTGGCCAGCCAGTGCAGCCGCGCCTCGGCGCTGCCGAGCCCGCAGCGGGGGTAGAAGCGCCCCCCGTTGGAGCCGCCCTGGCCGACGGTCAGGTGCTGACAGGTCACCGTGGTGCCCAGGGGGCGGTTGCGTAGGTCGGTCCCCGTGAACGCCGCGGCCTGGAAGGCGGGGCAGCACGGGCTCTCCGCGAACTCGCGAGTGAACGCGCGCGAGTATGGACACCGATCCGGCCGCTCGCCGATCGGAAAGACGTCAATCGGTGCTCGCACGCCCTCCACGCCGATCACCTCAAACCCGTCTGGTCGTCGGACGGCAATCGTACCGTCCCACAGCCCAAATTGCCAAGAGCAAGGGAGCTCAGAGGTGGATGCCGCGCATCAGCATGCCGAGGGCGTATGCCTCGGCGCTGACCGGCTCGTCGTCCTTCTCGCCGTCCCCGGCAGCACCGTCCTTCTTGGAGCGGCCACCACTGTCGGGGAGCATGTGGTAGGCGGCGCTCATGATCAGGTTGTGCAGGCCCGGGAGCGTGGCGTGGGTGAGCTCGCCGAACTTGCCAAGCCGCGTCGACACCTCGTGCGGGCGGGTGATCAGGGCCTGGACCACCATGTCCGCGGCCTCCTCGTGGCTGATCGTCGGAAAGTTCTTGTAGATGCCGGTCGGCGCGATCATGGGGGTGCGCACCAGGGGCATGTGCACCGTGGTGATGTGAATGCCGTCCGCGGCCACCTCGGCGGCCAGGCAGCGCGAGTAGCCATCGAGCGCGGCCTTGCTGGCGACGTATGCGGAAAAACGCGGCGGGTAGGTCTGGCCACCGATCGAGGTGATGTTGAGGATGTGGCCTCCGCCCTGCTCCTTCATGCCGGGCAGCGCGGCCATGATCAGTGCGATGGCGCCGAAGTAGTTGAGCTGCATGGTGCGCTCGAAGTCATGGAACCGATCCAGCGACTCCATGACCGAGCGCCGGATCGAGCGTCCGGCGTTGTTGATGAGCACGTCCACGCGGCCGTGGTCGGCAATGACGCGCTCCAGCATCTCCTTGCACGCCCCCGGGTCGCTGAGGTCGGTCGGGTAGAGGTGGACGGTGCCGCCGCGCGCCTCCACCTCGGCCTTCATCTCCTCGAGCTTCTCGACGCCACGGGCGACACCGATGATGGTCGAGCCCGCGCCGGCCAGCGCCCCGGCGACAGCCCGGCCGATGCCGCTGGAGGCTCCCGTGATCACCACCACCTTGCCGCCGGCCACGCGGCGGATGTTCTGCGCCGTGGGCAGGTCGGGGTCGAGGTGGCGCTCCCAGTAGTCCCAGACCTTCCAGGCATAGTCGTGGAGGCGGGGGACGCGGATGCCGCTGCCCTCGAGCGCGGCCTGCGCCGCGGTGGCGTCGAAGGTCGCCGGATAGTCCATG
>DATBCJ010000230.1:0-8527 GCA_036270565.1 Candidatus Dormiibacterota bacterium | reverse complement strand
AAGCTGGCCGCGTCGTCGGATGCCGGGTCGAAGACGCTCGGATAGCTGACGTGGTACTGGCGGACGTACGCGCTGGCGTTGGCGCTGTCGTCTCGGATGTCAACGCCCACAAACTGCACGCCACGCGCGGTGTACCTGGCGACCAGGCCGTTGAGCTCGTCCTGCTCGGCGCGACACGGCCCGCACCAGGAGGCCCAGAAGTCCACCACGACCGGGTGACCGCGGAGGCTCGCCAGGTCGATGCGGCCGCCGCTGAGCGTTGTGCCGTCCAGCGGCGGCGCCGGCTGGCTGGTGTAGTTCGGAGCCTGGACACGCGTCGACACGTCGGGCTGCAGGCTGCAGCCGCTGAGAACGAGGGCGATGAGCGCGGCGGCGCCGGGCGCGACCACGCGGCGTGTGTGCTTCTGCATGGGGACGAGCGCGCGAGCTCGAGGCGAGCGTACTACCTGGCCGGAACTGGCCGCGGGCGTTGCACTCGCGGCGGTGGGCGGGCGACGCTCGGCCATACTGTCGGGGTGATGCGCCGACGTCTCGCCGTCACCGCGGTTGTCGTCACCGCACTCTTCGGTGAATGGATCGGCCACGGCATCAGCTATTACCGCGTGGCCGGCGTCGCCGGGCTCGAGGCGAGCCTTGGCGGTGGCGTCCACGACTACATGCTGCCGCTCGCCGGGGCGCTGCTGGCGGCGGCGGCTCTCGGCGCCGCCGCCCTGGTTCGCGCCTGGCTGGCGTTGGGCCGCCGGCTCGACACCTCGGCGCGGCTGCTGGCGCGGCTGCGTCGTGGTGATCTCTCAGCCGTCCCGTCCCCTGCCGGGCGTCGTGGCCGCGCTGCCCCACCGCCGGCGTCGATGCCCTCGCCCCTGGCGGGGGTGCTGGCGCTGGCCCTGCCGCTGGCCACCCTGCAGTGCGCGGTCTACCTGGTCCAGGAGAACCTGGAGCGCGCTCTGCGGGGCATCCCCGCGGGCGGGTTCGGCCCACTCCTGGACGGCGGCGGCGCGGCGATGTGGATCCAGGCCGCCGTGGCGCTGGCCCTGGCCACCATCCTCACCGCTGCGCTGGTCCTCATCCGCCGCCGCCACGGCGCCGTCCAGAGACTCGAGCGCCTGACGCAGGCGTTGTGGGAGCGGAGCCGAAGCACCTCCGCGCCGGCAGGTCCCCGACGCCATGTGACCGCGACGCAGCTGCTGCTCGGCAGCGCGCTGTGGCAACGGCCCCCGCCGGCTCTCTCCCCCGCCTGACCGACGTTTCCGCGGCCGCTGTACACGGTCGCGACCGATCAGACTTCGGAGGGACCTCTGTTGACCGGCACCATCCACGCCGTCGGGGGCGACGGAATGCTCGGAGTGCGGCCGATACTCGCCCACGCGTTCGGCAAACGCTACGACCTCCCCGTCCCACTCTGGCTTTTCGTCTTCGGCGGAGCGCTCGTCGTCTTCGCCTCGTTCCTGTTGGTTCTGCCCCGCGCGGTGGCTCCGGCCACAGCCGGCGAGGCCAGCTACGCCGACCGCACCCAGCTGCGCCGTCCCGCCCCGGTTCGCTGGGTGATCGCGGTTCTCTTCACCGCCGGGTTGATCCTCGCCGGCTGGGTGGGCTCACAGGCAGTCGCCGAGAACATCGTGCCGACGTTTTTCTGGCTGCTCGTGTGGGTGGGGGTACCCATCTCATGCGGAGTCATCGGCGACTGGACGCGTCCGCTCAACCCCTTCGCCGCGCTGGCGCGGGCGCTCGACCGTCCGGGCTTGCGCAGCGCCCTGCTGGGCGACAGGGACGTGGTGCGGTGGCCGCGATGGCTGGGCTGGTGGCCGGCGGCCGCCCTGTTCTTCACTCTGGCCTGCGGCGAGCTGATCTTCAACGGCGACGCGACCAGGCCGGGCTTTGCCGCGACCGGTCTGGCCATCTACGCGGTGGTCAGCGCGGTCGGGGGCCTGTTCTTCGGCGCGGCGACGTGGACCGACCGCGCCGAGGTCTTCTCGGTTCTCTTCGCCACCTGGGGACGGCTCGGCTGGTTCCGCTTCGGTGCCGCTGGTCGTCGGGGCCTGGGAGGGGGCCTGCGCGTTCCGTTTGCGGCCGACGCCAGCCGCATCACCTTCGTGCTCCTGCTGCTGGTGTCGGTGTCGTTCGACGGCCTCCTGTCGACGCCCGCGTGGAAGACCTTTCGCACAAGCATTCCGCTCAACGGGGTGCCGTTCGAACTGCTGCAGACGGCGGTCTTCGCCGCCCTGGTCGGGGTGGCCTGGGGCCTATTCGGTGGTTTCGCGACGCTGGTCCGCCGCGCCGGCAACCTCAAGGGCTCGACCCTCGACGTGCTCGCCGGGCTGCTGCCCTCGCTGCTGCCGATCGCCTTCGGCTACCTCGTGGCGCACAACGCGGAGTACATCGTCATCAACGGCCAGCTGTTCATCCCGCTGCTCGGCAACCCCGCGGGCATCGAGGGGATGAAGCTGCTGCCGGCGCCGTTCAACGACAGTTACGAGATCAATCCCAACCTGCTGCCATCCTCGGTGGTCTGGTACTTCCAGGTGGTGCTGATCATCTTCGTGCACATCGTCGCGGTGGTGCAGGCGCACCGTTTCCTCGGACACGCCGCGCGCAACGTGGCGGCAGCGCGACGCAGCGAGTGGCCGTGGATCGTCGCCATGGTTGGCTACACGATGACGTCCCTGTGGCTGCTCGCGCAGCCGCTCGTGGAGACCACCTCGTCGCCGTCCGCGCTGCGCACGCTGGGCGCGCCGCTGGCCGTTCTGTTGCGGTGAGGGGCGGGTGATGCTGGCGCACATCCTTGGGGGCGGACCGGTGTGGCCGCTGTGGATCACCGGCACGGTGCTGTTCGGAGGCGGCGTGGCAGCGATGGCCGTGTCGGGGCGGTTGCGTCGCGCCTGCCTGGCCGCGTCCGGCGTCGGCCTGGTCGCGACCGTGGCGGTCTACGCGGCGATCCCAGCGACGCCACCGGCGCCGGCCGGCGTCTCGCTGCGGATCGTGTCGCCGCCGGCTGGGGCTGTGGTGACCAGCCCGCTGGCCGTGCGCGTCTGCGCCACGGGATCGGCTGTGCCAGGCAGCGGGCGGCTGTTGAGCATCAGCGTGGACGGTCGCCAGGTGGCCGAGGTCGACGTCGATGCCGCGGTCGTGACGGTTGCGCGTGGTGAACACACGCTGCGCGTCGAGCTGGTCACCACCTCCCACCGCGAGTACGCCCCGCCGCTGCTCACCGATGAGACCGTCACTGTGGGCGGGGTCGGGGTGCTCACCACTCCCCCAGGCTGCGCGTCGTGATGCGCGCAGGGCTCTGCCGTGAGCCGGAGTTCAGGTTGTGAGCCGCCGACGCAAACCGCAGTCGCGCCGGCAGCAACCGCGCAAGCCGGCGGCGCAAGCCGTTGCCCAACCCGCGCCGCAGCCGACCGCCAAGCCATCGACGGCGCAGACCCAGGGCGCGCGGCGGGTCACCGCACCGCGCCGCCGGGGCGCGCCGGCAAGGCGGCCGAGCCGCTGGCGACTGTGGCCGCTCTCCGGCGCCGGCTTCGGCCTGCTCACCGTCGTGGTGGTGGGCGCGGGCGTGGCCATCGCGTTCGCGCTTCATGGCGGTGGCAGCGCGACGACGCCCCCTCCATTCGGCACCCCGTTGGGTTCGCCGGCACCAACCCCTGCGGTCCTGGCCCCGCCCAGCGCCTCTGTCGTCGGGCAGCCCATCGACGGCATCCAGTGCCTGGGCAACGAGCAGCTGGTCTTCCACATCCACGCGCACCTCGCTGTGTACGTCGGCGGCTCGCCGCGCACGGTGCCCGAGGGGATCGGGATCACGCCGCCACGCCAGGAGTCCGAGGTGAACGGAGCCCCCTACGTCACGGGCGGCTCATGCTTCTACTGGCTTCATTCACACACCGCCGACGGGATCATCCACATCGAGTCGCCCGTGCAGCGAACCTTCACGCTGGGCAACTGGTTCGACATCTGGGGGATCGCGCTCGACGCCACCCACGTCGGCCCGGCGACCGGCACCGTGGTGGCCTACCTCGATGGGCAGGTGTACAGCGGCGACCTCCGCAGCATCCCGCTGGGCGTGCACACCCTCATCCAGCTCGACGTCAACGGCAACGTGCCCGCTGCGCCGTTCACGTTCCCGCCCGGCCTCTGACCCCGCCGCTGCTACGGTGGCCCACGCCATGAGCGACCGGGATCAGCACCTCGACCCCGCTCAGGTGACCGTCGTCGTCGCCATGGGCGTGGAGGCGCGCCCGGTGCGACGCCGCGCACCGGGCCTGCGACTCGTGCGTGCCGGCATCGGGCTGGCCACGCTGGACCGCGCCCGGCTGACCACGGACGTTGTGTTCAGCGTCGGCCTCGCAGGCGGATTGGCGCCCGAGCTGGCGTCGGGCACCGTGGTGATACCCGCTCAAGTAGCGCGCGAGGACGGAACGCTGATTCCATGCGACGCGGCGTGGTGCACAGCCCTGGTGACGGCGTCGCGGCGGCTCGGCTACCCGACCGTGACGCTGCCTCTGCTGTCCGCGGACGGGCTGGTCACCGGTGCCGGGCGCGCGCTGTGGGCCGGCCGCGGCTTCGCCGCAGTCGACATGGAGACCGCGCTGCTCGCCGGCATGGTCCCGCGGGTGGCCGCGGTGCGGGTGGTCATGGACACGCCCGCACGCGAGATCTCCCCGGCGTGGGAGCATCCGGGACGCGCCGTGCTCGACCCACGCAACTGGCGAGAGGGGGCCTGGATCGCTCGCGCGGCGCCGAGGTACTCGATGCGCGCGGCCCGTGTGCTGGCCGCGGCGATCGAGGCGGCCGCCGAGTAGTCGCCGCCTGCGAGCCTCCTCCGCAAGGAGGAGCACCTGTCGCCAATTTCATCCTCCGGCCGGACGCGGCCGCGGCCGATGGGCGGTAGCGTGACCCTCATGGAAACTCTCGCTCCCGACCGACCCGCCACGCGCATCCCCGCCGACATCCTGGTGGAAACGCACGGCCTCACCAAACACTTCGGCGCCCGCGCCGCGGTCGACGGCGTCGACCTGCGCATCCCCGCCGGGGTCGCGTTCGGCCTGCTCGGGCCCAACGGCGCGGGTAAGACGACGCTGATCCGCACCCTGCTCGGGCTCACCCATGCCACCGCCGGGACCATGCAGGTGATGGGCCATGCGATGCCGCGCGAGCACGCCAAGGCTCTCGCCCGGGTCGGCGCCGTCGTCGAGGAGCCGCGTTTCCACGACCATCTCACCGGCCGGCAGAACCTCAAGATCGTCAGCGCGCTGCTCACCGACGAGGCAACCGCGCGCATCCCACAGGTGTTGGACCGCGTCGGGCTGCACGCTCGCGCGGACGAGCCTGTGGGCGCCTATTCGCTGGGGATGCGTCAGCGGCTGGGCATCGCCCGCTGCCTGCTCAACGACCCCCGCCTGCTCATCCTCGACGAGCCGATGAATGGGCTCGACCCCGCCGGCATCCAGGAGTTTCGCGGGCTGGTCCGCAGCCTGGTGCACGAGGGCCGCACCGTTCTGATCTCCTCGCACATGCTCGACGAGATCGAGAAGACGTGCGACTGGGTGGCAATCATCGACAGGGGCAAGCTGATCCGCCAGGGACGTCTCGCCGACCTCCGCGACGGCGCCGCCCACCAGGTTCTGGTCGCCTGTGACAACAACGCGAGGGCGGTGACGATTCTCGAACACCAGGAGATGGTGCGCGAGGTGAAGGTCGACGAAGCCGGCCTTCTGCTCTGCACGCTGTCATCCGCGGACGCCGCGGCGGCGGTGAATCGCGTGCTGGTCACCGCCGGCATCGCCGTCTCACGCCTCGAGCCCGCGCGGGTCACGCTGGAGGAGCGCTTCCTCGACATCACGTCACGCCTGCAAAGCGCAGAGGAGATCCCCGCATGAACCGCGTGCTCCCGATGGTCAACGCCGAGTTCCTCAAGCTGCGCACCCGCCGCGGCCTGGTCATCCTGTCCACCGTCCTCTGCGCGGTGAGCGTGGTGCTGGTCAACGCGATCATCTCCATCTACCACGCCGTCGATCCGATCAACAACGGCCCCGCCGGTGGCCTGCACGGCTTCACCGACAGTCTCGATCTCTTCACCATCGCCGGCGGACTTGCCGCGGTGCTGATCGGCGCCACCGCCGGCGCGCAGGACGTCTCCTCGGGAGTGTTCCGCAGCCTGGTCGCCACCGGCCAGTCGCGCGTCAAGCTCGCCCTGGTGCGCATCCCGGGTGGACTGATGCTGCTCCTGCCGCTGCTCGCGGCGGGCTACGCCGTCGAGGTGCTGGCCTCGTTCGTCCTCGCCGACGGTACCCCCACGCCCGACGCGGCCAGCCTGCTCATCGGCGCCGGCTGGCTACTGGCGCTTGCCGTGCTCAACTACACCGTCACGCTCGGCCTCGCCGCCCTGTTGCGGTCTCGTGGCACCGCCATCGGCGTGATGATCGCGTGGGAGCTGGCCGGGTCGCGGGCGATCGAGCGCATCAGCGTGTTCGGCAGCTGGCGCCAGCTGGTCTCCAGCTTCGCATTGGACCGCTTCCTGCCCGGCGCCACCGACACCGTCCAGCTGAGTCACGTGGATTCGATCACCGTCACGCTCGGTGCCGCCGTCGCCGTGGTGGTCGCGTGGATCGTGGTGGCGATCGCCCTCGGCACCTGGCGGACGGCCACCCAGGACGCGTGAACGTCGCGAGCGCGTGAAAGCTCGTTCTCGGCCCGAGATGGTCGTAGGCTGGCGCTGACATGAGCTCAACCACGGCTCCCGTGCCCGCGGCGCCGCAGGAGTGGAGTCTGCGGGAATGGCCGGGGCGGCTGTTCGACGTCGGCGTCGTCGCGGGGCTGCTGGTGGTCGGCGTGGCCATCCTGTTCAGCAGCACCGACGAGATCCCTCGCGTGGGCCCGGGCAGGGCGGCGCTGTTCGCGGTGACAGCGGTGCCACTCGCCGCCCTGCTGGTGCGCCGCCGCCACCCGCTGGTGACGCTCGGTGTCATCCTCGGCGCGCTCCTGGTCGAGGCGGCGCTCGGCTCGTCCTTCCTGGTGCACCCGCTGGTGCTGGTCGGCGTGTACACGGTGGCCGCGCGGATGCCGTGGCGGCTCTCGTTGCCGCTGAGCGCTGCCAGCGTCGCCATCCTCCTCACCGGATACGTGGTCTCGCGCGGTGGGCTGAGCTTCGGCGCGTTCGTCTCATCCACCATCCCCGTCGCCGCGGCGTACGTGGTCGGGATCTACGTGGGTACACGCCTGGCGTACGTCGAGTCGCTGCGCGCCCAGGCCCAGCAGGCAACCCGCGAACAGGAGCTGCGCGCCCAGCAGGCGGTCGCCGAGGAGCGGGTGCGGATCGCGCGTGAGCTGCACGACGTCGTGGCCCACCACCTGTCGCTGATCACTGTGCAGGCGGGCGCACTGCAGACGCAGCTGCCCGCCGATCACCCTGGACGTGAGACCGCCGCGACCATGGCGCACACCGGGCGGCAGGCGATGGACGAGATGCGCCGCATGCTCGGCCTGCTGCGACTGGGCAGCGCGGACGCGCCCGGACACGCGCCGCAGCCCGCAATCGCCGAGATCCCCGCGCTGGTGGCACAGGCGCGCGCGGCCGGGGTCGACATCGAGCTGGTCATCGAGGACCGGCGGCGCGGCACGATTCCCGTCGGCGTCGACCTCAGCGCGTTTCGCATCGTCCAGGAGGCGGTGACCAACGTGATGCGTCATGCGCCGAGCTCGCACTGTCGGGTCCGCGTCCAGGTCGCGGATGACATGCTCGAGCTGCGCATCACCGATGACGGGCCCACCAATGGTTCCGCCACTGGGGGTGCCGGACACGGACTGGTTGGCATGCGCGAACGCGTGGCGCTGTTCGGCGGCGAGCTGTTCGCGGGGCCGGTGCCCGGCGGTGGGTTCGCGGTGCGAGCCACCCTGCCACTGTTGCCCGCGGGAGGCCCGGGGTGATCCGCGTGCTGCTGGTCGACGACCAGGAGCTGATGCGCGCCGGCTTTCGCATGATCCTCGAGGCGCAGGGCGACATTCACGTCGTCGGCGAGGCGGGTGACGGGGTCAGCGCCATCGAGGCGGCGGTCACCACTCGCCCCGACGTCGTGCTCATGGACATCCGCATGCCACGCATGGACGGGGTCGAGGCAACCCGGCGACTGCGCGACCACCGCGTCATCATCCTCACCACGTTCGACCACGACGAGTACGTCGTCGAGGCCCTGCGAGCGGGGGCAAGCGGGTTCCTGCTCAAGGATGCACCGCCCGAGGAGCTGGTGCGCGCCGTGCGCGTGGTCGCGGCAGGCGACGCGCTGCTGGCGCCGACCGTCACCCGGCGGCTGCTCGACCGCGTGGTGGCGCAACTGACCGTCGCACCGACGCGCAACCCTCAGCTGGAGCAGCTGACCGAGCGCGAACGCGACGTGCTGCAGCTGGTGGCACGAGGATGCTCCAACAATGAGATCGCAGCCCAGCTGCACGTCAGCGAGACCACGGTGAAGACGCACGTGTCGCACATGCTGGTCAAGCTGGATCTGCGCGACCGTGTGCAGGCGGTGGTGCTGGCGTA
>DATBCJ010000229.1:0-4098 GCA_036270565.1 Candidatus Dormiibacterota bacterium | reverse complement strand
GAAGTAACGATTGCATCGCGGGGAAACCCGCGATTCGCCGCGTCGCCCCACAATCGCGACAATCTCATGATCACGTCTCAGCAACCGCCCTCGCAAAGGTCCCCAAAGGGGGGGTCGGACCCCATGGAAATTCTCAAGGTCTCAGCGACCAGCAAGCCGGTGGCCGTCGCCGGTGCGATCGCCGGGGTGGTGCGCACCCAGCACCGGGTGGAGGTGCAGGCCATCGGTGCCGGTGCCATCAACCAGGCCGTCAAGGCGATCGCCATCTCCCGCGGGTACGTGGCGGCGGGGGGCATCGACCTGGTCTGCATCCCCTCGTTCATCGACATCTCGATCGACGGCGAGGAACGCACCGGCATCCGGCTTCTGGTCGAGCAGCGCTAGAGACCGCAAAGGGGGGCCGGCGGGAGGGCGACGGCGTCGCTCCGGTCGCTGTCCTCGCGGGCGCTTCGGAGCTAACTCGGCTTCGCCGAGTGGATCTCCTTGCTGCTGCGGATGCTCCCTCCGCGACGCCGCCGCCCTCCCGCCTCTTGCTTTGGAACGGTGCAGGGGCGGGTGTTAGCGGGCTGCCCATCCATACATGGGTCGCAGCGCTGCCGCTTACTCGCTAGGCTTGGGCCCGAGCGTGTATCTCCCCACACTTAGTCAGTCCGCGACGCACTTCCGGCCGCTTCCGCTTGCTCAGCGCGCCGGTGGTGACGTGGCGGTGCGCACCCGCGAGCCGATCGTGCCGGTGCTGGGGCGGCCCCCTCGCGTGCACCTCTGGCACATCGGCTGCCAGATGAACGACGCCGACCACGAGCGCCTGGCCGAGTCATTCGCGGAGATCGGCTTCGTTCCCGACGTCCCGCTCGACGACGCCGACATCGCCGTGCTGATCAGCTGTGCGGTTCGCTCCAACGCCGAGCAGAAGGTGTACGGCAAGTTCAAGGAGCTGATCCCGTGGAAGAGGGCCCGGCCGGGCAGGGCGATCGCGCTGACCGGGTGCATGGCGGTGGAGCACGGGTCAGCCCTGCTCGACCGTATGGCCGACCTCGACTACATGTTCGACGTTCGCGAGCCCGAGGGTTTCTTCGCGCGCCTCCAGGCGCTGTACGGCGGCGACGTCGACGGCCCGGTGACCATGCCGGCCTCAGACCGCCTGCTCGCCTACGTTCCGGTCATGGGTGGCTGCAACGAGATGTGCACCTACTGCATCGTGCCCTTCGTACGCGGTCGCGAGAGCAGCCGCACAACCGCCGAGATCGTCGACGACGTGCACCGGCTGGTCGATCGCGGGGTGCGCGAGGTGACGCTGCTCGGCCAGAACGTCAACAGCTATCGCGACCCCAGCAGCGGCACCGGCTTGCCCGAGCTTCTCGCCGCCGTCGACGCTGTGCCGGGGCTCTGGCGTCTCCGCTTTCTCACATCGCACCCGCGCAACGCGGTACCCCAGCTGTTCGCGGCGATGCGCGACCTGCCGTCGGTGTGCGAGCAGTTGCACCTCCCCGTCCAGGCCGGTGACGACGAGCTGCTGCGGCGCATGCGTCGCGTCTACAGCGTCGCCGAGTACCGCGAGAAGATCGACGCCGCCAGGCAGACGGTGCCAGGGCTGGCGCTGACCACCGACATCATCGTCGGCTTCAGCGGCGAGACGGAGGCGGAGTTCGAGGGCACCGTGCGGCTGATCCGCGACGTGCAGTACGACGTGGTGCACATCCAGGCGTACTCGGTGCGGCCGGGGACGGCGGCGGCGCGCCGTGCCGACGATGTCCCGCTGCCCGAGAAGAAGCTTCGGCTCAACCGGCTGCTCGACATCCAGCGCGACATCGCGCTGGCACGCAACCGCGCACTGCTCGGCGGTCGTGTCGAGGTGCTCGTCGAAGGCCTCGCCGAGGACGGGCGTCCGTACGGTCGCACCCGCCAGGGCAAGGTTGCCTGGCTGCCGGCGGGCAGCGCCGCCGCCGGCGAGCTGCGCGCGGGAAGGGTTGCCGCGGTCACCCACTGGCAGCTCGAGCTCGACACGGTCACCGCGGCAGCGTGACCCGCAACCGCCGGGGCCCGGCGCCCCACCAGAGCGGTGAACACGGCGAGCTGCCGCCGATGGTCGACCTCGAGGACGCGGGAAGCACGCCCATCCTGCAGCAGTACCGCGCGGTCAAGGCGGAGTACCCCGACGCCATCGTGATGGCCCGCCTCGGCGATTTCTACGAGATGTTCGGCGCCGACGCCCAGGAGGCGGCACCCATCCTCGGCGTCGCGCTCACCGGTCGGGGGTTCGGCGCGGCCGGGCGCCTGCCGATGTGTGGCGTGCCCCACCACGCCGCGACGACGTACATCCGGAAGCTGCTCGACGCTGGTCGCCGCGTGGCCCTCTGGGACCAGGTTGGGGAGGTGGTCGCCGGCAAGCTGGTGCGGCGCGAGGTGACCCGCGTGCTCAGCCCGGGGACCGCGACCGAGGCCGACTACCTGGACGAGGCCCGAGTGGCCCGCTGCGTTGCGCTCCAGAGCAGCAACGGCCGCACCGGTATCGCCGCCCTCGACCCGGCCGGTGGCGAGCTGCTGGTCATCGAGGTGAACGGAGGCTGGGATGCCGCCGCGCTGCGCGAGGAGTGCGAGCGCCTCGACGTCGCCGAGGTGCTGGTCGCCGACGATGGAACCGAGCTGCCCGCCACGCTGCTTCCCGGAACGGTGCGCACCATGCTCCCGCCCGCCTTCTTCGACGCCTCGCGCGCCGCCGATCGCCTGCGCGCCGTCACCGGCGCGGGTGCGTTTGACGGACTTGCGCTCGACGGCATCGACCTTGCCGTCCGCGCCGCCGGTGCTGTGCTCGCCTACTGCGAACGTTCCCGGCTGACGCTGAGCGACGGCTTCGTCCGCCTGCGCAGGCGCACCGAGGGCGCCACCATGCGGCTCGACGCCCAGACCCGGCGCAACCTGGAGTTGCTGGCGCCACTCAGCGGATCGGGCGCGTCGCTGGCGACCCTTCTCGACCGCACCCGCACACCGATGGGCGCCCGGCTGCTGCGGGCCCGGCTGCTCGAACCGCTCACCGAGCCCGTGCTGATCCTGGCGCGTCACGACGCCGTGGACGAGCTGGTTGACGCGACCCGGCTGCGGGACACGCTCGGCGAGGCCCTCGCCGCGGTGCGCGACCTCGAGCGGCTGGTGGCTCGGTGCGTGCAGCGCAGTGCCGGCCCGCGCGACCTCGGCGCCATTCGCCAGGCGTGCGCGGCACTTCCCGCGGTGCAGGACATCCTCTCGCGCGTCCGGTCAGGCGAGCTGGTTGCCGCGGCCGCGCGGTGCGTCGCCCCTGACGGCCTGGCAGCGCGGCTGCGCACTCTGCTCGTCGACGACCCCCCGGCGACCGCCCGCGACGGCGGTTGCATCCGTCCCGGAGCCGACGCAGAGCTCGACGAGCTGGTCGCTGCGGGCGCCGGGGCGCGGGCGTGGATCGCCGAGCTGGAAGGGGTCGAGCGGCGGCGCAGCGGGATCGGCTCGCTCAAGGTCGGCTACAACCGCGTGTTCGGGTACTACATCGAGGTCTCCAACGCCCATCGCGATGCCGTGCCGCCGGAGTACGTGCGCAAACAGACCCTGGTCGGCGCCGAGCGCTACATCACCGCCGACCTCAAGGAGCGCGAGAGCACGGTGCTGGGCGGGCGCGACCGTGCGCTGGCGCGCGAACAGCAGCTGCTCGAGCAGCTCACCGCCGAGGTGGCCGACCACGCCGCAGCGTTGCTCGACGCGGCCCAGGCGGTGGCGCTCATCGACGTGCACCGCTCGCTGGCCTGCGTCGCCGCCGATCAGCGGTGGGTGCGCCCGCTGGTCGACTCGTCGGGCGTGCTCGACGTCGACCAGGGCCGCCATCCCCTGGTGGAGCAGGCGCTGGGCGCCGGACGGTTCGTGCCCAACGACTGCCGTCTCGATGCCGCGGAGCGGATCGTCGTGCTCACCGGTCCCAACATGGCCGGCAAGTCGACGTACCTGCGCCAGGTTGCGCTGATCACCCTGCTCGCCCAGGTGGGCAGCTTCGTGCCCGCCACCCGGGCGCGGATCGGTGTGTGCGACCGCATCTTCACGCGCATCGGGGCTCAGGACGACCTCAGCGGCGGGATG
>DATBCJ010000228.1:0-1589 GCA_036270565.1 Candidatus Dormiibacterota bacterium | reverse complement strand
GCGTCGGCCACCAGCTGCCGCTGGGTCGCCTCGGAACGTTCCAGGGCGGCGAGCATGTCGTTGAAGCTCATCGCGAGATGGTCGAGCTCGCTGCCGCCGCGGACGTGGATTCTCCGGCTCAGGTCACGCGTTCCCGCCACGTGGTCGGTGGCCGCGATGAGGCGCCGCACCGGGCGCATCGTGGTCCGAGCTACGAAGACACCGAGCCCAGCTGCCAGCGCAACCCCCGCGGCACCGATGAGCACCAGGAGCTCGCGCAGGTTGGCCAGCACGGCCTCGGTCTCATCGAGTGGGCGCGCCACCATGACGGCCACGCCGTGGCTGGCGACGGCACCGGGCATCTGGGCGGTGGCGACGCGAACCCGCACCCCGTCGATGGTGTCGGTGCGCAGCGTGGTCGGTGCGCGGCCCGCCGCAACCGCACGGTCGGTGACGTTCACCGGCAGCTTATCGACCTCTCCGGGCGACAGCGCCCTGTCGCCCTGAGAGGTGATGAACTGCGTGAAGCTCGCCGCCGCGCCCAGCGACGTCGACGGCACACCAACGGCCATCACCGCGCCTGCGAATGCGGGCATGTTTCCCGACTGGGTGGGAGGGGGTGTGCATCCCGGCGGCACCGGAACGGGAGTGGGTGCGGGATTTGGTGACGCCCCATTTCCCCCTGCCGGACAGGTGAGGCTGCCCGATGTCTGACCTGCCGGGTGCTGAGCGACGATCTGGATCTGCTTGCCACCGCCGGTGCCAGCGTCACCAATGGCGACGCTGAACGACGTCAGCTCGCTGATCCGAGCGCGCAGGCTGTCATCGACCTGCTGGTAGAGCTGATCGCGCACGAGGTTGTAGCTGAGGATGGCGCCGACCACCACAGCGAACGCAACCGCGGCGCCGGTGAGAACGGCCAGGCGTGCACGGAGGCTCACGGCCGTTCCAGCCGGTAGCCGAAGCCGCGCACCGTCTGGATGAGGCGCGGCTCCCCGGCCTCCTCCAACTTGCGGCGCAGGTAGCCCACGTACACCTCCAGGGAGCGGCTGGCCGAGCCGAAGTCGTATCCCCACACCGACGAGAAGATGACCGAACGGGTTAGCACGCGCCCTGGATTGCGAAGAAAGAGCTCGAGCAGGTGCCATTCGGTGCGGGTGAGCTCCAACACCCGACCGTCCCTGGTGGCAACCATGTTCACCGGGTCCATGGCCACGCCGGCGTGGGTCAGCGGCCTGGCGTCGCTTGGGGGCAGGCGGCGAAGCAGCGCGTTGATGCGGGCCAGCAGCTCTTCGAGCGCGAATGGTTTGACGAGGTAGTCGTCGGCGCCGGCGTCCAGCCCAGCAACCCGATCCGCGATGGCATCGCGCGCGGTGAGCATGAGGATCGGGATGCGGTTGCCCGCGGCGCGAACCCGCCGGCAGACCTCCAGCCCATCGATCCCGGGCAGGCCGATATCGAGGATGACCGCGTCGACCTCATCGCTGTCAAGGGCCGCGAGCGCGCCGTGGCCATCTCCCTGGTGCGCGCTCGCGTAGCCATGCAGACGCAAGCCACGCGCGATGGCATCGGCGACCGCCTCGTGGTCCTCGACGATGAGGATGCGGGCG
>DATBCJ010000227.1:0-1780 GCA_036270565.1 Candidatus Dormiibacterota bacterium | reverse complement strand
TCGCGGAGCTCGATCGAGTCCTCAACGAGGCCGGCAAGGAGCACGAGTTCCACACCTTCGAGAACGCCGGCCACGGCTTCTTCTCCAACGACAAGCCCAGCTACGCTCCCGACGCGGCTGAGCGGGGATGGGTGCTCATCGACGCGTTCTTCCAACGGCTCCTGGCCGGGGGGTGAGGGGATGTGCACGTACGTGACCGAGCACGTCAAGGTCGCCGGCAGCGGCAAGGGCCCCCACGGCTGGTTCAGCGTCACCGACGCCAGCGTCTACTTCGATCACCCCGTGCACACCGCCGCCGAGCACACGTTGAACATCGATTTCGTCGCCCCACGGGAGGGACCGTCGGCTCGGGTGGCCGTCGAGCTCACCGAACCGACCGCACGCGCGCTGGTGGCCGCCATCATGGTGGCGCTGGACCGCGGCAGCGGCGGCTAGGGCCGTCGCTTCACGCAGACTCGCGGCCATGGCAGACCTCGAGCCGCTGCGCGCGATCCGGTACAACCCCGCGGTGGTACACCTCGGCGGCGTGCTGGCTCCGCCCTACGACGTGATCAGCGCCGAGCAGCAGCAGGCCCTCTACGGGCGCGACCTTCGCAACATCGTCCGCGTCGATTACGGGCAGGAGCTCCCCGACGACGTGGCCGGGGTCCAGGACCGCTACACCCGCGCCCGGGCCCACCTCGAATCGTGGCTGCAGCTCGGCGTCCTGGTGCACGACGAGTCGCCCAGCTTCTACGTCAGCGAGATGCGCTTCACCATGCCCGACGGCAGCCCCCAGATGCGCCGCGGCCTGTTCGCCCGGGTGCCTGCGCTGCCCTGGGAGCAGAGTGAGCTGCGTAGACACGAGCGAACCCTGAGCGGCCCCAGGGAAGACCGGCTCTCGCTGATGCGGGCGACGCGCACCCAGACCAGCGCGGTGTTCGCTGTGTGGCGCGGTGCGCCCGGGCTGGGCGCCCTCCTCGAGGAGGCGACCGCCGCGCCGGCGGTGGCGGGCGGCCGCATCGAGGGCGAGTTCGGGTCGGAGAAGCACCTGCTCTGGGTGGTCGACGACCCTGCCGCGGTGGCGGCGATCCACGAGGCGAGCATGGGCGCGACCCTGTACGTCGCCGACGGACACCACCGGTACGAGACCGCCGCCGCCTACGCCGCGGAGCGAGCCGCGGCCGGCGACGCCCCGGGGGCCGACTCCCAGTTCGCCCTCGTCTACGTCTGTGACGCCGATGACCCAGGGATCAGCCTCCTCCCCACCCATCGCCTGCTTCAGCCGCGACCCCACGCGGCCTACAGCCTCGACGACCTCTGGACGCGCCTCGACGACGGCTGGGACATCGAGGCCGCCGACAGCCTCGCCTCCGCGCTGGCGATGGCGGGGCCACTTCGAGAGAGCCGGCACGCGTTTGCGGTTCGCTCGCACGAGGGCAGCGCGCTGCTCTCGCGCTCCCGCCGCCCCACCGCATCGCCACGCCAGGCCCTCGACGTCACCGTCCTCCAGGAGGAGGTGCTCGCACCGGCGGGCGCCGACGCCGACGCCATCCGCGAAGGAGCCCTGGGCTACACCCGGTCGGTGGAGCAGGTGGAGTCGGCGGTGGCCACGAGGCAGGCGCGGCTGGGCTTCTGCCTCAACCCGGCGACGACCGCGGAGGTGATCGCCGTTGCCGACGCGGGCGAGGTCATGCCGCAGAAGTCGACGTACTTCTACCCCAAGGTCCCCACCGGCCTGGTGCTCGCCCCCCTCTGACCACGGGCGATGACCGCAGGCCCCGGACGCGTACGATCCCCT
>DATBCJ010000226.1:0-3997 GCA_036270565.1 Candidatus Dormiibacterota bacterium | reverse complement strand
GTGGTCACCTCGTCATCCGGTTCGCCTGCGAGGGCGCGGCGCAGACGACGTCGCATCTCGTCGAGCCGCGGGCCGGGGTCCACGACGCCGGGTGAGTCGACGGCGTCGTCGACCTGACGGGCGAAGTTGTACAGGGCGTAGATCGCGGTGCGCTGGGGACGGGCCAACGCGATGAAGCCCCAGTAGAAGTTGGCGGCATCGCGCCGCGCCAGGCGCTGACAGGCGCGCTCGGCCTCGACGATGCCCTGGCTCGTCGCGGTGTTGCCATCGTGGTCGCCGGCAAGCAGCGTGATCGCCTCGGCGGCCAGCCGGGCCTTGACGGTGCTGCTCACCTGCGGCCTGACCAGGTCCGTGCGAAACGCCGCGCGCCGGATGGCGTCGAGGATTGCGGTGCCGCCGAGCCTGTACATGGCCAGCTGGGCGCGCAGCCGTCCCACCGTCATGTCTTCGAGCTCACGGCCTTCGTCGAGAAGATTTTCGGCGCGCTCGCAGAGTGCGCGTATGGCGCCGTGCATGCCCAGAGTGGCCACCTCGTCCTCGGGCAGGTAAGAGCGGCCCAGGCGGGCGTCGACGGCCACGTCCTGCGCGAAGTTGGCCAGCTGCAGGCCGATGCAGACCGAGTCGGACAGCTGCTCGGCCCGCTCGCCGCGGATGCCGAGCACGGCCAGCACCATGCGCCCCACCGGCGCTGCCGAGAGCTGGCAGTAGGCTTGGAGCTCGGTCCAGGACCTGTAGCTGGTCACCCTCTGGTCCTGCAGGTTGGCGCTGATCAGGTCCAGGAATGGCTGCAGCGGGATGGAGCACTCGGTCACCGTCTCGCGCAGGGCAAGCAGCACGGGGTGGCTGGGCAGACCGTCGCCCGCGAGCGCGGCGGACACCTCGTCGCACCATGCATGCAGGCGCGCGTCCGAACGGCTTTCGTCTCCGAGGTCATCGGTGACGCGGCAGTACGCATAGATGCGGGCCAGGTGGACGCGCAGTTCGGCAGGAAGCACCGCCGACGCGACCGTGAAATTCTCGTAATGGCGCCGCGCGAGGCGGCGGCAGAACGCGTCCGCGTTGGCCAGCTCGGCCTGTGGCGGAGCCGGCGAGAGCAGGGTCATCCCCGTGCGGCGGTGCGTGTCACCTGGGTGCCGCGCAGGTCGGAGATGGTCTCGATGAGGCTGGTGACCAGCGTGACCCCGTCGGCGCCGCCAGGCACGGGGCCGCCGTCGTCGCGGACCAGGCGAGCACCGGCGCGCAGCGACGCCAGGTCGGCCGAGCCGGTGCAGAACATGGCGATGCGGAGGACGTCGATCCACTCGCGTCCGAGGTCGGCACACGCCTCCGTTCCCTCGGCGGCGGCGCGCAGGAAGGGCCCGGCCACGCCGACCAGGTCGGCGCCGAGGGCCGCGGCAATGGCCACGTCCAGCCCGCTGCGCACGCCACCGCTGGCGAAGATGACCCCGCTGGGCGCGGCGGCGCGGGCCTGGGTCAGCGCCACGGCGGTGGGAATGCCCCACCCCGCGAACGCCGCGGCGGTGCGCGCGGCCGGTCCGTCGCCGAGGCGATGACGCTCGACCTCGCTCCACGAGGTGCCGCCCGCGCCGGCCACGTCGACCGCGGCCACGCCGGCCTCGAGCAGCGCGGTCACGAGGTCAGGGGCGATACCCCAGCCCACCTCCTTGACGACGACCGGGACGTCGAGCTGGGCCGCCACGGTCCCGATGCGCTCAAGCAACCCCGCAAAGCAGGTGTCGCCCTCGGCCTGCAGCGCCTCCTGCAGCGCGTTGAGGTGCAGCACCAGCGCGTTGGCGCCGAGCATGTCGACGAGACGGCCGCAGTCGCGGGCGGTGACACCGCGGTTGAGCTGCACCGCCCCGAGGTTGGCGAAGACCGGCACCGACGGGGCCAGGTCGCGGATGGCGAAGCTGGGCAGCGCCTCGGGGCGTTCGAGGAGAACCCGAGCGGACCCCAGCCCCAGCGCGATGCCCAGCTCCTCCGCCGTCTCGGCGAGAACGCAGTTGATGCGGTGGGCCGTCTCCGTGCCACCGGTCATGCACGAGATGAACAGTGGCGACGCCAGCTGCCAGCCGAGCACCTCGGTTGCGGTGCTGACGTCGGCGAGGTCGACCTCGGGGAGCGCGCAATGCATGAACCGGTAGCACTCGAAGCCGGTGCGCACACCCTTGGCATCGACGTCCTCTTCGAGGTTGATGCGCAGGTGCTCAGCCTTGCGGGTCGAGGTCAGCATGCCCACCGATTCGGGAGTCGGGCTTGTCTGGGCCATCTTCACGCCCTCCTCTCTGCGATGAATTCGACGATCTCGCGGAAGTCGTCGACGGCGCCCTCGGCGAGCCCGCACGCCTCCACCAGGTGCAGGGCCGACCGGCTCCTGCGCTTCAGCTCGGAGGTGACCGCGTCGGCCGCCCCGGCATCGTCGAGGAGCTCGAGGATGCGATCCTCGTCGCCGCCCGGGCGGGAGTAGAGGCGCCGGAACTCGCGCCGCGCCGCGCCGCGCAGCTGCGCGTGGCCGACGACGACGGGGTAGGTGATCTTGCGACGCGCCAGGTCGCCACCGCAGCCCTTGCCGGTGACCTCGGTGTCGCCCCAGGTGCCCAGCCAATCGTCTCGGATCTGGAAGGCGACCCCGAGCTCGACACCGGCGCGGCGCAACTGCGTGGACCGGCGCGCGTCCGCGCCGCCGGTCAGCGCGCCCGCCTCCAGCGCCGCCCCGATCAGGGCGCCGGTCTTGGCCCGCGCCAGGCGGAGGTAGGTGGCAACCGTGGTGTCGATCTGACCCTCCAGCGCCAGGTCGAGACATTGCCCCTCGATGACCTCGAGCACGGCGTTGTTGATCGCCGCCGCCGCACGGAGGCGTGCCAGGGGGCGGTCACGCCCGGAGAGGAGCGCTCGGTAGGCCACGCCGTGCATGCCGTCGCCGGCATTGATCGCTTGCGCCTCGCCCCACACAGCCCACACGGTGGGGCGGTGACGGCGTTCGCGGTCGCCGTCCTGGATGTCGTCATGGACCAGCGTGAAATTGTGGATCCACTCCACGGCGGCGGCGGCGCTCTGCGCGTCGTACCCGCGACCACAGCGCTCGGCGGCCCACAGCGCCAGGCAGCCACGCAGGTATTTCCCGCCACCGGCGCCACGGGCCTGGCCGTCGGCGTCGGTCCAGCCAAGGTGGTACGAGGCCATGGCGCCGACCCGGCTCTCCACCGGGAGAGCGGCGGCGCGCAGAGCCACCTCGAGAGCCGGTAGCTGCCGCCGCAGGCCGTCGGGAATGTGTGCTCTGGCCTGCCCGTCTGAGGCTGAGAACTCAGCCGGGAGCTGGCGGATCGCAACTGCCATGGCCTCCACCCCAGTGCATAACGCCAGATAACGTTTCACGCATAGTAAGTAGTCTCCGGGGGTCAGCACAAGGTGCCGCCACGAGCGTGGCGGGTGGTCAGATGGTCAAGTAAAATCCGCCGGCCGGCCCTGCCCAGGTGGTGGAATTGGTAGACACGCCAGCTTGAGGGGCTGGTGACCGCAAGGTTGTAAGGGTTCGAGTCCCTTCCTGGGCACCACGATCCCGAATCCGCGCGGCGGCGTCCTCGTGTAACCCGCGCCGTACCTCACTGACAGGGGCGAAATCCGCCCATCAGGCGCGATGCTCAGGAGGATGGCACATGCGCAAGCTCATCGCCGCAGCCCTGTTCGCCGGTCTGGCCGCTGGAGCGACGGCCCTGCCCGCCGCGGCCCTGGTGACGCCCACGACCGGGCAACCGGGTGCGCCGACGAACACGTGTGGACCCGCCAACCCGGTCACGCCCGGAAACTCTGCCAACTCGCCAGGTTCGCCGTTCAACACCAACGGGCAGGCCGGGCTGGTCTACGCGGGCAACCCGGGCACAGCGTCTCTCGCCCATTCCAACAGCACCGCCACCGTCTCGCAGTACGACGCGGCGTGTGTACGGCTCAGTCACTGACGTACGCGGCTGAGTGCCGCAGCCTGCCAGGCGCCGTCAAT
>DATBCJ010000225.1:0-2877 GCA_036270565.1 Candidatus Dormiibacterota bacterium | reverse complement strand
CAACGGCAGCGGCTCGACCGGCGCCAGCGCCGACCCCGCGGCGGTGGCCGCCAAGGTCACCCCGGGCATCGTCAACATCAACGTCACCCTGAGCGGCGGCGGCGGCGCCGCGGGCACGGGGATGATCATCACCTCCACCGGTGAGGTGCTGACCAACAACCACGTCATCGACGGCGAGACCAGCATGACCGTGGAGCTGCCCAGCACGGGCAAGACGTATTCCGCCCACGTGCTCGGCTACGACCTCACCGACGACGTGGCCCTGGCCCAGATCGACGGCGGCGGCAGCTTCACCACCGTCAGCGTCGGCAACTCCTCGGCGGTGAACGTCGGCGACGCGGTGGTCGCCCTGGGCAACGCGCTCGGCAAGAACGGGGCGCCGTCGGTGACCACCGGCAACGTCACCGCGCTCGACCGCACCATCACCGCCAGCGACCAGAGCGGCGCCGACGTCGAGACGGTCAGCGGCCTCATCCAGGTCGACGCCCAGATCCAGCCCGGCGATTCAGGCGGTCCGCTGACCGACGCCAACGGCAACGTGATCGGCATGGACACCGCCGCCCAGTCGTCGAACCAGTTCAACCAGGGCGTCTCCAGCGCCGCCTACGCGATCCCCATCAACAAGGCGCTCAGCGTGGTCAGGCAGATCCAGTCGGGCCAGAGCACCGCCAACGTGCACGTGGGCAACACCCGTGCCCTGCTCGGTGTCGGCGCCCAGGACGGCCAGGGCGGCGTGCGGGTGAGCCAGGTGCAGCCCGGCAGCGCCGCGGCCCAGGCCGGGATCACGGTGGGCTCGGTGATCACCGCGCTCAACGGCACCCCGATCACCACCAACGCCGCGTTGCGCAACGCGATCGTGCAGCACGCCCCGGGCTCGTCGGTCTCGGTCAGCTGGACCGACACCGCCGGCAACTCTCACACCGCCCAGGTCACGCTGGGCACGGGACCGCCGGCCTGATCGCGTCTAGGTGCGGCGCGCCCAGCGGGTCTTCTTCAGCATCTTCTTATGCTTGTGCTTGCGCATCTTCTTGCGCCGCTTCTTGATGACAGAACCCACGAGGCCGGGACTATAGCCGATTGAGGCTCGCGGCCCGACCTGCGCCGAGATTTGAACGCGGCGTGGTGAGATGTGCACAGGCCTGTGACGGCGGACGGTGGGACCGTGCAGCCGGCCGCACCATGGCCGGCATGAGCGATTCCTTTCTGGTCATCGCCGAGACGCGCGCCGACCACCTCCGCCGGCTCAGCCAGCACGAGCGCGCGCTGGAATGGGTGGGCGCGTCGCTCTCCGAGGTCGAGACCGAGATCCCCGAGCTCGAGCTGGCGATGGCTGTGTTCCGGCGGCTCAACCCCAAGGCCGGCGAGCTCAACGACAACGGCCTGCCCGGGTTCCTCGCCATCACCGAGGTGCGCGTCGGCCACCTCCGTGAGCTCAGCCAGCACATGCGCGCCCTGGACTGGGTCAGCGCCCCGCTGGCCGAGATCGAGGCCGAGATCCCCGACCTCGAGAAGGCCATGGCGGTGTACCGCCGGCTGGCCCCCGAACACCGCGCCGAGGTCGCTGCCGCGGGCTCGCCGTCCGAGCCGTCGGGGTCGAAGGCCCGCTCCGCTAGGTCGCGCGACAGCGAGGCGAGCAACCAGCCGCCGAGCTTCAAGGAGTACGCGCTCCAGCACCTCGACTCGGTCTAGGCCACCTCGGCGTAGGCGGCCCGCAGCTTCTGCGCGGTCTGGTCGAGCGACTCCGGCAGCACCTTGGTCTCGCCGACCACGGGCATGAAGTTGGTGTCGCCGCCCCAGCGGGGCACCACGTGGAGGTGGACGTGCTCGACGCTAGCACCGGCGACGGGCCCCTGGTTGACGCCGAGGTTGAAGCCATCGGGGCGCATCGCGCTCTGCAGCGCGCGCATCGCCCGCCGCGCCGCCACCATCATCGCGGCGGCATCCTCGTCGCAGGCGGCGAGCAGGTCGGGCACGTGCGCCCGCGGCGCCACCATGACGTGGCCGGGGTTGTACGGAAAGCGGTTGAGCAGCGTGATCGTGGCGGCGTCCTGGCCCACCAGCAGCTCGGTCTGCTCACCGCTCGCCGCCGCGCAGAAGAAGCAGGCGCGCGTCGACGCGGAGCTCGCCTCGGTAACGTAGGCGTCGCGCCACGGCGACCACAACCGTTCCATGACAGCCGATCCTCGCACTCCAGTAGGGTTGCGCACCGTGCCCGACGGCTCCTTCGACCTCGAGACATTCCTGGCCATGCCGCGGCTGGTCAACCTCCACCTCAGCCCCGACGGCAGCCGCCTCGCGCTCACCGTGCAGACGGTGTCAGACGACGGCAGGCGTTTCGCCGGTTCGATCTGGGAGGTGCGCACCGACGGGCAGAGCCCGCCCCGCCGCCTCACCCGGTCGGCGCGGGGTGAGACGGCGCGGGGATTCCTGCCCGACGGATCGCTGCTCTTCACCTCGTCGAGGTCGGATGGCGTGCCCCAGGACGACAGCCGGCCCGACATCGACGTCCTCTACGTCCTGCCCACAGAGGGCGGCGAGCCACGGCGGATGCTGGCGCCAGCCGCCGGCGTCGGGGCGGTGCTGAGCAGCCGGGACTCCCCCACCGTCGTGGTCACCGCCGCGCTCCATCCCGGCGCGGCCACCTTCGAGGAGGACGAGGCGCGCCAGCAGGCGCGCGAGGACGCCGGCGTGTCGGCACGGCTCGTCGAGCACTACCCCGATCGCTGGTGGGACCACGACGTGGGCCCGCGTCGGCCGCACATCTTCGCCCTCGAGCTGGCCGGCGGCGACGCGGAGATCTCCGCGGTGCGCGACCTCACCCCGGACCCGCCCTGGCCGGGGTGGATCGAGGGCGACGCGCTGGCGATCGCGCTCTCG
>DATBCJ010000224.1:0-3544 GCA_036270565.1 Candidatus Dormiibacterota bacterium | reverse complement strand
CCGGTGAGCACCACCACAGCCTCGGTGGAATCGTCGAGCAGCTCGCCCACGGCCGCGGGAAGAAGCACGTCGAGCTGCCCGCCGGGAACCTGGCGCTCCTCAAGCACCCGGCCGGCCGGGTCGGTGCGCAGCACCCACGCGCAGAGGCGCGACGCGGTGTCGATGGCGATGACGCTCATGAGCGCGCCAGCCCGGCGGTGATCGCCGTCCACGCCGCGGCGATGTGCCCGGGCGCGGGCTCGTCGAGGTGGAGCACGCGCTGCTCGTCGACAGCCCCGGCCTCCATGGAGATGGTGGAGATGGTCGCGGCTGCGAACCCGGTGAGGTCGGCGTACTCGGCCCATTCGATGACCACCGCGCCGTCGACGAGCAGTCCATCCAGGTCGAGCACGTCGAGCGAGGCGGCGCGGCCGAGGCGGTACAGGTCGACGTGGTGCACGGTGAGCCCGGCGGCGCGGTGCGGCTGATGGAGCACGAAGGTGGGACTGCGCACCGCGGTGGGGTCCCCGCCCGCCCCCGCCACGATGCCGCGCACCAGGCAGGTCTTGCCAGCACCCAGCGATCCGTTGAGCGCCAGGACGTCACCGGGCCGAAGAACACGGCCGAGCGCGGCGCCGTGCCGCTCGGTCGTGGCCGGCGAGTCGCTGGTCAGGTCGGCGCGAGGGGCGCTCACGAGAAATGGCCGGCGTGGTCGGGGGGCAGAGGCAGCTCGACGCCGCCGGGGCCGTCGAGGAGGCGCAGACCCTCGCCCTCGGAGAGCGCGCCCACCATGGTCAGCGGGGCCAGGTGGTCCGGCCAGGCCGCCAGAAAGGCGCGGACGTCGTGCTCGGGGACCGTGGCGACCAGCTCGAAGTCCTCGCCGCCGCTGATCGCCAGTTCGAGCCATTCCTTGCCAAAACGTTCGACGAGGGAAGGATCCACGGGCAGGTAATCGGCCCAGAGCTGCACGGCGCACGCGCTGGCGCGCGCGGTGCGCAGCGCGTCGAGAACCAGGCCGTCGCTGAGGTCGCCACCACAGCGCACGCCGCGCGCCACCAGCTCGCGTCCCTCGCGGAGCCGCACGTCCGGCTGCAATTGCGCCTCGATCCAGCGCTGCTCGGCGGGCGAGGCGCGCTCGACGCCGTCGAGGAGGAGGCGCAGCCCGGCCGCGGCGCGGCCCAGGACACCGGTGACCAGGAGCGCGTCGCCGGGCCGCCCCGCGGAGCGCAGCAGCGCGCGTCCGGTGGGCACCACGCCGGTGACGCAGACGTCGATGACCATGGGACCATCGATGGCGCTGACGTCACCGCCCGCCACAGCGCACCCCGCCGCCGCGGCCGCTTCGCACAGCCCGCGCTGGATCTCGAGGACGTCCTCGAGCTGCTCGGTGCGCCGCGCGCACAGGGTCGCCAGGCACTGCACCGCCTCAGCCCCGGTGCCGGCAAGGTCGGAGACGGCCACCGCGAAGGCCCGCCGGCCGAGCTGGCGGGGGGTGATCCAGCTGCGCCGGAAGTCGACGTTCTCCACCAGGGCGTCGACGCTGAGCGCGAGGTCGCGGCCCGAGGGCGGGTGCCAGACCGCCGCGTCGTCGCCGGTGGCGATTGCAGGACCCGACCCGGCCTCGGCCCTGGCGATGCCCATCAACTGCTCGAGGAGGGCCGCCTCCCCCACCGCGGCAAGGGTGGGGCCGCCCGATCCGAAACGACGCTCGGGCTTGCTGGTGACGGACTCATGCATTGCGGTAGCCCACTTTATGCAGCCGGTGCGCGGAATCCGCAACGATTCGCCTGCGGCCTTGCATTTGCCACCGTGAACCATCTATGGTGCCGCGAGGATCGGGGGCCGCAACCCCGGTCGGGGCGGCAGAACAACCTCCAGGCGGGGGAAGCGGAGGGAATCATTGCGGGGTAGTCGCAAACTTGTTCTGATCGTCGTTGGCTGTGCCGTTCTGCTCAGCGCAGGCATCACCGCCATCCCCTCGGGCCACGCCAGCACCCAGACCGACGCCCTCCGCGCCCGCCGGGCTCAGCTTCTGCAGGAGCTCGCGGCGCTGCAGCCGGCGCGGAACAGTGCGTCGGCATCGCTCAGCCAGGCTGAGCAGGCCTACGCCAACGCCCAGGCGCAGCTGCTCGCGGCTCAGCAGCAGCTCACGGCGCTCAACGCCCGCCTCCTCGCCCTCAGCGGCCAGGTCGTTGACGACGAGGCGACGATCGTCAAGGCCAAGCAACAGCTTGCCGCCCTGACCAGGCAGAGCTACGAGAGCACCAGCACGGATTCGTGGGTCGCCGCCGTCCTCAGCGCCTCCACCTTCAGCCAGGCGATGGACCGGCTCGCCGGCACGTCCCACGTGGCCGAGCAGGTCAAGAACCTCCAGACCAACCTCCGTGACAAGGAGGCGGCGATCAGGGCCGAGCAGGCCGAGATCAAGGCCGACTCCGCCAAGGGCGTCGCTCTCGAGGAACAGCTCGCCCAGGACAGCAACGCATTCCTGGTGCTGGTCGAGCAGCGCAACGCAGCCCTCCAGGCCGCCAACGGCCCGGCACGAGCCATCGCCGCCCAGATCGCGGAGATCGACCAGGAGATCGCCGCTGCGAACACACCGCGCTACACGGGCTCCGGCGGGTCGTGCGCCAACCACTTCTCGTTCGGCCAGTGCACGTGGTACGTCGCCAGCCGGCGCTGCATCCCGTGGTCCGGCAACGCCAAGGACTGGTACTACGCGGCGGCCGCGTACGGCTTCCCTGAGGGTCACATGCCCCAGGTGGGTGCCGTGGTCGTGTTCTGGCCCGGCGGTGACGGCGCCAGCTCCGTCGGCCACGTCGCCTACGTCGAGGCCGTCGGCCCGGCCGCGGGTGTGCCTGCCGGCTATTTCAAGCAGTCCGAGATGAACTACTACGGCAGCGGCGGTGGTTGGGACCGGGTCAGCTATCGAGTCCTGCCCGACAACTCATCCGGCATCCAGGGCTTCATCTACAACAAATAGGCGGCTCAGCGAATCGAGGCACTCGCGGTCCAGCTCGCGGATCGAGCGCAGCCGCAGGGACGCCGCGTCGAGCCGCGGGTCCTGCGCGGTGACCGGGTCGGGGATGACCACGCACTGCATTCGCGCCGCCCGCGCCGAGAGCACACCGAGCACGGAGTCCTCGACGGCCAGGCAGCCGGCGGCGGGCACGCCGAGCAGCTCGGCGGCTCGAAGGTAGACGTCGGGAAACGGCTTGCCGCGCGCCTCGTCCTCTGCGGAGCACACCGCGTCGATCAATTCTTCGATGCCCAGCCGCGCCACCACCGCGTCGATGAGTGATCGTGGGGAGGACGAGGCAACGGCGCAGCCCAGGTGGCGCGCGCGGACCAGCCGCACGGCGTCGAGCGCACCGTCGATGGCGACACCGCGACTGCGCACGTGCTCGCTGACGCCGCCGACGATGCGCTCGACGACATCGGCGACAGACGCGCCCGACCACGGCCGGCGTTCACTCCACATGCGCACCATCTCGCCGATGCGCATGCCCATGGTCTGCCGGCAGTCGGCCTCGGTGAGGTGCAGCCCCAGCGAGCCGAACACATC
>DATBCJ010000223.1:0-2847 GCA_036270565.1 Candidatus Dormiibacterota bacterium | reverse complement strand
GCCAGGCCCTCGACGCCGTTGGCGGCCTCGAGGAGGGTGTGGTTCTGCGCGCTGCAGGCAAGCCGGACCACCTCGCGGCTGGGGGCGTCGTCCTCGACGATGAGGATGGTCTTTCCGGCTCCGGTCATGACGCTTCGGTCTCCAGGTAGGTGGCGATCCGCTTCACGAAGCTGGCCACCTCGATCGGTTTAGAGATGTATCCCGAGCAGCCGGCGGCGAGAGCCTCCTGCTCGTTGCCCTTCATGGCGTTGGCGGTGAGTGCGACGACGGGGATGGATGCTGTCCGGGCGTCACTTTTCAGCATCCTGGTGACTGTGAGTCCATCGATGCCCGGGAGCTCGATGTCCATCAGCACGAGATCGTAGATGGAACTCCGAGCCTTGTGCAGACCCTCGTTGCCGTCGACGGCGACGTCCACCTCGAAGCCGTTGCCGATGAGGACCATCATGGCCAGCTCCCGGTTGCTGCGGTTGTCCTCCACGAGCAGGATGCGGTTGTGACGGTGGCCGTCGGTTGCCACCAGCCCGGCCAGGGGCAGGCTGAAGCCGAACACCGAGCCCACGCCCGGCTCGCTGGTCAGGCGCATGGTCCCGCCGTGCAGCTCGACGATGCGGCGCGTCAGGGAGAGACCCAGGCCGGTTCCCTCCACCTGTCTGGTGGTGGCGCTGTCCACCTGGTAGAACTCATCGAAGATCCGCTCGTGGTGCTCGCGCGGGATGCCGACGCCGGTGTCGCCGACCTCGACGCGGAGCGTCTCACCGCCCTCGGCGGATGCTCCCACCCACACCTTGCCGCCCTGGGCGGTGAACTTGATGGCGTTGCTCAGCAGGTTGTACAGAACCTGTTTGAACTTGCTCTTGTCGGCGCGCACGGTGAGCAGCTCCGGTTGCACGTCGATGGTCAGCTCGATGTCACGACGCTCGCTGAGCGAGCGGATGACGTTGTGCACCTCGCGCACCGCGCTGCTGACGTGGAAGTCGTCGTAGCTCAGCTCCATGCGACCGGCCTCGATCTTGCTGAGGTCGAGCACGTCGTTGACCAGCTCGAGGAGGTGCTTGCCGGAGGTGTGGATGTTCTCCAGGCACTCGTGGCGCTGCTCCTCGTCGAGCGCCACCAGGTTGTCCTTGAGGATCTCGCTGAACCCGAGGATGGCGTTGAGCGGGGTGCGCAGCTCGTGGCTCATGTTGGCCAGGAACTCGCTCTTGAGTCGCGAGATCTCGTTGATCTGCGCGTAGCTGCGTTCCAGCTCGCGCTTCTGCTCGGCGATCTGGGCCAGCTGTACGGTCTGCCGCGCGTGCAGGCGAGCGTTGTCGATCGAGATCGCGGCCTGGTTGGCGATGACCTGCATGAGCGCCTGCTCGACGGTGGTGAACGGACGCACCTCGCGACGGGCCATGGTGAGGGCGCCGACCAGCCGCTGGGGCGACTGCAGGGGCATCACGAGGCAGGATCGGGGCGCGTGCGCCATCGGCAGGTTCTTGAAGCGGCTGTCCTTGGTGGCGTCGACGACAGAGACCACCTTGCGGCGCTGGGCGGCCCAGCCCACGATGCCCTCGCCGAGCTCGAACGTGGCCACCTGGGCGACCGACTCGGTGAAGGGGAAGGTGGCGATCGCGCTCAGGCTCTTGCCGTCGTCGTCGATCAGGAACACGGTGGCCGCGTCGCAGGCGACAAGGTCGGAGGCGGCCTTGAGCATAAAGTCGATGGTCTCTTTCAGCTCCAAGCTGGATGTGAAGAGATTGCCGACCTGGCCGAGCAGGTCGACAATGACCTTGTCGTCCATCGCCGGGCGAGTATAAGGGCGCCTTGGCGAGAGTAGACCACTTTCCCGGCTTTCAGCGATCGACAAAGAGCAAAAACGGGGGACCGGTCCCCCTGTGCTCAGCCCTTGCGGGCCTTGATCTGCTCGATCACCTGCGGGAGGATCTTCAGCGCATCACCGACCACGCCGAGGTCGGCCAGCTTGAAGATGGGTGCGTCGGCGTCGCGGTTGATGGCGACGATCGTCTTGGCGCCCTTCATGCCGACCGTGTGCTGCATGGCGCCGCTGATACCGACCGCGATGTACACCTCCGGCTTGACCGTCTTGCCGGTCTGTCCCACCTGCATCGAGTAGGGAACCCAGCCGGCGTCGACCACAGCCCGGCTGGCGCCCACGGCACCGCCGATCAGCGAGGCGAGCTGCTCGAGGACCTCGAAGTTCTTGGGGTCGCCGAGACCGCGCCCTCCGCTGATCACCACCGCGGCCTCCTCGAGCTTGGGCCCCGAGCTCTCTTCGGTCCGGTGCTCGATGAGCCGCGCTCCGCGGTGCTTGTCATCGATGGCCGCCGCCACCTGGCTGACGGTCGCGGCCCCACCCCCGCCACTCTCGGCCGCAAACGACTTGGGGCGGATCAGGGCGATGGCGGGCTTGCCGCCCTGGAACGCGGTGGTCACGTTCTGGGTGGCCCCGAAGATGGCCGAGCCCACCGACACCTCGCCGTTGCCGGTCACATCGAGACCGTTGGCGATGACCGGGACATCGAGCTTGGCGGCCAGCCGGCCCGCGACGTCGCGGCCCAGGTACGTCGAGGCGACCAGGATCAGGTCGGGCTGGTGCTCTGCGGCCAGCGTGGCCAGCGCATCGGCGGCCGGACCACCGAGAACCAGCTCGCCATAGGCGGCGTCGGTGCCGGCGTGGAGCGTCGTGGCTCCGTACTCGCCGAGGATGGCCGCCGCCGCTTCGGCCTGCGGCGAGAAGGCCACGGCCTCGACCGTCCCGCCCAGCGAGCGCGCCTTGGTGAGCAGCTCGAGCACGGCGGGGACCGGCTTGCCCTCGACGATCTCGGCGAACACCCACGTCTTTGC
>DATBCJ010000222.1:0-3820 GCA_036270565.1 Candidatus Dormiibacterota bacterium | reverse complement strand
GATGGTGGCCGCCTCCTCGAGGTCGGCATCCTCGAGAACGATGAACGCGTCCGATCCGCCGAGCTCGAGGACCGCGTGCTTGAGGGTCCTCCCCGCGGCGGTGGCGACGCTGCGGCCGGCGGCGGTGCTGCCCGTCAGCGTGACCGCGCTGATGCGCGGGTCCTCGATGACCGCGGCGACCCGTTGGTTGGGGATGAGCACCACCTCGAACACACCGCCAGGCAGCCCCGCGTCCCTGAACACCTCGCCGATGGCGAGCGCGCAACCGCTGACGTTGCTGGCGTGTTTGAGAACCGCGCAGTTGCCCGCGCAGAGCCCGGGCGCCGCAAAACGGAACACCTGCCAGAGCGGGAAGTTCCAGGGCATGCCGGCAAACACGGTGCCGAGCGGCTCGAATGCCACGAAGCTGCGCGAGCTGTCGCTCGGCGACGGCTCGTCCGCAAGGAAGCCGGGGGCGTGCTCGGCGAACCACTGGCACGCGAATGCGCACTTCTCAACCTCCGCTCGCGCTTCGGTGAGGGTCTTGCCCATCTCCGCGGTGATCAGCGCCGCCAGCGAGTCACGTCGCTGACGGAGAACGCCCCCGGCCGCGGCGACCAGCCGGCAGCGGTCCTCGATGGGTGTCGACCGCCAACCCTGCCGGCGCGCCAGCGCGCGATCGAGAGCGGCGTCGACCTCGCTCTCGCTGTGCACCGGGTAGGTGGCGATCTCCTCCTCCGTCGCGGGGTTGACGGAGCGCATCCCCTGCACCTCGACTGCCATTTCAGCGTCCTCCAAGCATCGATGGTACGGAGGCTGTGCACGACTCCGTTGGCGCGGCTCGATGCCGTAGGGTGACCGCCAGTGACCACCCTGGTTCGATCCTCAGCGATCAATCGTCTGGGCGGCCGGGTGATCGGCGCTTTCGCCATCGTGTACGTCATCTGGGGAAGCACCTACCTCTTCATCCGGCTGGCGTCGGAGACCATCCCCCCGCTGCTGATGGCGGGGGTGCGCTTCCTGGTCGCCGGTGCGATCCTGCTGGCCCTCACCAGCCGCATGCGAGGTCGACAGAGGGACCCCATCGGCCGCCGGCAGTGGGGCGCGACCGCGGTGACCGGGGCATTGCTGCTGCTCGGCGGCAACGGCGGCGTGGCCTACGGCGAGCAGTTCGTCGCCTCGGGCACGGTGGCGCTGCTGGTCGCCACCGTGCCCCTCTTCATCGCCCTGTTCAGCGCGCTCTTCCTGGGCCAGCGGCTGCGCCGCGTCGCTGTCATCGGCATCGGCGTCGGCCTGCTCGGCACCGCCGTGCTGATCCGCCCCGGCGGAGGCAACGCCGACCCCGGTCACATGCTCCTGGTCCTGGCCGCGCCGCTCACCTGGGCGATCGGTTCGCTGTACGCCACCCGCGGCCCCCTGCCCAAGCGCCTGCTGGTGGCGACCGGGATGGAGATGCTCTGCGGGGGCGCGCTGCTGGTGGTGGCGGGCCTGCTTGCCGGCGAGCTGCCCAGCCTGCACCTCGACCGCATCAGCCTGGTCTCGGGCCTGTCGCTGGCCTACCTGGTGGTGTTCGGTTCGCTGATCGCGTTCAGCGCCTACGTGTGGCTGCTCAGCAAGGTGCCCACCCAGGCGGTGGCCACCTACGCGTACGTGAACCCACTGGTCGCGGTCCTCCTCGGCTGGGCATTCCTGGGCGAGCCGATCACCGGACAGACGCTGCTGGCGGCGGCCCTCATCATCGTCGCCGTGGTGCTGATCCTCTCCCGGTCGCCCGTCCAATCACGACGCGCACCGGTGCTGCCCAAGGAAAGCGTGGCGTGATCGACGGAACCGAGGTCGTCCACGACGAGCACGCGGTCCCGCAGAGGTTTCCCGAGGGCGCCGGGCTCCAGGACTTCCTCTGCCTCGGGCCGATCCTCGCCAAGTCGATCTACTACTACGCGGGGATCCCCCTGGGCGTCGCTCTGCAGTTCACCCGGCCGCTGTACGCCGAGCTGCTCCGCGGCAGCACCATCTCGCTGATCATCGCCGGCGCCTTCGCCTCCAGCGGCCGGCTGCCGCTCTGGGCGGTGCTGCTTGCCCCGATCCCCATCACCATGCTCACCGACCCGTTCTTCTACTGGGCGGGACGGCGCTACGGACGCCCACTGGTGGGCTACCTCGAGAAGCACGATCGGCGCTGGCATCGCCGCGCATCGCGGGCTGAGAGGTTCTTCGCGCGCTGGGGCCTGTGGACCATCCTGTTCGCCTACTGGCTCCCGGTGCCCAACGACCTCCTCTACTTCGCCGCCGGCGACGCGCGCATCCGCTTCCTGCGCTTCATCGTGGTCGACTTCGTCGGCACCCTCAGCTACATCGGCCTCTGGGTGGCGCTCGGCTTCGTGATCGGCAAGCCTGCCGAGAACGTTGCCGACGCGGTCGGTCAGTACAGCGGGCGCATCACCATCGCGCTCATCGTGGTCATCTTCGCTGTCAGCGTGGCGTCGGCGTGGCGGAGCGGCCGCTTCCGGGGCGCGTCGTAACGGCGGTCACGTGACAGCGGCGCGCTCCGCGAAGCGTGCGTCGAGGTGCGCGCCGGTCGCGACCACGTCGCGCAGCCGCTCGACCGCGTCCCAGACGTCCACGTAGCGGACGTACAGCGGCGCGAAACCGAAACGGCAGATGTCGGGGGCGCGGAAGTCGCCGATGACGTCACGCTCGATGAGCGCGCGAATCACGCCGTAGCCATCGGCGTGGCGGAACGACGCCTGCGATCCGCGGCGCCGCGGATCGCGCGGTGACACCAGCTCCAAACCCATGCCCGCGCAGCGCTCCTCGACCAGCGCGATGAACAGCTCGACCAGTGCTATCGACTTCTCTCGCGCCGCCGCCATGTCCTGCCCGAGCCAGAGGTCGACCCCGGATTCGAGCGCGGTCAGCTCCAGCGTGGGCGGCGTCCCGGAGAGCATCGAGGTGATCCCGCGCACCGGCCGGTACGCGGGCTCGAACGCGAAGGGATCGGCGTGGCCGAGCCATCCCGGGACGGGGTTGCGCAGCCGGTCGTGCAGCCGGCTGCGCACGTGCAGGAATGCCGGCGCACCCGGCCCCCCGTTGAGGTACTTGTACCCGCACCCCGTCGCCATGTCCGCGCCGTCGTCGTCGATCCGCAACGGCACCGCGCCGGCGCTGTGCGACAGGTCCCAGACAGCCAGGGCGCCGGCTGCGTGCGCGGCGTCGCTGATCGCTCGCATGTCGTGCATGAAGCCGGTGCGGTAGTCGACGTGGGTGATCAGCGTCAGGGCGACGTCGTCGCTCAGCGAATCGAGGAGATGGGCGCGGGGCACCACCCGGACGCTGGCGCCGCCGAGCTCGGCCGCCCCGCCGGCAACGTAGAGGTCGGTGTGGAAGTTCTCCTGCTCGCTGAGCACCACCGAGCGTCCCGGCTGCATGGCCAGCGCCGCGGACACCAGCTTGAAGATGCAGATGGAGGTGCTCTCGGCGACCACCACCTCGTCCTGCTCGGCCCCGATCAGGCGCGCGATCTTGCCGCCGACGCGCTGTGGCTGCTCGATCCAGCCCCCCGCCGTCCAGCTGCGGATCAGCCCCTCTCCCCACTGCTGTTCAACCGCAGCCGCGACGGCTGGCGCGGTCGTGACCGGCAGGGCGCCGAGCGAGTTGCCGTCGAGGTAGACCAGACCATCGGGGATGACGAATTGGGCGCGCACGCCCGCCAGCGGGTCGCGCTCGTCGAGCACGGCGCACGCGTCGCGGTCGATGCTCGCGCTCACAAGCGGTTGCGCACCTCCCACAGCTCGGCGAAGAAGCGCCGATCCAGCGTGGTCTGCAGGTAGGCGACGCCGAG
>DATBCJ010000221.1:0-2470 GCA_036270565.1 Candidatus Dormiibacterota bacterium | reverse complement strand
GTACCGCGCTGAGCGATGCGCTCGACAGGGCCGGAGCCCCCTGGCCTCGGCAATACTGGGGACCGCCCGCCGTGGTCCGAGCTCGAGACAGGGGATATCCATGCGCCGAGGACGACTGACCGCCGCCACCGCAACCTGCGCTGCGCTCCTCGCCTGCGCGGGGTGCAGCAGCGGGACCATCATCGGCCCCAGCAGTCCCGCGGGGACACCCAACGGGGAAGCCGCCAAAGACGCCGCCACCATCTTTGCCGACAGCGTCGCCGCCATGCGAACCGCCACCAGCGTCCACCTCAAGGGACCGATCGCGGGCATAACCTTCGACGCCGACCTCGGCAAGGGCAACTTCAGCGGGACGGCCAACCAGGGCGGCAGGGTCTACGACATCGTCTACATCGCCGATCCCGCCGGCGATGCCGCCAAGGCACGCATCTTCCTGCGGGCCTCAGCCGCCGTCTGGACAACCGCCTCCTCCCCCGCCATCGGCCACTGCGTCGGCGGTGCCTGGCTCTCCCTCGACCCCGCGACTGCGGGTCGCGCCGCCACCGCCCCGCAGGGTGTGGAGCAGCTCACCGCGGACGCCGGCCAGCTGGGCGACCTCGCGGCCTTCGCCACCGCTCTCGGCACCTCCCCCGGCACGCTGACCAAGGGGACGACGGGCACCGTCAACGGAACCAGCGTGATCGTGCTCACAAGCAACGCGGGATCCTCGGCGTTCGTGGCCACCCAGGGGCCGCCCTACCTCCTCCGCCTCAGCGGGATCAGCAGTGGCCAGGCGCAGTCACTGGTGTTCAGCAACTGGAACGGTCAGGCCACCTTCACGGCCCCGAGCGGCGCTCGGTCGCTGGCCACCGTCCTGGCCAGCTGCCCGCTGGCCGCAACCCCGGGCCCGACCCCGACGCCGTAAGCGGCGCAACGGGGGTCCGTCCCGATCAGGCCGAGGCGGCCGCCTCCTCTCGCGAGCGCTGCGCGAGCAGGATGCCGTACTCGAACGCGTCGGCCAGCGCTGCCCAGGACGCCTCGATGATGTTGGCGCTGCACCCCACCGTCGACCAGCGCCGATGGTGGTCACCGGACTCGATGAGCACACGCACCACCGCGGCGGTGCCGTCATGTCCGTCGAGCACGCGGACCTTGTAGTCGAACAGCTGGGTGGTGGCCGTCTCCGGGAACGACGGTGACAGGGCCTTGCGCATCGCCGCGTCGATGGCGTTGACCGGACCGTTGCCCTCGGCGGCCGTATGGACCACCGTGCCGCCGACGCGCAGCTTGACCGTGGCCTCGCACACAGGGTCCCGTCACTCGCGCTGCTCGACCAGCGTGATGTAGTCGACGAGCTCGAATGGTGGCTGCTCGCCGCGGGCGCGCTGAACCAGCAGCTCGAACGACCCGTCGGCGCCCTCGAACGCGTACCCCTGGTGCTCCAGCTCCTTGACGCGCGCCGTCACCCGGCGCACCAGGGCGCGGTCGTCGCCCAGGTCGATGCCAAGCTCGTCGGCGCGGTCGAGGATGTTGGCGCCGCCCGACTGCGAGCTGACCACGCTGCGTTGGTGGTTGCCGACCGCGCTCGGGTCGATGTGTTGGTATGCGTACGACGCCTTGCGCATCGCGTCGACGTGCTGCCCGCCCTTGTGGGTGAACGCCGCGGCGCCGATGTACGGCGCGCTGATCGGCGGGTTCAGGTTGGCGATCTCGGCCACGTCGCGCGCCACCGCGAAGAGGTGGCGGAGCTGCTCCTCGTCCACCACCGCGAATCCCATCTTCAGCTGCAGCGCGGGGATGAGCGTGCAGAGGTTGGCGTTGCCGGTGCGTTCGCCGTAGCCGTTGATGCATCCCTGCACCTGGACGGCGCCGGCGCGCACCGCCGCCAGCGTGTTGGCCACCGCGCAGCCGGTGTCGTCGTGGCAGTGGATGCCGACGACGCGGCCGAACGCCGCGGTGACCCGCGCTGTGACCGACTCGATGGCGTCGGGCAGGGTGCCGCCATTGGTGTCGCAGAGCGCAACCCGGGCGGCCCCGCCCGCCAGCGCCGCCTCCAGGCAGCGGATCGCGTAGTCAGGATCGGATCGCTGCCCGTCGAAGAAGTGCTCGGCGTCGAAGCACACCTCGCGGCCGGCCGCCACCAGCCACGCCACGGACTCCTCGATCATCAGCAGGTTCTCGTCGAGCGAGGTGCGCAGCACGTCGTGGACCTGGCGATCCCAGCTCTTGCCGACCAGCGTCACCATCGGAGCCGCGGAGTCGAGCAGCGCGCGCAGCTGGAGGTCGTCCTGCGCTCGCACGCCCGGCCGGCGCGTCGCCCCGAAGGCGGCCAGGCGAGCGTGCTCGAACATGACGCCGCGAGCGTCCGCGAAGAACATGCTGTCGGTCTGGTTGGCGCCGGGCCAGCCACCCTCGATGACGCTGACGCCGAGGCGGTCGAGGTGCTCGGCGATGCGCAGCTTGTCGGACACCGAGAAGTTGATGCCCACGC
>DATBCJ010000220.1:0-10200 GCA_036270565.1 Candidatus Dormiibacterota bacterium | reverse complement strand
GCGGCGGCGGCGGATGTTCTCCCACTGCGGTGTCACCACGAGGCCGATGTTGACACTGTTGACGAGAACTTGGTCGCTGGCGAGCTCCTGGGCGAGGACCTTGGAGAGATTCAGGCAGGCGGCGCGGATGACGGTGGTGGCGAAGAAGGCGGGGTCGGGATAGCGCGCGTACACCGAGTTGATGTTGATGACCCGCGCAGCCGAGCTCGCCCGAAGATGTGGAAGCGCCGACCTGGTGCAGCGGATCTGAGAGAACAACTTGACGTCGAGGTCGCCGTGCCAATCCTCATCCGTCAGCGATTCGAAGTTGCCCGGACGGGCGGCGCCGGCGTTATTGACGAGGATGTCCAGGCCGCCGAGGGCGCTGACGGTCCGGTTGACGAGGTCCGTGACCTGCTCTGCGTCGGTGACGTCCGCCGTCTGCGCGTGCACCCTCCGCCCTGAGGCTCGGAGCCGCGCCGCGGCCGCATCGACCTCCGCCTCATTGCGGGCGCAGATGGCCACGTCAACGCCCTCGGCGACGAGCTCCTCTGCGATGGCCAGGCCGATGCCCTTGGAGCCGCCCGTGACCAGGGCGCGGCGGCCGGCGAGCCCGAGCTCCACCTACGCGCCCGAGCCCGCGGGAGGGGGGGCGTCTCGACGCGCCGCGTGCTCGAGGAGCGACCGGCGCGGTGGCGTGAAGACATCGATCTCGCGGCAGGTGGTGTCCTTGGTGCGCGCTCCGTGCGGCACCCATGGCGGGATCACCGCGACATCCCCGGCGCGCATGGTGCGCACGTCACCGTCGAGCTCGAACTCGAACTCGCCCTCGATGACGATGGTGAACTGCTCCTCGACGTGGACGTGCACGGGCGCCTCGGTCTCCCGGTCGAACGAGACGACGTTCACCAGGCTGCCCTCACCGAGGATGGGTCGGAACACAAGGCCGGCGACGAACTCCACCGGCTCGACGTCGTCGACGGCGACGTAGCGCCCGGGAGCCGTCGGGGTGCCACCCGGCTCGGTGCTGAAGTGCTCGATCGTCTCGGTCATCGCTTCTCCAGTCCTGATTTGACCAGACGGATAGTTGCGTCCGTAGGCTCACTTAATCCGTTCTTCATCGGTCGATCGTCAGACTCCCGTCGGATTGGAACGCATCTGGGAGCGCCTGAGGATCTCGGGGCGCGCTCTCGCAGCAACCACGCGCAATCACAACCTCTTGCGCGTGCAACTCTCGTTCGGCGCCGCCTGGTCAGGCGAATGGGCCTTCGTCGTGGCCCTCGGGGTGGTGGCCTTTCGCGATGGTGGCCCAACCGCGGTGGGCCTGGTCGCATTCCTCCGCATGGCCCCACCGGCTCTCATCGCGCCGTTCTCGAGCGTGCTCGCGGATCGCTTCAGACGCGACCACGTGCTGATCGTGTCAGGTGCCATTCGAGCCGGCGCCCTCGCTGCGGCGGCCGGCCTGCTGGCCACGGGGGTCACGACAGTGGCGGTCTACGCGCTGGCCGTGCTGGCCTCGGGCGCGTTCGTCGCCTACCGACCGGCTCATTCCGCCCTGCTGCCGGCTCTGTGCAGGACGCCGCTGGAGTTCACCAGTGCCACCGTGGTACGCGGGCTCATCGGCGCCGTGAGCACCGTGCTGGGGCCCGCCGCGTCGGCGTTGATCCTGGGCGTCAGCAGTCCCGCGGCCGCCTTCGGCTTCGTCGCGGCGCTCTCCGCGCTGTCGGCGCTGCTGGTTGTGAGACTTTCCTACGAAACGCCGGCCCGTGTCGCATACCCCAGCGTGCACGGGATCCTGTCTCAGGTCGCAGAGGGATTCCGTGCATTGGCCGGTCAGCGCGAGGCCAGCCTCCTGGTGCGCCTGGCGCTCGCGCAGACGTTCACGCGAGGTTGTCTCACCGTGCTCCTGGTCGTCGTTGCCTTCGACCTGCTCGGTACCGGGGCGGCCGGGGCAGGGGTGCTCACCGCCGCCCTGGGCGTCGGCGCGGTGGCCGGTTCCGTCGGCGCACTTGCCTCGGTCACCGGCCGGCGGCTGGCCACCATCCAGGCCATTGGGGTGGCGTTGTGGGGGGTGCCGCTGGTCCTGAGCGGGGTTTTCCCGAATGGGGTCGCCATCCTCGGTTTCATGTGCGCCATCGGGGTCGGCAATGCCCTGGTCGACCTCGGGCTGTTCACGTTGCTGGCCCGGCTGGCTCCCCAGCACCTGATGGGTCGCATCTTCGGCGCGCTGGAGGGCTTGATCGCGCTCATGGTGGCGCTCGGCGCGCTGGTGACTCCGCTGCTCATCCACGTTCTCGGGGTGCGTGGCGCTCTCATCGCGGTGGGCGTGGTGGCGCCGACGCTGGTGGCGTTCGTCTGGCCGCACCTTCGCCACATCGACGCGTTCATCGTGCGCCGTGACGACGAGATCGCCATGCTGAAGCGTGTCGGCATGCTGCAGCCGCTCCCGTTGCTGGCGATCGAGAACCTGGCACTCCGGACCGAACGCAGCCACGTGGCGGCGGGGGCCGACGTGTTCCAGCATGGCGATTCCGGCGACCGCTTCTACATCATCCACCACGGTGAGGCCGAGGTCATCGGCGACGGCCGGTTGATCCGGGTCCTGGGTCCAGGCGATTGCTTCGGCGAGGTCGCCCTGCTTCATGACGTCCGGCGCACGGCCACGGTGCGGGCGCGCACGGAGCTCGACCTCTACACCCTCGACCGCGAGGTCTTCCTCAGCGCAGTCGGCGATTACTCCGTCAGCGCTCGGGAGGCCGACGGGCTCGCGCGCGACCGTCTCGACGCCTTCACTCCCTCGACATTCCCACCGGCGTGACCGTACCCACCGTGTGACCAGGCTCACTCGAGGCCCCGCTGTCGCCCACGTCGGCCACCTCGGGCTCGGCCACGCAGCTGGGCACCGTGCGCCGGTGGCGCAGGGCGTCGGTCGTGAGGATGGCGAGGGCGAGCCACACCAGGGAGAAACCAGCCAGTCGCGCGAGCGGCAGGGGCTCGCCCCGGACCAGGACACCGATCGCGAATTGCATCACCGGCGCCAGGTACTGGAGGAGGCCGAGGGTCGACAGCGGCAGCCGGGTTGCGGCCCCGGCGAAGAAGAGGAGAGGTACAGCGGTCGCCGGTCCCGCCACGGCGAGGAGCAGAAGGTGTCCCGGTGTGGCCGCCCGCCCCACCCACGTCGCGCTGCCCTGGGCGGCGAGGAAGGCGAGGACAGCGAGCGCGGGCACCGCCAGTGCGGCCGCCTCGACGAGAAGGCCCTGGGGCGCGCTCACCCCGATCCCCTTCTTGATCAGACCGTAGGTGCCGAAGGAGATCGCCAGCAGCAGGGCGAGCCACGGCGGATGACCGTAGTCGACGCTGAGCACGAGCACCGCCACACAACCCAGCGCCACCGCCGCCCACTGCACCCGGCGCAGCCGCTCATGAAGGATGAGCACGCCGAGCGCGACCGTGATGAGGGGATTGATGAAGTATCCGAGGCTCGTCTCCACGACGTGACCGTTGTTGACGCCCCAGATGTACCCGCCCCAGTTGACAGCGACGATGACCCCCGCGATGCAGAGCCGGAGCACCGCCGCCCCATCCATGGCGCGCATGGCACGCAACTGGCCGCGAAGAATGAGGATCACCGCGACGACGAGCAGGCTCAGGATGATGCGGCAGGCCAGGATCTCGAGCGGGCTCGCCGGCTCGAGGAGCGGCCAGTAGAGCGGGAACAGACCCCACAGCACGTATGCCGTGGCGCCGTAGACGATTCCGCGTCGCAGGCGGACGTCGCGCCCAGTCAACCCGTCATCCATTGCGCGAAACCGTCGACGAGGCGGTGCGAGGTCGGCGCGTCGGGCATCTCCTCTGGGTGCCACTGCACCGCCACGATCAGCAGGTCGGGAGCTTCGACGGCCTCGACGCATCCGTCACTGCTGACGGCTGCTGTGCGGAGGGACGGCGCCAGCCGGTCCACGGCCTGGTGATGGCCGCTGTTGACCGCCGCGACGTCTACGCCGAGGCTGCGTTGCAGGTAGGTGCCGGCCAGGATCTGCACATCATGCACGGGCGCTGAGGGATCCTCGCCCCACTGGGGATGGTCGACGTGCTGGTGCAGCGATCCGCCGAGCGCGACATTGATCAACTGCTGACCCCTGCAGATGCCCAGTATCGGGAGGTTGCGCGCGCGGGCCGCGGTGACGACGTCGAGCTCGAGCGAGTCGAGGTCGTCCAGCGATGCCTCGGTGTGCGGCCCCGGCTCCTGCCCGTACCGTGCCGGTGCGATGTCGGGCCCGCCTGGAACGACGACGCCGTCAAGGCGGGCAAGCAGAGCCGTGGTCACGCCCGGCGTCACCAGGACGGGCACCAGTCCAGCCCGGCTCAGCAGGCTGAGGTAGCGCAGGGCGTTCTCGCCGGGGTGGCCCGAGCGCGTGACGATATCGTCTGTCCACGTCAGCCCCACCATCGGGCTGGACCTCATGCGCTCCTCCTCGTGACCTCAGCCCGCGATGCCGGCTGCTGACGGATGAGTCTGCCGCTGCTGGCTCGAACTGCACGCGGACGACGCCGACGCTGCCAAGCGGTTCTACGGCAAGGGTGCAGCGTGGGTATTCTGTAGCTCAGATTCCACGGAGACACTGCGCGGTCCGAGCCGAATCAAGGAGACGCGGCGATCGAGCAGCCACGCCATGGCCGTGCGCCCCAGGCGGCGGCAGCTGCCACCGTCCCGGGGCTTCAACCGGCGCCGGCGGAACCCAGTAGCGCCACCGCGATCCCCCGCTCATGGCGGAGGACGAACCGGCTGGTCGTCGGCGTCTTCGCCGGCTCGGGGGCCGCTGGTCTCATGTACCAGGTGGTGTGGTCGAGCCAGCTGGTGGTCATCTTCGGCAACACCACCGAGGCGATCGGCACCATCGTCACAGCCTTTCTCGCCGGCCTTGGCCTCGGCGGGCTGGCCGGCGGTCTGATTGCGCCGCGGCTCCGCAATCCCCTGCGGATCTACGGCGCCGTCGAGGTTGCCGTCGCCGCCACC
The DNA here is from genome assembly GCA_036270565.1 of Candidatus Dormiibacterota bacterium. Classification (GTDB taxonomy): domain Bacteria; phylum Chloroflexota; class Dormibacteria; order Aeolococcales; family Aeolococcaceae; genus Aeolococcus. Next base: position 5,204 of record DATBCJ010000220.1, on the reverse strand, counting down.
GCCCTGCTGGTGCCGATCGGCTTCGAGGCCATCGCCGGGGTCTACCGCTCCGCCTACGACACCATGTCGAGTACTCAGTTGACCCTGACCAGGCTGCTCCTGACCCTCGCGGCGGTGACACCGGTGACCTTCCTCATGGGTCTGACGCTGCCGCTGGTGACCCGCCACCTGGTCAGGTCGATGCGCACCGCGGGGGCGCACATGGCGCTGCTGTACAGTGCCAACACCTTCGGCGCCATGGCCGGTGCCCTGCTGGCGGGCTTCGTGCTCATCGAGCTGCTTGGACTGTCGGCAACAATGCGGGTGGCTGTGGCACTCAACCTCGTGGCCGGGGTCACAGCGCTCTTCCTGGCGTCCGGCCGGCGCAAGGTCACACCGGTGCATGTTCTCGGGTCCACCGTCGGCGACGAGGACTCCAGCCTGACGCCGCGGTGGCGCCCATTGCTGTATGGCACGGCGTTTGTGTCAGGGTTCGTCGCGCTCAGCCTCGAGGTTCTCTGGACGCGCATGCTCGCCGAGGGCACGGGCGCGCAGGTCTACAACTTCGTCGTCATCCTGGCCGTGTATCTCCTCGGGATCGCCAGTGGCGGCGCCATCTATCGGCGTCGCAGCAACATCGAGCGCGATACTCCGGCAGCGCTCGCCGCAGCATTTCTCGGGGTTGCGGTGTTCACCGTCCTGACCGTGCCCCTCGCCACCATGTGGCTGCCCACCATCAACATCGCGCGCGCGCTGATGCTGCTGCCCGCGACCGTCTTCATGGGGTACGCATTCCCGCTGTCCGCCCGACTGTTGACGCGCAACGCGGCTGACGGAGCGCACAGCATCGGTGTTCTCTACGCGTGGAACACGTTGGGGTGCATTCTCGGCTCACTCGCCGCCGCCTTCATCCTGGCGGCCACGCTCGGCACCAACGCCTCGATCCTCGTCCTCGGCGCCGCGGATGCCGCGGCCGCGGGTGCGCTGATCATCGCCGGTGGCGACATGCGGACGGCACGGCGGCTGCGGTTGTCCCTGACGTCCGCGGCGGCTGTGGTCGTGCCCCTGATCCTGGTGGTCACCGCCTCACCGGTGCTTCTGACCGCCACCGAGCATCGCCTCGCCGCCGGTTCGCTGCCGTTCTTCCACACCGAGGATCGGCTGTCGACGGTGGATGCCCTGGGCGGTCCACCCTACAAGCGCCGTCTGTACGCCAGCGGCACGGCGATGACCACGCTCAGCGTCGACACCAAGCTGATGGCGTACATCCCCAAGATCATGCGGCCCGGGGCGTCCACACTTCTCGACATCTGCTTCGGCATGGGCACGACGTTCCGCTCCGCGCTGCAACTCGGGCTGCGCACCGACGCGGTCGACCTGTCTCCGTCGGTGCCGCAGCAGATGCCCGTTTTCTACGCCGACGCGCAGCAGTACCTGCACAGTCCCTTGGCACGCGTCCTCACCACCGACGGACGCAACTACGTCAGGCTCACCTCGCGACGCTATGACCTCATCACCGTCGATCCGCCGCCTCCCATCCAGGCGGCCGGGGCGGCGGTCCTGTACACGCAGCAGTTCTACGCCGATGCGCACCATGCGCTCAACGCGGGAGGCCTGATGCTGCAGTGGCTGTACTTCGGTGTCGACCTGGACCAGTTCCGCGAGCACCTGCGCACCTTCAGGTCGGTATTCGCGCACGTGCTCGTGCTCTTCACCCCGCGGAGCGGCGGCGTGTACCTGCTGGGATCCGATGCCACCATCGCGTGGACCGACGCGAGCGTGTCGCGGTTCCTCGAGTCCCCACAGGCTGCCGCCGACATCGCCAGCACACCCGACGCGCCGTACCTGCCCTCTGGATCATGGGCCGGTCGCATCCGGCAGATGGTGTGGCTGAGAGATGCACAGGTGGATCGCTTCGTCGGCGGCGGGACCATCATCACCGACGACCATCCGCTCACCGAGTACTACCTGCTGCACCAGCTCTTCGACGGTGGCCGAAACGTCACCGAGGCCGTCTTGCGCCGGCTTGCGCCTGGCTCTGGTCCATGATGATGGGCGCCTTGCCCGGTCCAGGGAGTACCTCCACATGCGTGCCATGGTTCTCGCGGCGGCCAGGACGCCCCTTGAGCCGCGCGATGCCCTCGAGCCCGACCTCGGGCACGGGCAGGTGCTCATTGACGTCAGCGTGTGTGGCGTCTGCCGAACCGACCTGCACGTGGTCGACGGCGAGCTCACCGAGCCCAAGCTTCCGCTGATTCCCGGGCACCAGGTTGTCGGCAGCGTGCTCGCGGTCGGTCCGGGAGTTGACGGGCTGGCCGAGGGCGACCGTGTCGGGGTGCCCTGGCTGGGCTGGACGGACGGCGTGTGTCGGTACTGCCGCTCGGGACGCGAGAACCTCTGCGATGCCGCGCAGTTCACCGGGTACAACCGCGATGGCGGGTACGCGGAGCGCTGCGTCGCCGACCACCGCTTCTGTTTGCGCATCCCGCCGGGGTACCCGGACGTTCAGGCGGCACCCCTGCTGTGCGCGGGGCTGATCGGCTACCGGGCCCTTCGGGCCGCCGGCGATGCCGAGCGCATCGGCCTGTACGGCTTCGGTGCGTCGGCTCACATCGTCACCCAGGTGGCCCGCCACGAGGGTCGGCGCGTCTTCGCCTTCACCCGCGGCGGAGACGACGCCGGACAGCGGTTTGCCAGGCAGCTCGGCGCCGAATGGGCAGGCGATGCGCAGAAACCAGGCCCCGAGGAGCTGGACGCGGCGATCATCTTCGCGCCGGTCGGTGAGCTCGTGCCCGCCGCGCTGAGGGCGACCGCGAAGGGCGGCATGGTGGTCTGCGCCGGCATCCACATGAGCGACATCCCCTCGTTTCCCTACTCCATCCTCTGGGAAGAGCGCCAGCTCCGGTCGGTGGCCAACCTGACCCGGCGCGACGGGCACGAGTTCATGGAGCTCGCCCCACGCATCCCCGTCCGCACCGAGACACAGACCTACCCACTCGACCAGGCCAACCGGGCGCTGGACGATCTGCGCAGCGGTCACATCCGTGGGGCTGCGGTGCTCCTCGTCCACCCGCAATGAGCCGGGGGCGCGCCTCCTCGCTCTGACGACCTGTGATCGGCGCAAACGCAGCCGATGCGGGATCGCCTGCGACCCGTAACCGACCCCCGCTGATGCTTGGCCACCTCGGGCCTGGCAACGGCCGGCCCTCTTCGGCGTATGAGGAGCAATCGTGGGTCAACAGGAGTCCCGGCGTGTCATGTGGCTGCGCGCTTGCGCGTGCCTGGCGGCGACCGGCGTGGGCTTCTACTACCTCGTCTACCGGCTCACCGGCACGCTCAACCCGTCCGCCCTGTGGTTTGCCATCCCCCTGTGGGTCGCCGAGGCCTACGGGTTCGTCTCCACGGTCCTGTACTTCTTCACGGCGTGGGACACGCGGCCGCGACGCGCCTGGCGGCCGGCGGAGCCCGGGCACACCGTCGACGTCATGGTGCCGACCTACAACGAGCCCGTCTGGGTGGTGCGCCGGACCCTGCTCGGGGCCCTGGCGATCTCGTATCCGCACCAGACCTACCTCCTCGACGACGGCAGGCGTCCCGAGATGCGCCGGCTCGCGCAGCAGCTGGGGGCGGGGTACATCACCCGCCCCGACAACAGCGGCGCCAAGGCGGGCAACCTCAACTGGGCCATCGGTCGGACGAGCGGAGAATTCATCGCCATCTTCGACGCCGACCACGTCGCCCTGCCGGGATTCCTCGACCAGACGCTCGGCTACTTCGCCGACCCCAAGGTCGCGTTCGTGCAGACCCCGCAGGAGTACTACAACGTCGAGTCGTTCCAGCACCTCACCAAGTTCGCCAAGAAGCGGAGCTGGCACCAGCAACAGCTCTTCTACAGGGTCATCCAGCCGGGCAAGGACCGCTGGAACTCCTCATTCTTCTGCGGGTCGTGCGGAATCATGCGCCGCACCGCGCTGCAGCAGATCGGCGGCTTCGCGACCGAAACCATCACCGAGGACCTGCACACCTCGTTCCGCCTGCACGCGGCTGGTTGGTCGTCCGCGTACCACAACGAGGTGCTCGCGCTCGGCCTGGCGGCCCAGACGGCAACGCCCTACCACCTCCAGCGGCTGCGCTGGGGGCAGGGGACCATGCAGATGGCGCGCCGCGAGAAGCTCCTCACCAATCGCGCCCTGACCATCCCGCAGCGCATCAACTACTTCGCGTCGGTCCTGCACTACTTCGACGGATTCCAGCGGCTCGCGCTCTACCTGGCGCCGTCGCTCGCCGTCGCCACCGGGATCCTGCCGATCCGCTCCCTGACCCTGCCATTCGTGGCCTGGCTGGTCGCGTACTACGCAACCTCGATGGCCGCGTTCAAGCTGACCGGGCGTGGCTACGCCATGTTCATCGCCACCGAGCGCTTCCACATGGTCGGTTTCTACACATACATCCGCAGCTCGGCCGGTCTGTTGACGCGGCGCAAGCTCCGCTTCTCGGTGAGTCCCAAGGCCGCGGTTGGTGGCGCCGATCGGCACCTGGTCATGCCCGCGGTCATCGTGACCGCCTACGCCCTCGCATGCTTCGTGGGAGGCGTGGTTCGCCTCGCCGTCGGGCACGACGGCAACCCGGCGGCCTTCTGGATCAACACGGTGTGGAGCGGCTGGATCGTGAGCCTCGCTGTCGCGGCCGTGATCATGACCCTCGGCAGCGTTGACTACCGCAGCGTGTCCCGTGCCCACGCCGGGCTCCCGGTGCGGTGGCGGGTCGGCAGGATCGAGGGCATCGGCGTGCTGTCCGACCTCTCCGAGGGTGGGGCGGCGTTGATCCTTCCTCGCCGCGTGCGCGGCGGCGACCGAGTGCGCTTCGACGTGCTCTGGCCGGGGCTGTCCTTTTCCGCCACCGGCATGGTCCGGCGCGCACAGCACACCGAGTCGGGCACCCTCGTCGGTCTGCAGTGGACGGACCGTCGCGGCGCCGCCGCTGCGGTCCTCGCCCAGATCGCCGTCGACCTGACCGCGCGACGCTTCCTGCTCGACTTCAACTGTCCGCCGGACCGCGTGGGACAGCTCGACCTGGTCCGAGGGTACCGTCGCAGGCACCCTCGCCGGCAGCTCGCCATGCCGGTTCGACTGGGCGTCCACGACGACTCGCCTTGGGCGGTGACAGAGGACATCAGCACGGACGGCGCGCTCGTGCTCTCACCCGTTGCGCTCGCCCCGGGCACA
>DATBCJ010000219.1:0-8160 GCA_036270565.1 Candidatus Dormiibacterota bacterium | reverse complement strand
CCGAGGCCGGTCGGCAGCGGCTCGCCGGCGGCGATCAGGCGCGCGTCCTCGGCCGCGATCACCTTCAGCTCACCGATGAGCTTCTCGATCAGCTCCTCCTGGGGGAGCGACGCGATCACCTTGCCGCCGCGGTAGAGGATGCCCTTCTGGCGACCGCCGGCGATGCCGATGTCGGCGTGCATGCCCTCGCCGGGGCCGTTGACCACGCAGCCCATCACCGACACGTTGATGGTGCGGCGCACCTCGCGCAGCGCCTCCTCGACGCGGGCGACCATCGGGAACATGTCGATCTCCAGCCGCCCGCAGGTCGGGCAGGCGATCAGGTTGGGGCCGCTGCCCTGCTCGCTGACGTTCTGGAGGATCTGGCGACCGACGCGGACCTCGTCCTCGGGCTCCCCGACCAGCGACACGCGGATGGTGTCGCCGATTCCCTCGGCGAGAAGGATGCCGATGCCCATGGCGCTCTTGACGCTGCCCGACTCGACGGGGCCGGCTTCGGTGAGGCCGAGATGGAGCGGGTAGCCGTTGTCGAGGGCGGCGAACTTGCGGTTGACCGCGATGTTGGTGAGCACGTCACTCGCCTTCAACGACACCTTGATGTTGCGGAAGTCGAGCTCCTCGAGGATGCGGATGTGCCCCAGCGCCGCGTCGACCATGCGCTCCGCCGTCTCATCGATGCTGCCGCCGCGGCCGCGCTCGAGGTCCTTGCGCTGGGGGATGCTGCCGCTGTTGACGCCGATGCGGATGGGCACGTTGCGAGCGCCGGCCTCGCGGGCGATGTCGCGCACCTTGGCGGGGTCGGTGATGTTGCCGGGATTGAGCCGCAGGCAGGCGATGCCGGCCTCCAGCGCCCGCAGCGCCAGGGGGGCGTCGTAGTGCACGTCGGCGATGACCGGGATCGGCGATCCCTTGACGATGTCACGGAGAGCGGTGCCGGCCTCCGTGGTGTCGCAGGTGACCCGGACGATGTCGGCGCCGGCCTTGGCGGCGCGCTCGATCTGCGCCAGGGTTGCCGAGACGTCCTCGGTCTGCGTCTTGGTCATCGTCTGCACCGGGATCGGCGCGGCGCCGCCGACGACCACGCCGCCGACGTTGACGGGGACGGTGCGTCGCCGGGTGATGGTGCTGCTCATTGCGGTCTCGCCACGTCCCCGATGGTTACATAGATCACGAAGACGACGACGAGCGCGAGCCCGGCGGCGTAGATGAGCGCCTCGCGGCGAGGGTCGAGCCGGCGCCGCCGGGCCGCCTCCAGCAGGATCAGGACCAACTTGCCGCCGTCCAGGAAGGGAACCGGCAGCAGGTTGATGAAACCGAGGTTCATGCTGATGAACGCCAGCCAGTAGATGAGGGACGTCCACCCCTGCTGGGTAACCGTGGCCGTCTCCCGCACGATGCCCACCGGTCCACTGAGGCCCTGCGGCCCGTTGAGCCCTCCGCTGTTCGGCGTCGTGATGATGTTGGCGATGCCGTGGTACGTGTCCGAGATGAAGGCGGGGATGGTGCCGAAGCCGTCGGCGAGCGCCTGCGCAGCCGAATCCCCATCAAAGCCGGGCCCGACGCCCAGCCGCCAGGCCGCCTGGACCGCGCCGTCCGTCCCGGTGCCGTCCGTGACCCCGGCGGCGACGATGTTGGAGTACGAGGTCCCCTTGTTTCCATTCGCGTCGACCAGGTACCCCGACACCCGGGTGGCGAGCAGGCGCGCCGGGTCGCCTGTCCCCACCGGCTGGCCGTCGATCGCCGTGACCACGAACTCGTTGCCCACCGGGAGGGTGGTCACGGAGGTCACCGCGCTGGGGCTGCCGGACGGGGAGGTGCCGGCGGTGGGCGGCACCCGGTTGATGATGGTCAGTGACGGCTTGGCGGTGGTGCTCTGGGTGACCCCGCCCCGGACGTAGCTGATCGCCACCGGGCGCCCGTCGCTCGCGGAGAGCGGCGCGTGCAGGTCGTTGACGGCGTCCGCCTGGTTGTCGTGGCGGACCGCCTGCCCGTCAACGGAGACGATCAGGTCGCCGTTGCGCAACCCGGCCGTGCTCGCGGCCATCGACGGGCTGACCGAGGTGCTGACGGGGAACGTCTTCAACACGCTGAAGAGCAGGCCGGCAAGCAGCATGTTGGCCACGATCCCGGCGACGATCGTGGCCAGCCTCCTGGGGATCGATGCCCGGTAGAAGTTGCGCTCGCCGGCGTCGGCCTCGCCCTCCAGCCCGAGCATGCCCGCCATCCGAACGTACCCGCCGGCGGGGATGGCCCGCAGCGAGTACGTCGTCTCGCCACGGCGCCTGGAGGCCAGGCGGGGCCCGAACCCGACGGAGAACTCGTCCACACGGATCCCGGACAGCTTGCCGACGACGAAGTGGCCGCCCTCGTGCACCAGGACAACGGTGAGAAGCACCAGGATGACGGCCCCGATGATCTCCAGGACGTTGAGGATCACGCCGGCGCCGCCGTCGCGCCCACCAGCTCGCCGGCGTGGCGGCGCGCCCACGAGTCCGCCTCCAGGATGTCGCTGAGCGTGGGCGCGGCCACCGCCGGCGCCGCGGCCACCGTGTCGGCGACCGTGCTGATGATCTCGTCAAACCGGAGCCGGCGCTCGAGGAAGGCGGCGACCGCCACCTCGTTGGCCGCGTTGAGCACCGCCGGGGCGATGCCCCCCGCCTCGCCGGCCGCGCGGGCCAGCGCGACCGCGGGAAAGCGCTCGCCGTCCACCTCGAAGAACTCCAGCGCGGGGGCGCCGGCGAGCTGCACCGGCGGGGCGATGCCGGGTAGACGAGCACCGTCGGCGATGGCCAGGGCGATGGGCACGCGCATGTCGGGGACGCCGAGCTGGGCGATGACCGCTCCATCGATGAACTCGACGAACGAGTGCACGATGCTGCGCGGATGGATGACCGCGCGGATGCTCGAGTACGGCACCTCGAACAGGAAGTGCGCCTCGATGATCTCCAGGCCCTTGTTCATCATCGTCGCAGAGTCGATGGTCACCTTCGGCCCCATGTTCCAGGTGGGGTGGCGCAGGGCCTCCTCCACCGTGATGGCGGCGAAGCTGTGCGGGTCGCGCTCGCGGAACGGGCCTCCACTGGCGGTCAGCACCAGCGCGCGCACCGAGCGGGGGTTCTCTCCGCGCAGGCACTGCCACAGCGCGCTGTGCTCGCTGTCGACGGGCAGGATCCGCGCCAGCGACGCCGTGGCCCGGTCGCGCACCAGCTCGCCGGCCATCACCAGCACCTCCTTGGTGGCGGTCGCGATGGTGCGTCCGGCGTCGAGCGCCGCCAGCGTGGGGAGCAACGCGGCGGCGCCGGGGATGGCAACGCAGACCACGTCGCACTCCATGGCGGCGATGTCGCAGACCGCGTCCATCCCCGCGCCGAACCCATCGGGAAGCACGTCGCCGGCGCGGGGCGACGCCACCGCGGCGCGACCGACACCGAATTGCCTGACGACCTCGAGGAGCCCGGCGGCGTCGCTCCCCACCGCGGCGCCCACAAGCTCGAACCGCTCCGGGAAGCGTGCGATCACGTCGCAGCACTGGCGGCCGATGGAGCCGGTGGCTCCGAGGAGCACGACGCGGCGGCGCGGGGCGGCGGCGCCGGGCTGGGTGGTCACGCCGTCATTCTCCGCCAAGGCCGGCCAGCGCAGACCTCATGCCAGCGAGATGAGCCGGTAGAAGGCGTAGACCACCGGGGCCACCAGGACCAGGCTGTCGAGCCGGTCGAGCAGCCCGCCGTGGCCGGGGATGAGCTGGCCGGAGTCCTTGGCCCCGCCCTGCCGCTTGAGCGCCGACTCCGCGAGGTCCCCACCCTGGGCGGCGATGGCCACGAGCAGGCCCTCGACAGCGCCGAGCCACGGGGAGATCCCGAGCAGGAGGCGAGCGAGCACGGCTGCCACGATGACGGCGCCGAGCAGCCCGGCGACCGCTCCCTCGATCGATTTCCGGGGCGAGAGCTGGGGAAAGAACCGATGTTTGCCGAGGGTGGATCCGGCGACGTATGCGCCGGTGTCGCAGACGACCACGGCCGCCAGGGCCACGGCGACAGCGCCGACTCCGAAGCCGTGGTCGTGCGGACGCCAGGTGATCAGGGCCACGTAGAAGCCCAGGGAGAAGCCGATGTACACGGCCCCCGAGACGGCCGCCATCCAGCCGCGCCACGAGGTGCCCGTGAGCACCAGCGCGATGGTGCCCGCCACCAGCGCCCCGCCGAGTCCGATGTCGAGCGCCGGCGGTGACCCGGGCACCGCGAAGCGGATCGCCAGCCAGACCGTGAGCGGCAGCAGCAGCCACAGAGGCGGGTGGGCGTCCAACCGTGCGGCCAGGCCGGCGAACTCCCACGCCCCAAGCGCCGAGGCGGCGGCGACGACGGCCACGAACAGGTTGCCGCCGGCCGCCACCGCCCCGGCGGCGACGAGCAGGAGAAGGACGCCGGAGGCCACCCGGACCGTCACCGCCGAGGCGCGCGCGGGGCGTGGGGCGGCGTCGAGGCCGGCACCGCCGCCGGTGACCGCCTGCTCGCTCAGAGCGTGACCGGCGATCGCAGCGCCTCCTCCACCGGCGACGGCGCCTGCGTGACGGCCCCGAAGCGGCGGTCGCGCCGGGCGTACGCGCCCAGCGCGCCGGCGATGTCGACGGGCCCGAAGTCGGGCCACAGCGTCGTGGTGACATAGATCTCCGCATACGCCGCCTGCCACAGCATGAAATTGCTGATGCGCATCTCGCCTGCGGTGCGGATGATCAGGTCGGGGTCGGGAAGCCCGGCGGTGTAGAGGGCGCCGCTCAGCGTGTCGGTGTCGAGCTCGCTGAGGTCGACACCGCGGGCAGCCAGGTCGCGCACGGCAGCGACGATCTCGTTGCGCCCTCCGTAGTTGATGGCCACGTTGAGGATCGCCCGGGTGTTGGCGCTGGTCAGCTCCTCGGCGCGACGCACCTTCTCCTGCAGCCGCCCACTCAGCTTGGCGCGGTCGCCAATGGTGCGGATCTGGATGCCCTCGGCGTGCATCTGGCTCACCTCGGAGTCGAGGGTGTCACCGAACAGCTGCATCAGCGCGGTCACCTCATGGCGAGGGCGCGACCAGTTCTCGGTGCTGAACGCGTAGAGGGTGATGATGTGCACACCGGCGTCGTGACAGGCCTCCATCACCGGCCGGATCGCCCGCACCCCGGCGCGGTGGCCGGCCACCCGCGGGAGGTGGCGTTCGTGCGCCCAGCGACCGTTGCCGTCCATGATGATGCCGATGTGACGCGGCAGCTCCGGGTTGGACGGCTCGGGGATGGCGGCTGGTTCTGGCGGTCGCTGCATGTCTGTGTACTGAACGCCTCGTCAGCAGAGGCGGTTTCGCGAACCGAGTGCTCGAGGATCAGACCTCGAGGATCTCAGCCTCCTTCTTCTGCGCGAGATCGTCAACCTTCCCGATGAAGCCGTCGGTGATGTGTTGCACCTCCGCGATGTTGCGTTCGATCTCGTCCTTGGAGACGTGGCCTTCCTTCTCCAGCTTGCGAAGGTGGTCCACCTCGTCGCGGCGGATGTTGCGCACGGCAATGCGCGCTTCCTCCGCCTTCTGCTTGACCAGCTTGGCAAACTCGCGGCGGCGTTCCTCGGTGAGCGGCGGGATCGCGATGCGGATGACCTGGCCGTCGTTGCTGGGGTTGAGCCCGAGCTCACTCTTCTGCAACGCCTTCTCGATGGCCGCGATCGAGCTGCGGTCGTAGGGCTGGATCAACAGCAGCCTCGCCTCCGGAGCGGTGATCCCGGCGATGCTCTGGAGCGGCGTGGGCGTGCCGTAGTAGTCGACCTGGACGCGGTCCACGAGCGACGGCGTCGCGCGGCCGGTGCGCACTCCGCCCAGGTCCTTCTGAAGCGCGTCGAGGCTCTTCTCCATGCGCACCCCGGCGTCGACGAGACGCTCCCTGATCTGCGCCTGCGAATCCTCAGACCGGGTGCGATCGCTCACCTGCCGTCACCGTGCGCGTCGACGCGCGTGCCGATGTCGTCGCCGAGAACGACGCGCTCGATGCTGCCCTCGGCGAGCAGGTTGAACACGATGATCGGCATGCCGTTGTCCATGCAGAGGGTCAGCGCCGTGTTGTCCATCACCTCCAGGTGACGATTGAGCACGTCCATGTACGTGAGGTGGTGCAGCCGCACCGCGGACGGCTCCTTGAGCGGATCGGCGGTGTAGACGCCGTCCACCTTGGTGGCTTTGAGCAACACATCGGCGTCGATCTCCGCGGCGCGCAGCGCGGCGGTGGTGTCGGTGGTGAAGAATGGGTTGCCCGTGCCGGCCGCCAGGATCACCACGCGTCCCTTCTCGAGGTGGCGGATGGCGCGGCGCGGGATGAAGGGCTCGGCGACCTGCTGCATGGCGATCGCCGACTGCACGCGGGTTTGCAGGTCCAGCCGCTCCAGGGCGTCCTGCAGGGCGAGCGCGTTGATGACCGTCGCCAGCATGCCCATGTAGTCGGCGGCGACGCGGTCGAGCCCCTGCGTGCTGGCTTCGACGCCGCGCACGATGTTGCCGCCGCCGATGACCACGGCAACCTCCACGCCGCGGGCGTGCACCTTGCCGATCTCCTCGGCGATGCGCCGCACCGTGCTGTGCTCGATGCCGAAGCTGGACTGGTGGCCGAGCAGGGCCTCCCCGCTGAGCTTGAGGATGATCCGGGAATAGATCGGGACCCGGTCGTCGGTTGCGGCGATCGCGGTCCCGACCACCTCGGTGGATCCAGCGCTCTCGATCAGTTCGGCGACGGCGCCGCGCCGTCCCCCGCCACAGAGGTGCTGGTGCCGATCACCGCCGCCGTCTCTCCCACCTGGAAGCGGGCGAAGCGCGCGACCGTGATGTTCTCGCCAAGCTTGGCCACAGCATCGCCGACCAGCTGGCTGACCTTCTTCTTGTTGGTCTGGTCGCGCACGTACGGCTGCTCGAGGAGGCAGATCTCGGCAAAGAAGGCGTCGAGCTTGCCCTCGATGATCTTCTCCTGGATGTTGGCGGGCTTGTCGGCGACCTGGGTTTGAAACACAGCACGCTCCCGTTCGACGATCACCGGGGGCACGTCCTCACGGCGGACGTACAGCGGCGCGCGACCCGCCACCTGGAGCGCGATCTCCTTGGCGAGCTGCCTGAAGTCGTCCGTCTTGGCCACGAAGTCAGACTCGCAGTTCACCTCGACGAGCACGCCGAGCTTCTGCCCGGATACCCCGCCGTCGTGCACGTAGGCCTCGACCATGCCCTCGTTGGTGGAGCGTCCCGCCCTGTCGGCGGCGCGGGCCAGGCCTTTGGCGCGCAGCCAGTCCTTGGCCTTCTCGATGTCACCACCGGTCTCGGTGAGGGCGCGTTTGCAGTCCATCATGCCCACCCCGGTGAGGTCGCGCAGTTCCTTGACCCGCGCAGCGGTGATCTCCGCCATCACTGTGCCTCCGTGTCAGCGCCGGCTGTCGCGAATTCCTCGACGGCAACCTCAGGCGTGCCCTCGGCATTGTCCGACTCCGCCTCCGCGGCGGCTGCCGCCCTCTCGGCTGCCTCACGCTCCTGGCGCTCGCGCTGGGCTGTCTCCTCCTGCTCGCGGAGCTCGCGCTCGCCGAGCAGCTGCTGACCCTCGAGGATCGCGTCGGTGACGACGTTGACGATCAGCTTGCAGGACCGGATGGCGTCGTCGTTGCCGGGGATGACGTGCTGGATCTCGTTGGGGTCGCAGTTGGTGTCGACGATGGCCACGATCGGGATGCCCAGCTTGTTGGCCTCGCTGACCGCCAGGCGCTCCTTCTTGCAGTCGATGACGAACAGGGCGCCCGGAACCCTCTTCATGTTGACCATGCCCGCGAAGTTGGCCTCGAGCCGGTCGAGGTCGTCGCGATGCACGTTGGCCTCCTTGGTGCTCATGCGCTCGAAGTCGCCCTTCTCCTGCATGGCGCGCAGCTCCAGGAGGCGCTTGAGGCGGCGCTGGATGACCGGGAAGTTGGTCAGCATGCCACCCATCCAGCGATGGGTCACGTAGTACTGGCCGCTGCGCTCGCAGGCCTCCTTGATGGCGTCCTGCGCCTGCTTCTTGGTGCCCACGAAGAGCACCTTCTCGCCGTCCGCGACGAGCTGCCGCAGGAACGCGCTGGCCTCATCCAGACGCTTTTGCGTCTGCTGCAGGTCGATGATGTGAATTCCGTTGCGCGC
>DATBCJ010000218.1:0-3141 GCA_036270565.1 Candidatus Dormiibacterota bacterium | reverse complement strand
CTGGGTGAATGCCACCTTGGGAGAGGTCGGGCACACCAGAGCATCGACGGTCGCGAACACGGCATCGAACTCGCGCGCGATCAGCGTGCGCACCTTCTGCGCGCGCCGGTAGTAGGCGTCGTAGTAGCCGCTGCTCAGCGCGTAGGTGCCCAGCATCACGCGCCGCTTGACCTCGGTGCCGAAACCCGCGGCGCGCGTGCTCAGTAGCGTGTCGGTGTACGACGGCCGCTCGACGCGCCGGCCGAAGCGGATTCCGTCGTAGCGCGCCAGGTTCGACGAGCACTCTGCGGGGGCGATGATGTAGTACGTCGACAGCCCGAGGTCGGTGCTCGGCAGCGACACCTCCTCGATGGTGGCGCCGAGCTTCTCGAGCACCGCGATCGCCTCGGTGACGCGCTCTCGTACGCCTGGTTCGAGGCCCTCGCCCATGTACTCGCGGGGCACGCCCAGGCGCATGCCCTCGACGCCGCGCCGCAGGCTCGACGCCGGGTCGTCGACGTCGTCCGGCAGCGACGTGCTGTCGCTGGGGTCGTGGCCGGCGACAGCAGCGTAGGCGTTGGCGGCGTCCTCGACGGAGTGCGCGAAGGGGCCCACCTGGTCGAGCGACGAGGCGAAGGCGATCAACCCGTACCGGGACACACGTCCGTAGGTGGGCTTGAACCCGACAACTCCGCACAGCGACGCCGGCTGGCGGATCGACCCGCCGGTGTCGCTGCCGTAGCTGATCGGCACCATCCCGGCCCCGACGGCCGCGGCGCTGCCGCCACTGCTCCCCCCAGGGACGCGCTCGATGTCCCACGGGTTGCCCACCGGCCCGTATGCGGAGTTCTCAGTCGAGGACCCCATCGCGAACTCGTCGCAGTTGGTCTTGCCGACGGGCAGAGCCCCCGCGTCGAGCAGGCGCTGCACGGCGGTGGCCGTGTACGGGGGGCGGAAGCCCTCCAGGATCCGGGACCCGGCGGTGGTTGGATAGCCCTCCACGCAGAGCACGTCCTTGACCGCGACGGGGACGCCGCACAACGGGCCCGCCGTCTCGGCGTCGTCGCGCAGCATCGCCGCAGCCCGCAGCGCCTGGCTGTCGGCGAGCGCGTCGGTGCGCGCCAGGAAGGCGTTGAGGCTGCGGTCGACACGCTCCACTTGGGCGCGGGCGTCATCGAGGAGCTGGCGCGGGGTCACCTCGCCCCGCCTCAGGGCTCTCGCCATCTCGGCCGCGGTGAGGCCCGCGGTGCTCACTCCTGGATCGCCCCCACCTTGAAGTACTGGCCGTCGGTGTCGGGCGCCTCGGCCAGCGCCTGCTGCTGGGACAGCGACGGCGCGGGCACATCGTCGCGCCACACGTTGGCGAGGCTGCCGACCTGCGCCGTCTCGGGCACGTCGGAGATATCGGCGCGTTGCAGCGCGGAGATGTGCTCGAGGATGAGGTCGAGCTCGGCGCCGATGCGGCGCTGGTCCTCGTCGCTCAAGCCCAGGCGGGCGAGCATGGCGACGTGGGCGATCTCCTCGCGGCTGAGCGGCATCGGCACATTATTCGCGACCCGCGGCGCCGCCGGTCCCGCCGTCGTGGATGGGAAGCCAGGTGAGCACGGCCTGGTTGGTGGGGGTGAAGCCCGCCGCGCGGTACGCCGCCAGCGCCGCCACGTTGTCGTCCCGCGTCCACACGCAGGCGAAGGTGACCTGGCGATCCCGGAGCAGCGTCAGGGCGCGCGCGACCAGGTCCCGCGCCACACCCGCACCGCGGGCGTCATGGCGCACGTACAGCTCGGCCAGCTCGGCCTCGAGCCCGGTGCCCGGGTCGAAGAGCACCACCCAGCACACCCCCAGCGCCGCGCCATCCCGGTTGCGGGCGACAAACAGGTGGTTCTCACCCGCGAAGCCGGGGGCGACCCGGAGACGGCGTTCCACCTGCTCACGGGTCTCGGGGGGGTGGTCGTAGTGCTCCTGCTCATCGAGGGCGAGGTCGACGAGCATGGCCGCGACGTCCGGGTCCTCCCCGGCCAGCTCCTCAATCCGGATGTCCTCGGCCACGGCGGCATTGTGGGGGCGACGGTGGCCAGGCGCGACCCGCCGCGTTCAGGCGCCGACGGGGTTGGATGGCTTCGGCGCGGCGCTCGAGGGTGCGCTGACGGCGGGCAGAGGCAGTGACGGCGGTCGCGCGCAGAGGGTGCCGCCCAGGCCGGTCACGTCCGAGCACGCCGACGGGCTGGGGAGCGGCGGTAGGGAGGGGCCGGCGACGTGCCGCCAGCTGGCGCCGTTCCAGACCCACGTGTCGGCGCCCGCCACGCTGCCCGTGCCGATGACCGACGCCGTCTTGGTGGAGCTGACGCTGACGCCGCCGAAGAGGACCATCGATCCGCCAGGACCGGCGGCCATCGACGCACCGGTGCGCCCGTCGGGCTGCGTCGCCGCGGTCTGGCGCACCCAGTACCGGTCGAGTGCCGACCACAGGTACAGCTGGCCCGACGCCGTCAACGCCACCGTCTTGCCACCCGCAGACGCGACCGTGGCGCCGGCCAGCGAGAATCCCGCCGGCGCCCCGACGACCCCGGCGGACTGGTTCCAGGCCGAGCCGGCCCAGGTGAACACCGCGGTCTGCGGCGACGGGGCGTACGACGGGCAGGCGGTGGTCGCCGGCAGGCACGGAGCCGTGTCCGTGAACGACTCGGTGACCAGCGTGGCATGCGCACTGAGGGCATCACCAACGAGAACGCTCGTGGCGGCGCTGGGGATGATCGCCCCCCTGCTCCGCGTCCACTGCCCGCGCACCCAGGTCCAGGTGACCATGCTCGCCTGCAACGAGCACGAGTTGATGGCCGTGTTGAGCTGCCGGCATGGCATCGAGCACACCGCGGGGGTGCACGCCCCGGACCCGCTCGAGCCGTTCCCGCTGCTCCCGGCGAGCGGGCAGATCAGGTCGGACTGCGGGGCTCCGGCGGCGCCCAGCGGCGCTCCGCACTCAGGGTAGTAGACGCCGGTGCTCACGGCGATCACCTGGCCACTGCTGGAGTCGAAGGCCAGCTGCGAGCCCGTGGACGGCGTGTCGGCGTTGACCGCCGCCGACGTCGACCCTGCCACGTGGGTCCACCCCCGGGACGTGAACAGCCAGGTCTGCAGCGAGGGGACGGGAGCCGGGGTCGGGCACGA
>DATBCJ010000217.1:0-10328 GCA_036270565.1 Candidatus Dormiibacterota bacterium | reverse complement strand
CGCAGGAAGATGATGTGCGCGTACTCCTGGGTGAGCGGGCCGGGCGCCCGGCGCAGGTGCAGCCCCACCTCCTCGGGTCGATGGTTGGCCTTGCGCCAGTTGCACCTCTTGCAGGCCACCACCAGGTTGTCCCATCGGTCACCGCTCCCTCCACGGGACATGGGCACGATGTGGTCGACCGTCAGCTCGGCGGCCGCGCCCATGAAACCGCAGTACTGGCACGTGTGGTCGTCGCGCAGCAGCAGGTTGCGCCGGTTGGGGCGGAGAAGGCGCCGGGGCACATGGATGGTGCGCAGCAGCCGGACGACGACGACCCCCTCGGGCAGACGGCGACCGCTGAGGGCGGCGGCGGCCTCGAGCTCCGAGCGCTCGTCGAGGACCGCGACCCGCTCTTTGGTCAACAGGATGATCAGGCGCCGGTGGCTGATGACGTTGAGCGGCTGCATCGAGGCATTGAGCAGCAGCACGGCCATGGCCGGAATTCTATGGCGAGCGGGCCGCGCGCGCAGCGGTTCAGTCGAGCGGCGGCAGCACCTGGTCGCCGGCCAGGGCTCCGGCGAACAGGTCGCCGACCGCGGCGATCCGCTCCCCGATGGTGTGGATCGTCCAGCTGTCCGGCCGCAGCTGGGGATCGCTCAGCTCGGCCCACGTGATCGGCGCCGAGACCGGCGCGTGCGGCACCGCCCGCACCGTGTAGGCCGCGGTGAGGGTCTTGTTGATGATGTTCTGCGTGTAGTCGAGGCGGACGCGGCCGGTGCGCTGACGCACCGACCACTCCCAGCTGACCAGGTCGGGCACGATCGCACCGACGGCGCGGGAGACGCCCTCCACCCAGTTGCGCACCGCCGTGTAGTCGGGGCCCCGGCGAATCGGGACGTAGACCTGCAGGCCGGTCTGCCCGGTCGTCTTGAGGACGCTGCGCAGGTGGTAATGATCGAGCGCCACACCAACCAACCTGGCGATGGTCACGACGCTCTCGAACGTCGCACCCTCGGCCGGGTCGAGGTCGAAGACGGCCCAGTCGGGCTGCTGCGGGGCGTCTATGCGCGAGTGCCAGGGATGCAGGTCGATCGACGCCGCGTTGGCCACCCACACCAGCGTGGCCAGCTCGTTGACCACGACATACTCCTTGGTCTTCTCGCCGTGGTAGGTCCACGACCGGATCCATGCCGGCGCATGCGACGGCTTGTCCTTGCGCCAGAACGACTTTCCGTGGATGCCATCGGGGAAGACCTGCATCGACAGCGGCCGGTCGCGGAGGTAGGGTAGCAACACCGGCGCCACGCGGATGTAGTGCGCGATCAGGTCGCGCTTGGTGAGCCCGTCCTCGGGCCACATCTGCTTACCCAGGTTGGTGAGTCGTAGCCGGCGCCCCTCGACCTCGAAGGCATCCGAATCGCGCAGGCCCTCGAGCTGGTCCAGCAGGGCGTCGGTGGACGCATCGTCGTCGTGCGCCGCAGCAGCAGCCGCCGCGGCGGGCCGGCTTCCGTCAGCGATCGAGACCACGGTGTCGACCGGCACGGGGATCTCGCGGCGGCAGTCGCGCGGCGCGACGTCGTCGCGCAGCCCGATGAACGCGGGGTGGCGGAGGATCCCCTGCCGGGTCCAGCCGGCATGCCGAACCTCGCAGACCAGCTCGGGGCGCACCCAGGTGGCGGGCTCGCTGGTCCGGGGCGCTGGCCGGAGCGGCGACTGATCGACGACCAGGTCGTCGAGCCGTTGGCGAAGAGTCCGCAGCATGGCGTCGTTGAAACCGGTCCCGACCTGGCCGCAGTGCACCAGCCGATCGCCGTCATACACACCCAGGATCAGCGCGCCGAGCTGATTGCGGCGCCGGCCCCGTCCGCTGGTCCAGCCGGCGATGACGCACGACTGGGTCTGCCACGCCTTGACCTTCACCCAGTCCGTGCTTCGCCGTCCCGGCTGATACGTCGAGTCGGCGCGTTTGCCGACCATGCCCTCGATACCGCGCTCACTCACGGCGGCGAAGAACTTCTCGCCGTCCTGCTCGACGTGGTCTGTGTAGAGGATCCCGTCGGCCGCCGTCAGCACGTCCTTGAGCGTCTTCTTGCGGATGCGCAACGCGGTGTTCATGAGATCACGGCCGTCCAGCCAGAGCAGGTCGAAGACCGCGTAGGTGGCAGGGTTGTCGCGCATCGCCCGGCGCACGTCGACGTCCCGTGAAACATTGATGCGCGATTGCAGACGCTCGAACGACGGGCGCCCGTCCCCGTCGAGAACCACGATCTCGCCGTCGACGACGGCGCGGTGGCCGCGCAGCGCCGCGGTCAGGGTGGCCAGCTCCGGGTAGCGGGAGGTCTCGTCACGGCCGCTTCGTCCGGCGAGGCTGAGGTTGTCGCCGCTGACCCCCGCCACCGCCCTGACGCCATCCCACTTCAACTCGAACACCCAGCCCTCGCGGCTGAAGGGACGATCCACGCTGGTGGCCAGCATTGGGGCGGGCAAGGGCGGCAGCGAGGGGCGCGGTCGGGCCGGCCCGGGCGTCCGGCTTGGCGCTCGTGCGGCACGGGCGGCCTGGCGGGGGTCGCCCCCACCCTCGGCCGCGATCTCCGCGAGGCTGCGCCCTGTCTTCACCGAGACCTCGTGCTCGCTGGCCTCGTACCCCTCCACCACGCAGTCGTCGCGCTTCTTGATCATCAGCCAGTTTTTGTCGCCGTCTCCGCGCGGGCTGGCGCGGCGTCCGCGCTGGCCCAGCTTGACCAGGGCGAACTCGCCGCAGAGCTTGGTGCCGAACAGGCGGAACTTGAGGTCGCCCCTGGCCAGGCTTCCCTCGACGTCCTGGGCCGTCTCGCGCACCCATTCGTAGGTGCCGATGTCCCAGAGCAGCACCGTGCCCGCCCCGTACCCCGACGGGATCACACCCTCGAAGTCTCCGTAGTCGACGGGGTGGTCCTCAGTGTGCACTGCGAGGCGCTTGACCTTGGGATCGAGCGTGGGGCCGCGCGGGATTGGCCAGGAGAGGAGCACGCCGTTGTGCTCGATCCGGAAGTCCCAATGCATGCGGGTCGCGCGATGCTGCTGCACGCAGAAGCGGCGACCGTGGGGGAGGCTCTCCCAGTCCGGAGTTGACGGCGGGTGCGCACGCTTTTGCGGCGATTTCGGCTCGTCCCCCGAGGGCTCCGGCGTGCGCGTGAAATCGCGTTTGCGGCGATATTCGTCCAAGGGCATGTGCGCAGTCTGCTACGAAGCACGGTGAAGGCGTGGATACAGGTCACCGGGGACGCCGGACGGACCACCAAAATGTCATGCTCGCGGCCGTTTGCGGAGCCTTCCGAAGGGGCGGTTACTCCGCCCGAAACTGGTACAATTCACTGTAGTTTCTCGTGCCTTCCGGTGCCGTCCCACGATGGCGTCAGGGGCACATCGCAATCAAGCCGCGCCCCGCCGGCACATGCATCCTGGAGTCCCACACTGATCGACGAGAGCGCCCGCGCCGACGACCACGCCGGCCGCATCACCAAAGCACCCGCAGGCCCGGCCGTGGCCGGTGGGGCCAAGGCCCCGAACGATGCCTACTCCTCAGCCCAGCTGACCGCGCTCAAAGGCCTCGAGCCCGTGCGCAAGCGTCCCGGCATGTACATCGGCTCCACCGACTCGCGTGGCCTGCACCATCTCATCCGAGAGATCGTCGACAACTCCATCGACGAAGCGCTCGCCGGTGCGGCCGACACCATCATCGTGACGCTCCACGCCGACAACTCTGTGTCGGTGATCGACAACGGCCGCGGCATTCCCGTCGACATGCATCCCACCGAGCACAAGCCAGGCCTCGAATTGGTGCTCACCGAGCTCCACGCCGGCGGCAAGTTCGGAGGCGGGGGCTACAAGGTCTCGGGTGGCCTCCACGGCGTCGGCGCGTCGGTCGTCAACGCGCTCAGCGAGCGGCTCGTCGCCGAGGTGTCCAAGGGCGGGAGCATCTACCGCCAGACCTACAGCCGCGGCGTGCCCGACGCACCCATGGAGGTGGTCGGCACGACCAGCCGGCACGGCACCACGATCCGCTGGTGGCCGGACCCGACGGTGTTCGACTCTGTGGTGCACAGCTGGGATGTCGTCGCCAACCGCCTTCGTGAGGTGGCGTTCCTCACCAAGGGCGTGAGCATCACCGTGGTCGCCGAGGACCCGGCGCGCGAGTACACCTTCTACTTCGAAGGCGGTATCCAGGCGATGGTGCGGTACCTCAACGCCAACCGCACCGTGGTCAACGCGCGTCCCATGTACGTGGAACGCGAGCTCGAGGGAACCCTCATCGAGCTTGCCATCCAGTACCAGAGCAGCGTCTTCAGCGAGCAGGTGCTGGCCTTCGCCAACAACATCCACACCGAGGAGGGGGGCGCCCACCTCACCGGCTTCCGCACGGCGCTCACCAGCACGCTCAACAAGTACGCGCGCAAGGCCGGCATCCTCAAGGACAACGACGCCAACCTCAGCGGGGACGACGTCCGGGACGGTCTCACCGCGGTGATCAGCGTCAAGCTGCAGGAGCCGCAGTTCGAGGGCCAGACCAAGACCAAGCTGGGCAACAGCGAGGTCGCCGGCCAGGTGTCGACGGTGCTCAGCGACGCGCTGATGCAGTTCCTCGACGAGAATCCCGCCGACGGACGCCGCATCATCGACCAGTCACTGACCGCCGCGCGGGCGCGTCAGGCAGCAGCCAAGGCCCGTGACCTGGTGCGCCGCAAGTCATTTCTCGAGGGATCGGCGCTGCCCGGCAAGCTCACCGACTGCACCGAGAAGGACCCTTCGCAATGCGAGCTGTTCATCGTCGAGGGTGACAGCGCGGGTGGCTCTGCCAAGCAGGGACGCGAGCGCAAGAACCAGGCCATCCTGCCGCTGCGCGGCAAGATCCTCAACGTGGAGAAGGCCCGAGCCGACAAGATTCTCGGCAACGAGCAGATCAAGGACCTGATCACCGCCCTGGGCGTCGGCTTCGGCGAGGACTTCAACATCGAGCGGCTCCGCTACCACCGCATCGTGCTCATGGCCGACGCGGACGTGGACGGTTCGCACATCCGCACCCTGCTGCTGACGTTCTTCTGGCGCCACATGCAGCCACTGGTCCACGCCGGCTACCTGTACCTCGCGCAGCCGCCGCTGTACAAGCTGGTCAAGGGAAAGTCGGTGGAGTACGCGTACAGCGACGACGAGCGCGACGTCAAGTCGAAGAGCCTCGGCGGCAAGGTGGAGATCAGCCGCTACAAAGGCCTCGGCGAGATGAACCCCGAACAGCTCTGGGAGACCACAATGGACCCGGCGCGGCGGGTGCTTCTCCAGGTGGAGGTGGCCGACGCGGTGCGCGCCGATGACATCTTCGACCGCCTCATGGGCGCCGAGGTCGAGCCACGCAAGAGGTTCATCCAGACCCACGCGAAGTCAGTGCGCAACCTCGACATCTGATGCCTGCCGAACACCGTCCCGTCGCCGTCGACGCCATGGGTGGGGACAACGCCCCCGCCGAGATCGTGCGCGGCGCGCTCCGCGCTGCCAGCGAGCTGCACATCCCCGTGCTCCTGGTGGGCCGGCGTGAGCTGCTCGAGACCGAGCTCGGCCGCATCGAGGGGCCCGAGACCGTGTCCCGCGCGCGCCTCGAGGTCGTCGACGCGCGCGAGGTCGTCGAGATGGACGAGCACCCCGCCAACGCGGTCCGTGCCAAGCGCGACTCGTCGGTGGTGCGCGCCTGCGCGCTGGTGGCCGAAGGTCGCGCCGGCGCCGCGGTCAGCGCCGGCAACAGCGGTGCCGTGCTCGCCGCCGCGCTGTTCACCGTCAAGCGCATCCCGGGGGTGGCCAGACCCGCCATCGGCGCGGTCCTGCCGTCGTCGGGCGCGCGCACCTTCCTGCTCGACGTCGGCGCCAACACCGACTCCAAGCCGGAATGGCTGGTGCAGTTCGCCGTCATGGGCAGCGTGTATGCGCGCACCATGATGGAGGTCGCCTCGCCGCGCGTCGGGCTGCTCAGCAACGGCGAGGAGCCGGGCAAGGGCTCGCAGTTGGTGCAGGACGCGTACCCCCTGCTCAGCGCGGCCGCGATCAACTTCGCGGGCAACGCCGAGGCCAAGCAGCTCTTCGACGGCAGCTTCGATGTCGTCGTCTGCGACGGCTTCGCCGGCAACGTTGCGCTGAAGACCGCCGAAGGTGTGGGCGAGTACCTGTTCGCGACCCTGCGCAGGGAGGCGATGAGCAGCGTGGGCGCGCGTCTCGGCGGCCTCCTGCTCAAACCACGCCTGCGGGCGGTTCGCGACCGCGTCGACTACCGCCACACCGGCGGGGCGCTCCTGCTCGGTGTCAGCGGCGAGGTGGTGATCGCCCACGGCAGATCCGACTCGCTGGCGGTGATGAACGCCATCCGCGTCGCCGCCGACGCCGCCCGTCGTGACGTCAGCGGCATCATCGCCGCCGAGCTCAGGGCCACCGGGGCGGACGCGGCTGCGCCGCTCGATGAGGCTGCGATCTCATGACCATCTTCGAACCGGGACAGGTCCGCGGCATCGACCTCGAGCAGGAGATGCGCTCGTCCTACATGGACTACGCGATGAGCGTGATCATCAGCCGCGCGCTCCCGGATGTGCGCGACGGCCTCAAGCCGGTGCAGCGCCGCATCCTCTACGCGATGCTCGACCAGGGCATGACCGCAGGCTCGCGCTACAAGAAGTCAGCGGCGATCGTCGGCGAGGTGCTCAAGAGCTATCACCCCCATGGCGACGCGTCGGTCTACGACACCATGGTGCGCATGGCCCAGGACTGGGTCCTGCGCTACCCGCTCATCGACGGCCAGGGCAACTTCGGTTCTGTCGACGGCGACCCCCCCGCGGCCTATCGCTACACCGAGGCCCGCATGGCGCCGATCGCCATGACCCTGGTCGATGACATCGACAAGAACACGGTCGACTTCCAGGACAACTTCTCTGCGGAGACGCAGGAGCCGACGGTGCTGCCCACGATCCTGCCCAACCTGCTCGTCAACGGCGCCAGCGGCATCGCCGTGGGCATGGCCACCAACATCCCTCCCCACAACCTCGGAGAGGTCTGCGACGGGCTGGCGCGACTCATCGACGACCCCGAGACCACCACCGACGAGCTCACCAGGATCATCAAGGGCCCTGACTTCCCAACCGGGGGCATGATCTATGCCCGCGACCTGCCCACGGTCTACGGAACCGGGCACGGCCGCATCGTGATGCGCGCCCAGGTTGACTTCGAGGAGTCGTCCGACGGCAAGGAGCAGATCATCGTTCGCGAGCTGCCCTACCAGGTCAACAAGGCGCGTCTGCTCACCAGCATCGCCGACCTGGTCAAGGACCACAAGCTCGAGGGGATCGACGGCCTCAACGACGAGTCCGACCGCAACGACAACACCCGCATCGTCATCAAGCTGAAGTCGAGCGCGCGCCCGCACACCGTCCTCAACAACCTCTTCAAGCACACCCAGCTGCAGCTCAGCTTCGGCGCCATCATGCTGGCCCTGGTCGACGGCCGTCCCCAGGTGCTGGGCATCAAGGCGATGCTGCAGCACTTCATCGACTTCCGCCGCGTCGTGGTCACCCGGCGCACCCAGTTCCTGCTCGCCAAGGCACGTGAACGCGCGCACATCCTCGAAGGCTTGATGATCGCGCTCGAGCACCTCGACGAGGTGATCGCCATCATCCGTGCCGCCAGCGACGAGAGGTCGGCGCAGGCGCAGCTCGAGCAACGGTTCGGGCTCTCCGACCGTCAGTCCAAGGCGATCGTCGACCTCCGCCTGGGCCGGCTCACCCGGCTCGAGGCGGGCAAGATCCGCGAGGAATACGGTGAGCTGATCAGGGAGATCGCCCGCCTCGAGGACATCCTGGCCGACGTCCGCAAGGTTGATGCGCTCATCAAGGAGGAGCTGGCAGCGATCCGCAAGAAGTACGCGGACCCGCGTCGCACCGTCATCAACCAGGGTGACCTCGAGTTCAACGAGGAGGACCTGATCCCGCGCGAACAGGTCTTCGTCACGCTCACCCAGCGCGGCTACATCAAGCGCATCCCGCTTGACCAGTACCGCATGCAGCACCGCGGTGGCAAGGGCGTGGTCGGCGCCCGCCGCTCCACCGACGAGGACTACATCCTCCACTCGACGACCGCCAACACGCACACCGACATGCTCTTCTTCACCAACCGCGGCCGCGTCTATCGGCTGCGCACCCATGAGATCCCCGACGTCAAACGGCAGGCCAAGGGCATCCCGGTGATCAACCTCATCGACCTCGACCAGGGCGAGAAGGTGACCGCGCTGATCGACATGGAGGAGTTCAGCGACTCGCAGTACCTGGTCATGGTCACCAAGCTCGGCCAGATCAAGAAGACCCCCGCCGCGGCGTACTCGGCCGTTCGCAAGAACGGTCTGATCGCCATCAACCTGCAGGGCGACGACGAGCTCAATTGGGTGCGGCGCTCGTCGGGTGGTGATGAGCTGCTGATCGTCACCCGGCGCGGCAAGGGATCGCGCTTCACCGAGAAGGAGGTGCGCCCGATGGGCCGCGACACCATGGGGGTGGGCGCGATGCGGCTGCGTCCCGGTGACGAGATCGCCGGCTTCGACATTGTCCAGCCCGACAGCCACGTCCTGGTGATCACCCAGAACGGGTTCGGGAAGCTCACGCCGATGTCGGACTACCCGGTGAAGAGCCGCAACATCCAGGGTGTCTACACGGTCGACCAGACCGCCATCCCCAAGATCGGCGAGATCGTCGGGATGCGCGTCGTCGAGGACCTCTCCGAAGAGCTGATGGTGATCAGCACCTCGGGACAGGTGATCCGCATCCCGCTCGACCAGGTGCGGGTGTCGGGACGGCAGACGCGCGGCGTGATCATCATGCGGATGGACGACGACGACAAGGTCGCGTCGATCGCCGGCGTCGGCCAGGCCGGAACGCTGGACGCCTGACCTCCGCGAGTTCAAAGGGGCGGAGGTTCGCGGAAGAGCAGGGCGCGGCAGGGGGCGTGGCGGAGGATGTACGGCGCCGTCTTGCCCATGTGGAACTCCCCGAACCGCATCCGGAACGGCATGCCCGCCACCACCAGGTCGGCCTTCCAGTGGGCGATCTCCTCGACGATCGCGGGCCCGGCGTCGCGTGCCTGGAGGAGCTCGGTCTCGATCTCGGTCTCAAGCTCGTGCGCCGTCTTCTCGGCCATCTCGATGAGCTTCTCGGCCCTGTCCATCTCCACGTCCTGGACGGTGCCAAGCGCCAGGCCCCGGCGGATCTCGAGGACGGTGACCACCATCACCTTGGCCCGGCCGCGGCGTGCCAACCGGCAGCCCAGCACCACGGCCTCGACGTCCGTCTGCGCGCCGTTGATCGGGACCAGGATGCGTTGTGGTGTGAAGCCGACCATGGCCGCAGGATGCTACCCGCACGGAGGCCCCGGTCGCGCAGCACCGGCAACGTAGAATGCGCGCGCAAAGCTGGCGATTCAAGGGAGGTGCCGTGAAGGTCGTGATCGTGGGCTGCGGGCGCGTCGGTTCGATGCTCGCGTGTGACCTCGACGCCGCCGGGCACGAGGTCACCATCATCGACGAGAGGGTCTCGGCCTTCAATCGCCTCGGCGACGGTTACAAGGGGAACATGGTGGTCGGCACGGGTATCGACGAATCCGTGCTGCGGCGGGCCGGCATCGAGGCCGCCGACTGTTTCTGTGCCGTCACCAACGGCGACAACCGCAACATCATGGCGGCCCAGGTGGCCCAGGTCGTCTTCAAGGTGCCGCGGGTCATCACCAGGATCTACGACCCCATCCGCGAGCAGACCTACCGCGAGTTCGGGTTGGAGACGATCTGCTCCACGACCATCGTCAGCTCGATGATCAGCACCTACTTCACCACCGGCACCAACCCGGCCCACGCGGAGCCGGCCGCCGCGGCGGCGGAGGCGCGGCGATGAGCGACGGCCTCGCTGCCGCCGACCGGCCCTACCTGGTGGTCATCGGGGGCGGCAAGGTCGGCTTCTACCTGGCCCGCCACCTGATCGAGCGCGACTATGAGGTCACCCTCGTCGAGAAGGACCCGGCTCGCGCGGAGTGGATCGAGCACCAGATGGGAAGCGTCAGCGTCATGGTCGGCGACGGCGACGAGATGGCTTTCCTGGCCACCACGGGCATCGAACGCGCCGGGGTGGTGATCGCATGCACCGGCGACGACGAGGACAACCTGGTCGCCTGCCAGCTCGCCAAGGGGAAGTTCGGCGTCCCGAGGACCATCGCCCGGGTCAACAACCCGGTCAACGTGCACGTCTTCACCGCCCTCGGCATCGACGTGCCCGTGAGCGCCACCGAGCTGCTCATGGGCCTCA
>DATBCJ010000216.1:0-2746 GCA_036270565.1 Candidatus Dormiibacterota bacterium | reverse complement strand
GCGCTGCGGCTCAGCTGTGATGGGGTCTGCACCACCGTCACGGTCGACGACGAAGGCCTGCCGGTGGGGGTCGGTCGCGCCACCCGGACGATTCCACCGAGCCTGCGCCGTGCGCTGGTCGTGCGCGATCGTGGCTGCCGGTTCCCCGGATGCGACCGACCGCCGCCGTGGACCGACGCCCACCACATCGTGCACTGGGGACGCGGCGGCAAGACGGAGCTATGCAACTTGGTCCTGCTCTGCCGCCCGCACCATCGCTTCGTCCACGAGGACGGGTGGAGCATCGAGTTGAGCGGTGACGGAGAGGTGGTGACGGCGCCTCCATAGGCGCAGCGGACCGGCATTGCCGCCGGGGTATGGGTGGTGGGTGTGCCGTGGGCGGGTGCTGCCAGAGGGGGCGTCCGCGGCTGGGCTTCGAGGGTGCCCGTATACTCGGCGCACATGGCCGACGGTCCGCGGGCAGTGATCCTCGCCGCCGGAGAAGGCACGCGGATGCGCAGTGCCCTTCCCAAGGTGCTTCATCCGCTGGCCGGTCGCGCTCTCATCGACCACGTCATCGATGCTGCGGTCGCGGTGACGGGTCGGCCGCCGGTCGTTGTGGTCGGCCCGGGGCGCAGGGACGTGGTGGCGGCGATCGGCGACCGCGCCGAGTGCGTGGAACAGGCTGAGCCGCGCGGCACCGGCGACGCCCTGCGCTCGGTGCCGGAGCGACTGCGCGACCCCGGCGAGGTCCTCGTGCTCTCCGGCGACGTGCCGCTGGTGCGGCCACAGACACTCGGTCGGCTCATCGACCATCACCGTCGCAGCCGGGCTGTGGCAACGCTGCTCACCGCCATGCCGGCCAATCCCCGTGGCTTGGGGCGCGTGTACCGCGACCCGGAAACGGGTCGTGTGGTCCGCACAGTTGAAGAACGTGACCTCGCCCCTGGTGCCTACGCGCCTCCCGAGGTGGGCGCGGGCATCTACGTCTTCAACGGAGCTCGCCTCTGGCCGGCCCTCGCGCGGATCACAGACGATAACGCCCAGGGTGAGTTCTACCTTCCGGACGTGCTGCCTCTGCTGGGCGGCCACGTCGAAGCGGTGCTCCTCACGGACGCGCAGGAGGCGCTCGGGATCAACGATCGGTCCCAGCTCGCCGCTGCCGAGGCGGTGGTCCGGACGCGGATCCTCGATGCGCTCATGGCCGCCGGAGTGACCATCGAGGACCCCGCGACGACCTACGTCGACGCCACCGTGCGTGTCGGCCGAGATTCTGTGATCCGCCCCATGTCGCTGCTTCGCGGGGCGACCGTTCTCGGCCAGGACTGCACGATCGGCCCGATGGCGCAGCTCACAGACGTCACCGCCGGCGATCGCGTCGTCGTTGGAGCCTCACACGTCGAGTCCAGTCAGCTGGGCGACGGCGTCAGCATCGGCTCGTTCAACCGAGTGCGTCCGGGGAGCGTGCTCGCCGCCGGTGTGACCCTGGGCAACCATGCGGAGGTGAAGAACAGCAGGGTCGGGCAGCGCTCGCGGATCAATCATTTCTCCTCCGTGCTTGACAGCGACGTTGGCCATGACGTGAACGTGGGTGCGGGAACGGTGACCTGCAACTTCGACGGCGCTGACAAACACCGCACCGTCATTGAGGACGGCGTTTTCGTTGGTTCCAACAGCACCCTGGTCGCGCCGCTGACGATCCATCGCAACGCCTACGTCGCGGCCGGGTCGACGATCAACGAGGACGTGCCAGAGGGTGCCCTCGCCGTGGGGCGCGCCCGCCAGCGCAATGTCGAGGGGTGGACGGCACGACGTCGCGCCGGCACCGTCAAGGAGCCCGCGTGACCGAGCCCTTCCAGTTCGGCGAGCTGATGTTGCTCAGCGGCACGGGCAACCCCGAGCTGAGCGAGAAGATCGCGCGCGAGATCGACATGCCCCTGGCGAGCATGGAGATCACACGGTTCGCCGACGGCGAGTTCGACGTGAAGATCGCTGAATCCGTCCGCGGACGAGATGTGTTCCTCATCCAGCCCACCTGTCAACCGGTCAGCGATAACCTCGTCCAGCTGTTCGTCATCCTGGACGCGCTGCGCCGTGCGTCCGCCTCGCGCATCACGGCGGTGATCCCGTATTACGGCTACCAGCGCAAGGAGAAGAAGACCCAGCCCCGTGACCCGATCAGCGCCAAGCTGATGGCCAACATCATCGAGCTCGCCGGCGCCAACCGCGTGATCGCGGTCGACCTCCATGCCGATGCCATCCAGGGCTTCTTCGACATCCCCGTCGATGCGCTCACCGCGACCAAGATCCTCGCTCGCCGGGTGCGCGAGCGGCACGGGCACAATGTCGTGGTCGTGTCGCCGGACACCGGCGGAGCCCTGCGGGCGCGCCGCCTCGGGCGCATCCTCGACGCGCCCATCGCGATCATCGACAAGCGCCGTCCGCGTGACGACCAAACGGAGGTGATCCACGTCATCGGTGATGTCGACGGGTCGCACTGCATCATCGTCGATGACCTGATCAGCACCGGCTCCACGCTCGCCAATGCGGCAGTGGCGCTGCGCGCCAAGGGCGCCACCGGCGTCGACGTGGTGGCCACCCACGGCGTCCTCAGCGAAGGCGCGCTCGCGCGTCTGCACGAGGCGCCCATCGACGAGGTCTGCATCACCGACACCATCCCACTGCGCGATGGAGCACGAAGCTTCGATGACCACCCGCGCCTGCGGGTCCTGAGCGTCGCCCCCCTGATCGCGGAGGCGATCGTGCG
>DATBCJ010000215.1:0-4955 GCA_036270565.1 Candidatus Dormiibacterota bacterium | reverse complement strand
CCCTGGATGATCTCGTCGATGAGGCCGTAGGCCTTGGCCTCCTCTGCGCTCATGAAGAAGTCGCGGTCGGAGTCGCGGTTGATCACCTCGATGGGCTTGCCGGTGTGTTGGGCAAGGATCTCGTCGAGACGGCGGCGCACGCGAAGGATCTCCTGGGCATGGATCTGGATGTCGGCCGCCTGGCCGCTGAACCCGCCCGACGGCTGGTGGATGAGCACCCGTGTGTTGGGCAGCGAGAAGCGCATGCCGGGCGCGCCGCCGGCGAGGATCACCGCCGCCATCGACGCGGCGATGCCCATGCAGATGGTTCCGACACGAGGCTCGACATAGCACATGGTGTCGTAGATCGCCAGGCCCGCGTAGACGGATCCTCCCGGCGAATTGATGTAGATCATGATGTCCTTCTCGGGATCCTCACCCGCCAGGAACAACAGCTGTGCCATCACCACGTTGGCCACCTGGTCGTCGATGGGCGTGCCGATGAAGATGATTCGGTCCTTGAGAAGACGCGAGTAGATGTCGAAGGCGCGCTCGCCGCGGTTCGTCGTCTCGACGACCATCGGGATCAGGTTCTGCGGTGTCATGGCCGGGCCATTATAGGTACGGCTCTGCGATTCATCGGCCGCGCAGCGCGCGCACTGTTCAGGCGGGAATGCCGGCGCCGAGCCGCCCCAGCGCGGTGCGAGCACGACGCGCGGTGAAGGGGTCGGGACTGGTCGCGGCCAGGCGCAGGATGCTTCGCGCACGCACCTCGTGGGCGCGCACCACCGCCTCGCCACGGCAGGCGCGGCTCGCCTCCGCCCCGGCCAGCCGGTGGTAGAGGCCCTGGAGCAGCCACGCCTGGAAGCGGCGGGGATCACCCGCCTCGGTCAGACGCTGCAGCACCGCGGCCGCGGCCACCGCGCCCACCACCGGGGGGCCCTCGGCGTGCACGCGTGCCGCCAGCAGCGCGGCGGCGCGCAGGTCGGCAGCGGCGGACGCCGGGGGCTCGGGGCGCCGCGCATCGGGCACGACGACCATCAACTCCTCAGCCTCGACGAGCGTGCAGCACCCATCGGGCCGGCGGGTGGGATGAGGACGAAGGAGGGGACTCCACCACACGGCTGTGGCAGCGTATATGAGATCTGCTGTCCGTGAACGATTTACGACGCCAGTCCGTCGACGACCTCAAAGCCCGGGAGCGTGGCGAAGACGGCCGGGTCGACCACCAGCTTCACGCTGCGGTCGCCGCCGCCGATGACGACCCGCGACCGCGTCATCACCGCGGCGTCCACGCGAACCGGGAGAAGCTCGTCGGGCAACCCGAACGGCGTCACCCCGCCAATCTCCATGCCGGTCAGCTGCGCGGTCTGCTCGCCGGGCGCGAAGCTGGCCTTGCGCACGTCCATCAGCCGGCAGCAGAGGCCGTTCACGTCCAGCCGGGTGGTGGCCAGCACCAGCGTGGCCAGGTGCCGTCCCGGAGGCCGGCGCGACGCGATCACGATGCAGTTGGCCGAGTCGGCTGGGTCGAACCCGTACGCCTCGCAGAACGCCGTCGTGTCGGCCAGCGCGGGGTCGCACGCGACGGTCTCGTAGTCGATCCCCAACGCACGCAGAGATCGCCGGACCGCCTCGTGGGTGACCGCCGCGCTCACCCGTCGCCGCGGACGATCTCGATGAGACGCTCACCGGCCGCTCGCCGCGCCAGGTCGACGTGGGCGCCCTGGTGGAGCCGGCGGCGCTGGGCGGCGGTCAGCTTGCGCCCCCGCGCCACCCGCTGCTCCTCGCTCACCACCGCCGCCTCGTCCACCTCGATCCCCTCGGCCTGGACCAGCGCGTCGAGCGCGAGCTCGAGGCGAAGGCGCTGCACCGCTGCCTCGCGGCGCTCGCCGCGCACCTTCTCCACCGTGGTGCCGGAGTATTCGAGGTAGCGGTCGAGCGGCATGCCCATCTGCTGGAGGCGGGCCTCGAGGTCGGCGACCTGCCGGTCGAGCTCGCGCTCGACCATCGATTCGGGCAGCTCGACGACCACGTGGTCGCGCAGCCTCTCCAGCGCCGCCGCCTCGAGCGTCTCACGGTCGCGCTCCGCGGTCACCTCCTCGAGACGCCTGCGGTAATCAGCGCGCAGCTCCTCGAGCGAGGCGCCGTGCTCCTCATCGAACGCCGCCAGCGAATCGTCGAGAGGGGGCAGGATCCGCTCCCGCACCGCCGTCACCTTCACGTCGACGTCGACCGTGGCGCTGCGCAGCTCCTCGCGTGCGAAGTCCTCGGGGAGGGTGAGCTGAAACGACCGCTGCTGACCTGCATGTGTGCCGATGAGCGCGTCGGCGAGCCCGGGAAGCAGCCGTTCGCGGTCGATGTCGAGGTCGCGATCGTTCTCCTCGTCGCCGCTCAACAGCTCCTCCCCGCGACGCATCACCAGCGAGCAGCGCAGCACGTCTCCCGCCTGGGCCGGGCGTTCCACGTCGCGCAGCTCGCTGTTGCGGCGGCGCAGCTCCTCGATCATCTCGTCGACCTGCTCATCGGTCACCTCAGTGGCCGGGACGTCGACTCGCAGCGAGCTGTAGTCGCCGAGCTCGACGTCGGGGCGCACCGTCACGGTCGCGGTGAAGACGAACGGCTGGCCGCGTTCCACGGGTGACAGGTCGAGCTCAGGGTCGTCGACAGGCTGCACGCCGGCCTGGTCGAGGGCGCGGCCGTAGAGGTCGGGGAGCAGGGCGTCGACGGCCTCCTGGCGCACGGTGTCCCAGCCCACGGCGCGTTCCACCATCGCGGCGGGCGCCTTGCCGGGGCGGAACCCGGGGAGCCGGACCCGGCCCGCCAGGCGGCGCAGCGCCGCGTTGACGGCAGCGTCCAGCTCGGTGGCCGGCGCTTCGACGCGAAGCTGCACCCGGGAGGCCGGCTGGCGCTCGACGGCGACCGAGATGTCCGACGGGGTCGTGGATGTGGTCACTGGGGTCCCTGGTGCGGCCGTGGTGCGCGGACCGAGAGTCGAACTCGGACGGGTCGCCCCACGGGATCCTAAGTCCCGCGCGTCTACCGGTTCCGCCATCCGCGCAGGCTTGTTCCGCCGGCGGCTGGCCCAGTCTACAGGCCGGCGCGACCGCCCCGAGGTATGACTGGGGCAGGTCCTTGCGGGTCGACCGCTATCGGCCTACCCTTGCACGGAGGCGGAGCCCAACCACCCGCCGCACGACAGGTCCGCACCAGCAACCACGGAGGTACCTGGATGGAGCCGAGTCTGAGCGCCTCGACGGTCGAGAGTCCCAGCGAGATCGTTGCCCACATCGACCAGAAGGCGGTCCGGCTGTCCGCCCTTCTGCGGGACATCGACAACCACCCCATCGCGCTCAACTCGGACCTGCGAGAGCGCCTCGACGAGATCCTCGAGATGCTTGCCTGCCGGGTCACCGCCACCCGCGCCCTGCTCCACCAGGCCGGGGCGCCCGAGCTCAGCGGGGCCGGCAGCGCGGCGTAGTCGCGCCCAACCGCGCCGGGGAGGTTCCCGCGGCCCGATCCGCCGCGTACACTTGTTCGCATGGGCACCTGCACATGCGCTCCTCCCGCCCAGCTCCACATCCTCCCCAGCGGGGTGCACCTCGCGGACGGCAGCCGATCTGACCTCGTGCTGGTCGACGACGCCTGGTCTGACGGCGACCCCATCTGCTCGGTATGCGCCTCGCCGATCGAGTCCACCTTCTTCCGCTGCGTCCCGTGTGACGCAGTCGTTTGCCGCATGTGCGTGGCCCGCGACACGAAGGTCGTCGAGTGCGTGTGCGAGGCCGAGGTCACAGTGACCGGCGTTCAGCTGGCGGCGATCAGGGCTTCGGCACTCCTCTCGCGCTGACGGCGCCGGCGGCCACCAGAACCGCGACCGAGTCCGGCTCGAGCTGAGGCCGGCCACCAGCCGCCGCCGCGCCGTCGCTGAGCAGGTGGGGCACGTACCCATCGGCGACGGCCACGGTCACCAGTGCCTCGCCCCAGTTGCAGGCCACGATGAGGCCCGCGCGTCGCATCGGCAGCGTCCGCGACGCCTCGTCGTGCTCGATCACCATCGCCGCCCGGTCGCCGTCGCGCAGGGCGGGCGTGGCCGACCGCAACTCGAGAAGCGCGCGATGCCAGCGCAGCACGGTGGCGTGCGGTTCGGCTGAGGTCTCCGTCCAGTCAAGCCGGGAGCGCTCGAAGGTGGCGGGGTCCTGGGGATCGGGCACGTCGTCGGGATCCCAGCCGAACGGCGCGAACTCGTGACGGCGTCCCTCCGACACCGCCCGGCCGAGCTCCGCGTCCTGGTGGTCTGTGAAATACAGGAACGGCGTCGACGCCGCCCACTCCTCGCCCATGAACAGCATGGGGACGAAGGGCCCCAGCAGCACCAGGGTGGCGGCGATGAGCAGGCGCCCCGTGCTCATCAGGGCAGCGCTGCGCTCCCCCCGGGCGCGGTTGCCCACCTGGTCGTGGTTCTGCATGTATCCCAGGAACCGCGTCGATGGCAGGTCGCCGACCTCCCGCCCGTGGCGCCGTCGACGGAACGCCGAATACCCGCCCGGGTTGACGAACACGTGGCGCAGCGCCGCCGCCACGTCGGCCACCGTGCCGAAGTCGGCGTAGTACCCGGACGTCTCCCCCGCCAGTGTCGCGTGCAGGGCGTGGTGGAAATCGTCGCTCCATTGCGCATCGCAGCCGAACCCCCCGTGCTCGGGATCCCGGACCAGGCGGGGATCGTTGAGGTCGCTTTCCGCGATGACCCAGAGCTCGCGCCCCAGCGCCTCGGCGAGCTCGTGCACCGCGGCGCTGATCTCCTCGACGATGTGCACCGCCGACGTGTCGACGATGGCGTGCACCGCGTCGAGCCGCAGACCGTCGACGTGGTAGTGGCGCAGCCACATCAGCGCGTTGTCGACCACGAAGCGACGAACCTCGTCGCTGCCGGCACCGTCGTAGTTGATGGCGTCGCCCCACGGGGTGCGGTGCCTGTC
>DATBCJ010000214.1:0-4111 GCA_036270565.1 Candidatus Dormiibacterota bacterium | reverse complement strand
TCATCGGAGCGCCCGCACGGCGGCCTCGAGGATGTCGGTGCCGCGGCGCAGGTCGCTGACGGCGATCGACTCGTGCGGGGTGTGGTCGAGGCTGCAGTCACCGGGGCCGTAGACGGCGGCGGGGCATCGCCAGGCGGGGAGCACGACGTTGAGGTCGGAGGTTCCCGTCTTGGTTGTGTAGCGCGCCCTTCCGCCGGTGGTGGCGATCGCGCGGGCCAGCGCGCGCGCCACCGCGTTGGAGCGCGGCACGGCCACCGGCTCGCACGCGGAGACGACAGCCACGTGAGCATCGCCCAACAGCTCCGCGATCGCGGCGAGGCTGCCGTCGGCGCTCAGCCCGGCTGGGATGCGCACCTCGATGGCTGATTCTGCATGCTCCGTGATGCCGTCGTCGTGCGCCCTCAGGGTGTTGACGCGCACCTGCACGCCGTCGACCGCGCGCGCAGCCTCGGTCGTCATCGTCCGTTGCACGTCGGCGAGCCGTGCAACCAGCACGTCCGCGGCACCCGCGTGGCGACCGGCGTGGTGCGCGCACGGCCGGCGCACCGTGACGTTCAGCCGCAGGCAGCCGCGGTACCCCGTGGTGATGGTGTCCCAGCCACTGGGCTCGAGCACGATGAGGTGGGCGGGGGCGACGCGGCTGCGCAGCCGGCGCGCGCCCTCCGACGGTCCCTCCTCGTCGCTGGCGGCGATCACCGTGACGCGCCGGCCGCCGTCGCGGGAGAGGCGCGAGACCGCGGCGAGCGCGGCGGCGAGGGGACCCTTGGCGTCGACGGTGCCGCGTCCGTGAACCCGCCCGCCGTGGTGGCGAACGGCGATCTCCCCGGGAACGGTGTCGAGGTGGCCGAGCAGCACGATCTCGTCCTCGGCGTCACCCGTCCCCCAGCTCATCAGCAGGTTGCCGGCGCTGTCGCGGGTGGCGTCGTAGCCGGCGCCGGCGGCCACCTCGAGCAGGTGAGCCGCGGCGTCGTCGACGTCGCCGGTGACCGAGGGGATGCGCACCAGCTCGTCGAGGAGGACGAGCGAATCCAACCGCGTGGCGACGGCAGCGCTCACGCTCCGACCGCCCGGAGCGCATCCCGCCGGCCGGCGCCGCCGCGCACCGCGTCCAGGGTATGGGCGACGACGCGGTCGGCGATGTCGACGCCGGTGACGTCCACGGAGTTGCGGAACTCCATGGTGTGGTTGACCTCGCTGACCAGCAATCGCTCGCCATCCTCGAGGAGGTCGACCGCGAGCACGCCTCCCCCGACCGCCGCCGCCGCCGCCAGGGTCACCTCGGCCAACGCGGCGGTGACCGGGCGATTGCGTGTGGTCGCTCCCCTGGCGGTGTTGGTGATCCAGTGCTCGGACAGCCGATCGATGGCGCACACCACCTCGCCGCCGGCCACGAAGGCTCGAATGTCACGGCCCGGCTTGGCCACGTGCTCCTGCACGTAGAAGACCTGGTGAGCGACGGAGCCGAGCGTTGCCTTGTGATCCAGCAGCGCCTCGGCGGCGTCGCGGTCGTTGACGCGGGCGAGCAGCCGGCCCCATGAGCCCACCGGTGGCTTGATCACCGCCGGGTAGCCGACTGACTCGATGGCCTCCAGCGCCCCCTCCACCGAGAACGCGACGAGCGTGCGCGGCACGGGCACGCCCGCGGCGGCGAGGAGCGACGTGGTCACCACCTTGTCCGCGCAGTTGGCGACAACGCGGTGGGCGTTGACCGTGACCACGCCGCGGTCCTCGAGGAGTCGCAGGGCGGCCATGGCGTGCGACTGCTGCAGACACCGCTCCAGCACCACGTCCCAGGCCGGCGTGGGTCGGTGGGTGTCCACGACCAGCGCGCGAACGTCGACGAGCTCGACGGCGAGGTGCCGTCGCGCGAAGGCCTCGAGGATCATCTTCTCCTCGACGCGGACGCGCGACACCAGCATGGCGACGCGGACGTCACTCACCCCAGTCCTCCTCCTCGGGCGGAGCCACGACGAGCACCGCGGGCTGCAGCGCGGTCACCTCGAGGTCGGCGCCGCAGTCGGGACAGGGGACCACCTCACCGATCACGGTCTGCGCGTCCAGCGGCACCTCGGCCTCGCATTCGGGACACGTCGCGGTCATGTCGTGCTCTCGAGCGCGGCCCAGCCCGAGCTGCGCACCAGCTCGACGAGCCCACCCGCCTCGGCGATGCGGACGGCCAGCGCCGACGGTGGCTCGCCGGACCAGCGCCTCCCTCCGGCGATCACGGTGCCGCTGCGGACATCGACGGCGATCTCGTCGCCGTCTGCGATCGCCGCTGCCGCGTCGGCACAGCGGATCACCGGCAGGCCGATGTTGACCGCGTTGCGCGCGAAGATGCGGGCGAAGCTGATGGCCACGACCGCGATGACGCCGGTGGCCCGAATCGACACGGGCGCGTGCTCGCGGGACGAGCCGCAGCCGAAGTTGCGCCCGGCGACGATGACGTCCCCCGCCCGCACCGCGCCGGCGAACTCCGGCCTCGCCTCGCAGAGGCAGGCACGCGCCAGGGCTGCGGGATCGGTGGTCAGGTTGAAGCGGCCCGGCATGATCGCGTCCGTGGACACGCCGTCGCCGAGCACCCACGCGCGTCCCATCAGTGAGCCCTCCTCGGGTCGGCGATGCGGCCGGCCACAGCGGTGGCGGCGGCGACCGCGGGGCTGGCCAGGTAGATCTCCGCGTCGGGACTGCCCATCCGGCCCGGGTAGTTGCGGTTGCTGGTGGACATCACGCGCTCGCCGGCCGCCACCACGCCGTGCTGGCGTCCCAGGCACGGACCGCATCCCGGGTTCATCACCAGCGCTCCCGCCTCGATGATCGTCTCGATCCAGCCCCGTCGCAGAGCTTCGGTGTAGATCCGCCGCGACGCGGGGACGACGACCATGCGCGTGTCGGGGTGCACCGTGCGCCCGCTGAGGTATGCGGCGGTGACCTCGATGTCCTCGAGGCGTCCGTTGGTGCAGCTGCCGACGTACACCTCGTCGATGGGCGTGCCCGCGACGTCGGTGACGCCGTGGACGTTGTCCGCGGCGGGGGGCACCGCGACCTGCGGTTGCAGGCCGGTGACATCGACGTGCACCGTGTCCACGTAGCGCGGTGACCGCGGGCGGGCGATGGGCACGCCGTCATCGCCGCCGATGCCGCGCACGGTGGTGGCGTCGACCTCGCAGAGGCCGGCCTTGGCGCCCATGTCGGCGCTGAGGTTGGCCAGGGTGAGACGCTGGTCGAGGGTCATGCGCTCGACGGTCTCGCCGCCCCACTCGACCGCCATGTAGTCGGCGCCGTCGCCGCCGATGCGGCCGAGCACGTGCAGGGCCACGTCCTTGGCGGTCAGCGGCTGCGCGAGCTCGCCGCTCACCTCGACGCGCAGCGTCTCCGGAACGCGAAACCAGGTGCGGCCGGTGGCCAGGATGACGCCGACGTCGGTGCTGCCCATCCCCGTGGAGAAGCAGCCCAACCCCCCGTACGTGGTGCTGTGCGAGTCGGCGCCGACGACGATCCCGCCGGGTCGCGCGTACCCCCGCTCCACCATGACGATGTGACAGATCCCCTCGGCGAAGAGGTTGCGCACCGCGTGGTCGGCGGCGAAGCGCCGGATGCGCTGGTGCAGCTCCGCGGCCGCCACGGTGGCGGCGGGCATGACGTGGTCGAAGACGAGCACCACCCTCTGCGGGTCGTGCAGTGGCATCTCCATGCGCTCGAATGCCTCGATGGCCAGCGGCGCGGTCACGTCGTGCGCGAATGCGCAGTCGACCGGCGCCACCACGGTGTCGCCGGCGGCCACCCGGCGGCCGACGCGGTTGCCGATGATCTCCTCGACGAGCGTTCCCATGCTCAGCCCTCCGCCGATGCACGCAGCAGGTCGTCGACGTCGTCGTCGTGGAGCAGGCGCTGTCCCGCGTGGCGCTTCACCTCGGCGGTGACACGGAGCAGCCAGGCGTCGTCACCGGTGATGCCCAGCGAGGCGGCGCGGGCGCGAACCGCGTGCCGTCCCACCAGCTCGTGGGCCACCAGCACGCGACGTTCGACACCGAACGGCTCGGGCGAGAACGGCTCGTAGCTGCGCGGGTCGTTGAGAACCGCCCTGGTGTGGATGCCCGCCTTGTGGTGGAAG
>DATBCJ010000213.1:0-4083 GCA_036270565.1 Candidatus Dormiibacterota bacterium | reverse complement strand
TGGCGGCGCACGCCGGCGGCCTGATCTGCCTGTCGGCGTGCATCGGCGGCGAGCTGCCCCAGGCCATCCTCAGCGGCAACCTGGACGCGGCCGAGAGCGTCGCCCGCGAGCACATGGAGATGTTCGGCAGCGACGGCTACTTTCTCGAGCTCATGGACCACGGCATCGCCGAAGAGGACGCGATCCGCAGCGGCCTGGTCGAGATCGCACGGCGCACCGGTCTGCCCCTGGTGGCGACCAATGACGCGCACTACATCGACGTCGACGACGCCGAGGCGCACGACATCCTGCTCTGCATCCAGACACAGGCGCGGCGCGAGGACGAGAAGCGTTTCCGTTTCGCCGGGCCGCACTTCTCACTGACGCCGGGTGGCGAGATGCGCGACAAGTTCGCCGCCTACGGCGAGGCGGTGCGGAACACGCTCGCGGTGGCGGAGATGTGCGACCTGCAGCTCAAGCTCGGCGGCAACCTGCTGCCCACCTACTCACCGATTCCCGCGGGTCACAGCGCCGCGACGTACCTGCGCGAGCTGTGCGAGGTGGGCCTCCGCGAGCGCTACGGTGACGGCATCACCGCCGAGGCGAGGGAGCGGCTCGCCATGGAGCTCGACGTCATCGAGACCACCGGCTTCGCGCCGTACTTCCTGA
Source organism: Candidatus Dormiibacterota bacterium (assembly GCA_036270565.1). Taxonomy (GTDB): domain Bacteria; phylum Chloroflexota; class Dormibacteria; order Aeolococcales; family Aeolococcaceae; genus Aeolococcus. The sequence goes on along the minus strand of DATBCJ010000213.1, from coordinate 3,435 downwards.
TCGTGTGGGACCTGATCCGCGCCGCGCGGAGCGAGGGTGTTGTGGTCGGTCCTGGTCGCGGCAGCTCAGCGGGTTCCCTGGTCGCGTACGTGCTGCGCATCACCAACATCTGCCCGCTGCGCTACGGCCTGATCTTCGAAAGGTTCCTCAACATCGAGCGCGTCGAGATGCCGGACATCGACATCGACTTCGACGACCGCCGCCGCGACCGTGTGCTCCAGTACGTGCAGGGCAAGTACGGCGAGGACCACGTGGCCCAGATCATCACGTTCGGCACCATGGCGGCACGTGCGGTGATCCGCGACGTGGGGCGCGCCCTCAACGTGCCGCTTCCCGACGTCGACCGGCTCGCCAAGCTGGTGCCGCTCAGCGTCAAGATCACGCTGGAGAAGGCGCTCGCCGGCAGCCGGGAGCTACGCGACCTCTACGAGGGAGAAGGCTGGGCGCGGCAGATCCTCGACATCGCCAAGCGACTGGAGGGCATCTGTCGCAACGCCTCGACCCACGCCGCGGGCGTGGTCATCGGCACCGAGCCGCTCACCAACATCGTTCCCCTGCAGCGCTCGACCACCGGCGACCGCACCAGCGCGGTGACCATGTTCGACATGAACAGCGTCGCGCAGATCGGCCTCCTCAAGATCGACTTCCTCGGCCTCACCAACCTCACCGTCATCGACGAGGCGGTGGGCATGATCGAGGCCACAACCGGCCGCCGCATCGACATCGACGAGATCGCGCTCGACGATCCCGCGACGTATGCGCTTCTCTGCAAGGCTGACACGCACGGTGTCTTCCAGATGGAGGCAACGTTCGCCAAGCGCATCCTGCTCGACATGCAGCCGCGCTCGCTGGAGGATCTCGGCGTCGCCAACGCGCTGAACCGGCCCGGTCCGATCGAGGGTGGCGCAACCGACCTGTACATCAAGCGCAAGCGCGGCGAGCTCCCCGTCGAGTATCCGGCGGGTCTCGCCGCACTCCTCGAGCCGGTGCTCGCCGAGACGCACGGGACCATGGTGTACCAGGACCAGGTGATGAAGATCGCGCAGGCCGTCGCCGGCTTCACGCTCGGTGAGGCGGACCTTCTCCGCAGCGCCATGGGCAAGAAGGACAAGGCGAAGATGGCCAAGCAGCGCGAGCAGTTTCTCGCCGGCGCCGCCGCCAAGGGGGTTGCCGACGAGCCCGTCATCGAGCTCTTCAACCTCATGGCCCACTTCGCGGGCTACGGCTTCAACAAGGCGCACGCGATGGCGTACGGGTTGATCTCGTACCAGACCGCGTACCTCAAGGCCAACCATCCGCTCGAGTACATGGCGGCGCTGCTCAACAGTCGTGGCGGTGACTTCGACAAGCTCAAGCAGACCATCCTCGACGCCCACGCCCACGGGCTGGTGGTCCACAGGCCCGACATCAACCGCAGCGCCGCCGGCTTCAGCGTGGGCGACGTGGACGGTGGCGAGATCCTCTTCGGCCTGCAGCACGTCAAGAACGTCGGCGAGAGCGTCACCGAGGCGGTTGTCGCTGCCCGGGACGAGGGAGGCCCGTTCAGCAGCCTGCTCGACCTGTGCCTGCGCGTCGAGAGCCGCGACCTCAACCGCCGGGTGCTCGAATCGCTGATCCAGTGCGGTGCGCTCGACCCGCTGGGTGACCGGCACGCCCTGTTGCGCCAGCTGGACGGGGCCATGGACCACGCCGCCGCGGTCAAGCGCGAGCGCGACGTCGGCCAGGCCTCGCTGTTTGGCGACGAGGTGGACATCATCGGCACGCTGGTCCCACACCTCGCGCCGGCGGACGCTCCGGCGGATGCCGGCCGCGGCGACGAGTCCTGGCTGGCGTGGGAGCGCGACCTGCTCGGCATGTACCTCAGCGACCATCCGCTGCGGCGCATCGCCGCCACCCTGCAGGAGCGCGTCGACACCTCGATCAACGAGCTCGGCCCGCACCTCGACGGCCTGGTGGTGCAGGTGGGCGGCTGCATCCGCGACGTTCGCGCGTTCGTGCCGCGCAAGAGCACCACCGGTCAGCGCATGGCGTTCCTGCAGATCGAGGACCTCACCGGTGCGTGCGAGGTCGTCGTCTTCAACCGCGTGTTCGAGGAGGTGGCCGAGTTGCTCCGGCCGGACGCGATCGTGGTCATCCGCGGCAAGGTGGAGGTGGGCCGTTCCGGGGGGAATGGCGCGGCCGCGGCCGGCATAGCCGGTGACGATGACGAGCGCGACGCCGAGCCGGCCAAGATCCGTGCGGACGCCATCTTCGCCATGGACGATGCGCGCCTGGTGGCCTGGCGGCGCAACAGCACCGTGCACATCCGGCTCTCGCTCAACCAGCAGCATCTCGTCGGGCCGCTGCACCACTCGATCGCCGAGCACAGCGGCGAGTCCCCGGTGGTTGTCCACGTTGAGAGCGCCGAATCCATCGACGACGTCGCGCTCGACGGCAGCTTCTCGGTCGAGCCCGGACCTGGGCTCGAGCGCGCCGTTGAAGCGCTGTTGGGGCCGGGCACGTACCGTGTGGAGACACGCCGCGAACGCGCGCCGGAACGCGAGACCTGGGGTGCGGGACGGCGCGGCTGAGCAGCCCTCCGGCTAGTACGCGCCGACGGCGTTGAAGAACGCCTCGCCGGCGAAGAAAAGCACAAGGAAGACGAGGAAGGCGAGGGCCGCCCCCCCGTCGATCGCATGGCTGCGCGGAACAACGGTGGCGAAGGGTCGCACCAGCGGGTCGCTGATCCGGCGCACGCCCATCACCAGAGGATGCCAGGGATCGGCGTGGAAGAACGAGAACACCAGCCGCACGAACACGATGATGCAGAAGATGACGATGATGGTCAGCGTCAGCTGGCGCACCACCCCGAGCACCGCAGCGCCCGGCGACACGCCGGCCCCGACGATCAACGAGTCGATGACACGGTTGAGCACGTACAGCACCAGCAGGGCGAGCAATGGCGAGAAGTCCATGCCGCTGAACGTGGGCAGGATGCGCCGGAAGGGACGGAGGAAGGGGTCGACGATGCGCCGCAGCCAGCGCGCGATCGGGTTCCATGGGCTGATCGGCAGCCAGGTGAGCAGGATCCGCGCGAAGATCAGCACCTGGAGGATGGTGAAGACGGTGTCGACGAGCCGGAGCTCGGTGTCGACGCTCATGACCTGGTGTGCCGCCGCGCTGGTTGGGGCGTGGCGACAGCAGCGGCCCCCGGAGCCGGGTCCGCATCCTCTGCGGGGTGGGGCTCGGCCGCGGCAAGCGTTGTCGACGCGCCGGACGTGCGCCGCCACACCAGGTACACGATCGGCGACACCGCCAGCAGGATCACCAGCGCGGTCCACTGCGCCTGGTGAAGACCGAGCGCGAGCACCGGCTCACTCGACCGGAACTGAAAGAGGATGAGCTGGCTGATCGCGTAGAGCGGCAGGTACGCGACGGCGAGTGCGCCGACACGCA
>DATBCJ010000212.1:0-4026 GCA_036270565.1 Candidatus Dormiibacterota bacterium | reverse complement strand
TCGTCGCCTCGGGCTCGCCGGGGAAGGGGAGGACGTTGATGCCCGAGGTGTCGTCGGTGACGCTGACGGTCGCCGTCACGGTCTGCTGCTGGCCGCCGACGCCGCCGTCACCGATCGCACGATCACGTGGGATCGTCCCCGCGTCGAACGTCACCTGGGCGAAATCACCGTTGTTGAGCGCGCTCTCGTCGGGGAGCCAGTTGCCGCCGTCAAAGACGCCGTCGGTGGCCATCTGCAGGTACAGGCCGTTGGCGGTGCTCGAGCGGTAGGTCAGCACCGGGCTGTCGGACAGCGTCAATTGCCCGCCCGGGATGGTGGAGGGGCTGAAGCGCACCGTTCCCGACGGTCCGAGGCCGTGCCCGTTGGGCGAGGTCCTGGCTCCGTTGCCGCCGTGCGATCCGCCGAAACCGAAGAGCCGGGCGGACAGGTCGGTGCTGGTCAGCGGGGGCACCACGAGCGCGAGCAGGACGATGACCACTCCTCCCACGGCCGCCGCGCCCGCAAAACGGCCGTCCGTACCCGGCAGCACGCCGACGCGGCGCTGCATCCAGCTCTCGTTGAGCCGCTGCAGATGCACCGCCGCGATGAGCATGATCGCGGTTACCGCGGTCATGGTCGCCGCCAGGCCGACGTTGGCCGCGTCGGGCGCGTTGATGACAGTAACGGCAAGAACGGCCCAGCCCGGGGCGGTGGCCAGGGCGCCCCTGCCCTCGCGCACGGCCAACCAAGCGGTCCACGCACCGCACACCCACAGCAGCGCGCTCAGGCTGACGTTGAACTCCCAGGAATCGTTGCCGAGCAGCCCGCTCGTCGCCGCCCCCAGGTACTGCCCGAGCAGGTGAGCGACGCCGCCGATGGACGACGCCGGACGTGTCCCGAACGTCGTGGGCAGCAGGGTGGCGAACAGCAGCAGCGGGCTCGCCAGCAACGCCAGCCTGCGCGACACGCGACCGCGCGCCAGGACCACAGCCTCGACCGCACCCGCCAGGCCGACCAGAACCGCCGACGGCGATGCCTCAGCCCACCCTCCGGAGAGCACCGTCCACCCGGTGGCGGCGAGCAGCGCCATCACCAGTGCGGTTGTGGTCGAGGAGCGCAGCGAGGCCGGGCGCGAGCCGGCTGAAAGGGTTGCGACGCTCATCGTCAGTCGCCGGCGGCGCGTGCCCTCTCACCGCTGCCGAGCACATCGCCGCGCCGCACCAGCCACCAGTCCAGGGCCAGGCGCCAGGCGGCGGGGATGCGCATCGGTGGTCCCGGTGCACCGAATGACGAGGTCTCGAGCATGACCGCGAGGTGGCGCTGCCCGCGGCTGCCGGCGTCGACCAGCGCCTCGACCCAGGCGGGGTCTCGATCCGGCGTGACCACCACCATCCCGCCGCGGCCGCGCCAGCCGTCACCGTGACGGCTGATCACGTGGGCCAACGGCGCTGATCCGTCGGCGCGCGCGGTGGCGAGGAAGTCGAGCAACAGCATGCGCTGCGACTCGCCGCGGCCCGCCCCGAACCCGCGCATCTGAGAGTCGTTGGTGATCAACCCGACCGCCTGGCCGCGGCGCGCCACCGCGTGGACGATCGAAGCTGCGATCGAGATCGCGTACTCCAGCGACGACTCCGGCGCGCTGCCATAGTGCACGCCGGCGCGGAGGTCGAGGATGACCAGCAGGTCGGCGCTGTGCCGGGTGTCGTAGGTGCGGCTCATCAGGCGCCCGGTGCGTGCGGTCGACGCCCAATGGATGCGGCTCATGCCGTCGTGGGGGTCGTAGTCGCGCACCGACGACACCTCGGGCGGGACGTCGACGGCCTTGCCGCGGCGCATGTCGCCGGCGCCGTTGCCGCTCCACAGTGGTCCGATGTCCTCGAGGGGATGCAGCGCGGGGTACACGATCACCTCGCTCCGCGAGGCCACGCGCACGGTCCTGGTGAACAGCCCGAAGGGATCGCCGACGCGCGCCTCGAGCGGGCCGAAGCGATGCCGTCCGCGGCGGCCGAAGCTGCCGCGCGCCGTCCACGACACGCTGTCGCCGGCGCCGAGCCCGCAGGCGCGACCCGCCGAATAGCCGGGGAGGTCACTGCGGTCGTGGATCTCGCAGTACGGCACCCACATCAGGCTGCGGTTGTGCACGGTGAAGCGCTCGCTGAACGCCTCGCCGACCGAGAACGTCCCCTCGGGTGAGGTGCGGTCGACGGTGATGCGACGGGCGATGGCGCGGGTCCAGAGGAAGGCGAGGATGATCAGCGACAGCAGGATGTAGGTGAGCGTGTAGGCCAGATGGATGCCGGTGATGCCGGCGAAGAAGCTCAGCGCCGCGATGCCCGCGATGAGGGGAACGCGCGAGCTCACGATCCCCCGCCGGCCATCGCCTGTCGCTCAGCTGGGACCGCCTCGGCGGCCAGGACCTCCTCGACCACCTGCGCGCTGGTCACGCCGCGCAGCTCCGCGTTGGCGCGGAGCACGATGCGATGTCCCAGAACGCGGGGCGCGAGAACCTTGATGTCGTCAGGGGTGACAAAATCTCTGCCCTGGGCGGCGGCGCGGGCCTGCGAGGCGTGCAGCAGGCCCAGGCTGCCCCGGGGTGATGCTCCCAGCGCCACGTCGGAATGTTCACGAGTGCGCTGCACGATGCGCACCGCGTACTCCTTGAGCGAGTGGTGGCAGTACACCGTCTGCAGCTCCTGCCGGCACGCCTCGATCTCGGCCGCTCCGGTGACGGCGTCGAGCGTGTCCAGCGGCGACACCCGCTGGAAGCGGTCGAGCATGGACACCTCATCGCCGAGCTTGAGGTAGCCGAGGTTGACCTTGATGAGGAAGCGGTCGACCTGCGCCTCGGGCAAGGGGAAGGTGCCGCCCAGCTCGATCGGGTTCTGCGTGGCCAGCACGATGAACGGCTCGGGCAGCGGGTGGGTGACGCCGTCGACGGTGACCTGGCCCTCTTCCATCGCCTCGAGCAGGGCCGACTGGGTCTTGGGGGTGGCCCGGTTGATCTCGTCGGCGAGGAGGACCTGGGCGAAGATGGGGCCCCGCCGGAACTCGAACTCGCTGGTCTTCATGTTGAAGACCGACACCCCGGTCACGTCGCCGGGCAGCAGGTCGGGGGTGAACTGGAGGCGCTCGAAGTCGCACCCGGTGGCCCGAGCCATGGCCTTGGCCAGCATGGTCTTGCCGACCCCGGGCACGTCCTCGATGAGGACGTGGCCGCCGCAGAGCAGGGCCAGGACGCAGAGCTCAACCTCGGGCTCCTTGCCGACGATCACGGTCCCGACCCCGTCGACCAGCCGGCGCACGACGCCCTGGACAAGCCCCATGGACAGCTCTCCTGCACGCGCCATTCGATCTCCCGTTGAGTATACGGACGCTTCGGTTGGTTCGATCGTCCGGATGTGGTGTAGAGTTCGCGGAACGGGACAAGCGCACCAAAGGTTATGTACTATCGTGGCCCGGGATACGCGCGATCCGAACGCTTGGAGCCAGGGCGGGCTCTAGTTTCAGGAGGGATGCAGGTGGCGCAGACGCAGGAACAGATTCTGACCACCGGCGAGGCGGCCGCACTCTGCGGAGTCTCCCGTTCGACGCTTCGACGCGCCGTCGCCCAGGGCCACCTCCAGGCCTGGCACACACCCGGCAAGCACCTCCGCTTCGCCCGCTCGGCGTGCCTCGACTTCGCTCGTTCGCTTGGCCGCGTCGACCTCGTCGGTCAGGCCTACGGCCGCGAGATGGCCCCGATGCCCCCAACCCGGTCTGGCGAGGGCGTCAACTCCCGCTAGCCGGCGGCTGGTTCGGCGGCTACCGCTGCCGGGACAGCAGCCCCCCGATCGAGCCACCGACCAGGGCGAGCATGTCGCCGCTGATCAGGTTGCCCATGCTCATGGGACCGAGGTCGACGAGCGTGTGGGTGCCGCTGGCCAGTGAGCTGTGCACGATCGACGCCTCCTGGGCGAACTGGAAGAAGGCCCCCACGGCGATGAAGCCGGCCCCCACGACCACGCCCTGATAGAGCCCGAAGCGGCCCGCCAGCCGGGCGGCCACGTA
>DATBCJ010000211.1:0-3156 GCA_036270565.1 Candidatus Dormiibacterota bacterium | reverse complement strand
CCGGACATCATGTGCGTGGCCAAGGCGTTCGGCAATGGACTGCCCATCGCCGGGCTGGTCGCCACCCATGCGGTGATGTCCGCGTGGCACGCGGGCGAGCACGGCACCACGTACGGGGGCAACGCGGTGGCCTGCGCGGCGGCGATCGCGGTCATCGAGACAATGAAACGCGAGGGCATCCCCGAGCGCGCCGCCGGGCTGGGCCGGAGGGTGATGGAGCGTCTGCGCGGATGGAAGGACGAGTTTGCCGAGGTGGGCGACGTGCGCGGCCTCGGGCTGATGATCGGCATCGAGTTCATGCGCGATGGCAAGCCCGCCGCCGACGTCGCCGCGGCGGTCCAGCGCCGATGCGTTGCCGCTGACCTGCTCATCCTCACCTGCGGAATCGACGACAACGTGATCCGGCTGCTGCCGCCGCTCACCATCGCCGAGGGCGAGCTCGATGCCGGCCTCGACATTCTCGAAGCCGCGATCCGGCACGAGGTGGCGGGATGATCAGCGAGCGCGAGGCGGTCCATGCCGGCAACGTGATCGGCGGCGAACGGCGCGAGGCCGCAAGCGGGCGCACCTTCGAATCGCGCAACCCCGCCCGGCACGGCGACCTCGTCGGAATCTTCCCGCAGAGCTCGTCGGCGGACGTCGACGCTGCCGTCGCCGCCGCGCAGCGGACGCTGCCGAGCTGGCGCTCGACGCCCTGGCCGCGCCGCGGCGAGATCATCCTGGCGGCGGCGACGATCATGGAGCAGCGCAAGGAGGAGCTCGCCCGCCTGATGACGCGGGAGATGGGCAAGGTGCTCACCGAGGCCCGTGGCGACGTGCAGGAAGCCATCGACATGGGCAAGTTCATCGCCGGCGAGGGACGCCGAGCCTTCGGGGAGACCGTGCCCAGCGAGCTGCCCAACAAATGGGCCATGACCATGCGCCAGCCGCTCGGCGTGATCGGCTGCATCACGCCGTGGAACTTCCCGATCGCGATCCCCTCCTGGAAGATCTTCCCGGCCGTCATGGCCGGCAACACTGTGGTGTTCAAACCGGCGGAGGACACGCCGCTGTGCGCCCTGCGCTTCGTCGAGATCCTCCTCGACGCCGGTCTGCCGGCGGGCGTGGTCAACGTCGTGTTCGGTGACCACGAGGCCGGTGACGCCGTGGTGCGTCATCCGGGGACCCAGGCCATCTTCTTCACCGGCAGCGCCGACACCGGCCGCCTCATCGCCACCACCTGCGGGCAGATGCTGAAGAAGGTGTCGCTCGAGCTCGGCGGCAAGAACGGCATCGTCGTGATGGACGACGCCGACCTCGAGCTCGCGGTCGAGGGCGCGCTCTGGGGCGCCTTCGGCACTGCCGGGCAGAGGTGCACCGCCTCATCCCGCCTCATCGTCGCCTCGGCGGTTCTGCCCCAGTTCACCGATGAGCTGGTGGCCCGCACGCGCGCGCTGCGGATCGGCGACGGCCTCGACGACGCGGTCGACGTGGGGCCGGTGATCAACGAGACGCAGCTCAATCGCATCCACGGGTACACGGAGATCGGTGTGGAGGAGGGAGCCACGCTGCTGACCGGCGGCGAGGTGGCTCGCGACGGTGAGCTCGCCGAGGGCTTCTTCTACACGCCCACGGTGTTCGGCGGCGTGTCTCCGACGATGCGCATCGCGCAGGAGGAGATCTTCGGCCCGACCACGGCCATCATCGCGGTCGACAGCGTCGACGAGGCCCTCGCCGCCGCCAACTCGACGCAGTTCGGACTCAGCCTGAGCATCTACACCAACGACCTCCGCGTCGCCTTCCGTGCCATCCACGAGCTCGAGTCCGGCATCGTCTACGTCAACGCCCCGACCATCGGCGCCGAGATCCAGCTCCCCTTCGGCGGCACCAAGAACACGGGCAATGGGCACCGCGAGGCCGGCGGTCACGTGCTCGACGAGTTCAGCGAATGGAAGTCGATCTACATCGATTACAGCGGGCGTCTGCAACGCGCCCAGATCGACACCGACTCGCAGCGGTAGCTCTGATGGCGCAGCTCGAGGAACGCTTCACCACCCACGCCGGCGGACGGGTGCGCTACCTGGTCGGCGGCGACGGGCCGGCGATGGTGCTCTGCCACGGCTTCCTCGGTTCGGCCGAGAACTTCGAGGCCTGGTTCGACGAGCTCAGCCGGATCCGCACCCTGGTGATCCCCGACCTGCCCGGGTGCGGCGCGTCGGCGCCGCTGCACCGCGCTCGCCACAGCGCGGGACGCCTTGCCGGCGCCGTCGACGCGGTGTGCCGCGACGCTGCCATCGAGCAGTACGACGTCGCCGGCCTCTGCCTCGGGGTGTCGGTGGCGATGGCGCTCCTCCAGCAGCGGCCGGCCGCGGTCAGCAGGATGGTGCTGCACACCCCGCTGCTGGCGCCGGCGCTGGTGCGCCATCGCTTCCATCTCCAGGTGCGCGGCTTCATGGCGCCGGGCGTCTTCCCGGCGATCACCTGGTTGAGCCGTCGCCGGGTGGTCAGCGACCTCTACAAGCGGCTGCTCGTCGAGGGCGACAAGGTGGACAGCTCGGCGGCCGAGATGAACTTCCGCAACCAGCTTCGGGCAACGCCTCGCGCCATGCGCGAGTGGCTGCTCGACGGGCTGGCGCGCGACGACCTGGCACTGCTGCGCAACTCCGGGCGCCCGGCGCTGATCATCGTCGCCGCGGACGAGCGCATCGTCGACGTCCCGCTGCTGCGGCGCACCATCCTCGACATGGACCGCGTGCGACTGATCGAGGTGGAGGACGCCGGGCACGGATGGACGGAGTCGTACGTGCGCCGCCAGCTCGACCTGATCACCGCCTTTCTCAGCGACACTCCGCTTCCTGCGGTCGCGGCGAACGCCCGGGTCGCGTGAGCCGGTGGCAGACCTTCCCGGCAGCGCCGAGTGCGTGATCATCGGCGGCGGGGTGGTGGGTTGCAGCCTCGCCTATCACCTCGCCCGCGCCGGGATGCCACCCGTGCTGCTGGAGCGAGGCGACTTCGGTGCCGGGTCCACTGCCCGGGGGGCGGGTGGGGTACGCCAGCAGTTCACCACCGAGGTCAACGTGCGGGTCGGGATGCTCAGCCGGCAGCTGCTCGAGCGTTTCAACGATGAGGTGGGGGCGAACGCCGACCTTCGCCAGATCGGCTACCTGTTCGTCGCCA
>DATBCJ010000210.1:0-16025 GCA_036270565.1 Candidatus Dormiibacterota bacterium | reverse complement strand
GCCTCGTCCTGGCATCCGAGTTCTACGATGAGGCCGACTACTACCGGGACTACGACGGGTTCCGGCAGGCCGCGGCCAACGTGCGATGAGCGTTGCGTCTGTCGACCTTCGCGCCGAGTACCTCCAGCTGCAGCGCGAGATCGACGAAGCCCTCGCTGAGGTCGTCGCCAGCGGCAAGTTCGTGCTCGGTCCACGGGTTCGCCGCTTTGAGCATGAGTGGGCAGCCCACGTGGGCGCCCAGCACTGCGTGGGTGTTGCCAACGGGCTCGACGCCCTGGGAATCGCTCTGCGCGCCGTCGGGGTGCGCCGCGGCGACGAGGTCATTGTTCCGTCGAACACCTACATCGCGACGTGGCTCGCGGTCACGCACTGCGGGGCAACCCCGGTCCCAGTCGAACCTGACCCGGCCACCTTCAACATCGACCCGGCGAGGATCGAACGGGCTCTCAGCAGCAGGACCGCCGCCATCGTCCCGGTTCATCTGTACGGCCAGCCCGCGGATCTCACGCCGATCATCGAGTTGGCGCGAGCCGCTCGAGTGCGCGTTGTGGAGGACGCCGCGCAGGCGCATGGCGCGGCCTACCGGGGCACCCCGATCGGGGCTCACGGTGACGCTGTGTGCTGGAGCTTCTACCCGACCAAGAACCTCGGTGCCCTCGGCGATGCCGGGGCGGTGACCACCGACCTCGGCGACGTCGCCGAGCGCATTCGTCGGCTGCGCAACTACGGTGAGAGCGCCAAGAACGAGAACGCAGTGTGTGGGTTCAACAGCCGCCTCGACGAGGTCCAGGCAGCGTTGCTCTCGGTCAAGCTGAGGTATCTCGATGCCGCCAACGAGCGACGGCGTCAGATCGCGGCGCACTACACCGCAGCCCTTCCCAGCGGTCAGGCTTTGGTACTGCCGATGGTGCCGCCCTGGGCGCAACCGGTCTGGCACCAGTACGTGGTTCGCAGCCGCAACCGCGACGAGATGCGGATGCGCCTGCGCGACCGGGGGGTGGACACCCTCATCCACTATCCCACTCCCCCACACCGCCAACCAGCGTATCGCGGCCTCGGCTTGGTCGATGGCTCGCTGCCGATCTCGGAGCTGATTCACCGTGAGGTGATCAGCCTGCCGATCAACCCGCACATGTCTGACGACGATGTGGAGCGTGTGACCAGCGCTGTCAGACTCGCTGTCGCGTGAGCATGCGCACGGCCACTCGACGGGATGATGCAGTGCCCGACGACCTCAGGTACCTCGCGTTCTACCTGCCGCAGTTTCACCCGATTCCCGAAAACGACGAGTGGTGGGGCGAAGGGTTCACGGAGTGGAGCAACGTGGTCAGGGCTGTGCCGTCGTTCCCCGGCCATCACCAGCCGCACGCTCCCGAGCGTGTGCTGGGTTACTACGACCTGCGGGATCCGGGGATTCGCGAGCTGCAGGCGCAGCTGGCGCGCGACCATGGGATCGATGGGTTCGTCTACTACCACTACTGGTTCGCCGGCCGCAGGCTGCTGGAGCAACCGTTCAACGAGGTCCTCGCCTCCGGCAAGCCCGACTTTCCTTTCTGCCTGTGCTGGGCCAACGAGAGCTGGACGCGAACATGGGATGGCCTCGGTAACACGGTCCTGGTCGAACAGACCTACGGAGATGACGACGATCGAGCGCACATCCACTGGCTGGGCGGCGCGTTCGCCGACCCGCGATACATCCGGGTCGGCGGCAGACCGCTGTTTCTCGTCTATCTCGCCAGCAGCCTGCCGGACCCCCGCCGTACAACGGATATTTGGCGCGACGAGGCCCGGCGGGCGGGGTTGGGCGAGCTCTACCTCTGTCGCGTTGAAGCGGTCAGCGACCGTGGCGACCCGACGGCGCTGGGCTTCGACGCCAGCGTGGAGTTTCAGCCAGATTGGCTGCGCACCGGGCCTCGACTCAGCATGTCGTCCGACGGCGTCGAGCCGACCGTGTACTCGTACCCGGTGACCGCGGAACTGGCGCGCACCAATGCCCCGGCACCGTACAAGCGCTACCGGGGTGTCATGCCGGGCTGGGACAATTCCCCAAGACGCGGGCGCGCTGCGACCGTTTTCGCCGGTTCCGCCCCGGAGCGCTACAAACGGTGGCTGGCCAGCGTGCGCGCCGAGTTTCGGCCGTATTCCCCGGACGAGAACCTGGTGTTCATCAATGCGTGGAACGAGTGGGGTGAGGGCAACCACATGGAGCCGGATGAGCGCTGGGGTCGAGCCTACCTCGAGGCGCATGCCAAGGCGGCCGGTCGATGGAAGGAGTAGCGGTGGCCGACGACCCGATCGTCGAGCTCCAGGCGCGAACGCTGATCGAGTTCAGCGCGACAATCGACGCCCTGCAACGCCAGCTCGCCGCGCGCGAACAGGAACTGGCACGGCTTCAGTCACTGGTTGACGTGTACCGGGGAAGTCGCGCCGTTCGCATGGCGACCTTCCTGCAGCAGAGCCGGGACGACGTGCTGCACCGGCTCCGGCGCCGGAAGGGTGCGAGCAGAAGGCCCCGCTGAGCGACCGCTCATCACGCTGTTCATGAGCGCAGCGATCTGGGGCGCGGTGCGCGACACGTCGTGGCGCGTGCGCACCGCCTCGGCCGCATTGCGGCCGAGCCGTTTGCGCAAATCGTGATCATCCACCAGCCCGAGAATGGCGGCGGCGGCGGCGTCCGTATCCAGGTAGGGCACCACCACGCCGCATTCGCTTCCGACCAGCTCGGGCATGCCGCCTGCATCCGCAAAGCAGACGATGGGTGCCTCCGCCTGCACCGCCGCTTCGAGGCAGACCAGTGGAAACGGGTCCGACCGGCTGCTCAACATGAAGATGTCCAGCGCACCGAGGTATGGTGAGGCATCCGCCTGCTCAGGGATCAGCCGAATCCGGTCCTCGAGACCCATGCGGCGTATGTCCTCCACGAGGTAGCGCGCGTACTCGGTGTCGCGGCCTCCGCCGATCCATGCGAAGTAGACCGGCCGGGCGGAAGGTGCACTGAGCACCTTGGCGGCGACCTGAACCAGCACATCCGCGCCCTTCCGCATGATGAGCATGCCGCTCATACCCACCACGACCGCATCCTCCGGTATTTCGAGGTCGGATCGGATGGCTCTGCGCTGGGCGGCGTTCGGCGCGTGAGCGCCGACGTCGATGAACGGGTACTGGACGCTCACCCGCGAGCCCGCAATGCCGAGCTGGCTGATGAGCAGGTCCCGCACAGCCTGTGCGGGCACCACGATCTCCTGGGCGTCGCCGCACATGATCTCCACGTTGCGCCTCTCGAATGGGGCGAAGAGGCTGTCACCAAGCTCGTGGATATGAGACAGCACCGGCGCCTGGCTGCGAATCGCCCGGACACCCCAGCCGCTCTGGACGGAGTTCGCGTACACGAGGTCACACCTGCCAAGCCGGTCGAGCGCCCGGATATTGGCGAACCACAGGGCGGTGCCCGTTGCACGGTTCACGAAGCTGTCGGTGGCGCTGGCGTCCTTGTCCGCGGTCAGAGCGTTCGCCAGCCGCAGCCCTCGCTGGACCAGATGAAGGCGGCGCCAGTCGCCGTCGAGCTCCACGAGCGGACCGAGCGCGGCGAACTCGTTGAGAAGCGGACCCGGCCGCACCGCGAGTGTCGACATCTCGACGTTGGAGTTGACCTTCAACCAGCGCATCAGGGTGAGCAGGACACGCGGGGCTCCGGTACGCGTCGCCTCGTGGGTGATGAAGGTGACCCGGGGTGGACGCACGTCGACCTACTGGGAGGTCCGCGCCCAGGCGGCTGCTCGCCCGAGGGCAGCCCGCAGCAACCCCGCGGCGCGACCAGGATCGTCCGTGTCCACAACGCTGGGCACCTCGGGTCGGCGGTCAGGAGCGCGTCGCGGCGACGCACAGAATGCGAGCAGCGGCGCGAGGGTCTGGCTCCACTCGTACTTCGGACGAATCGCCCGCAGCCGGCCACGCATCAGCTCACGCGTGTCCGCGTCGGCCATGGCAACCATCGCCGCGGCCATCGCGGCGACGTCGCCGGGCGCAACCACGATGCCCAGCCCGGCTCGTAGCACCTCGTCGGCAAACGTCCCGCCACGGGTGGTCAGGAGCGGCGTGGCGCACCACACGTAGTCGAGGAACCGAGCGCGCACCGAGAGCTCGGCCTCCAGCGTGCACGGCGCAGCGATCACGGCTGCGTCGGCGTCGAGCAACCAGTCGGCCCGCGTGGCATAGGGGGTCCATTCGTCCCAGAAGAAGACATGCCGACCGGCCAGGCCGAGCTCGACGGCGAGGCTGCGCGCCCGCAGCCCCACCGGCGTGCGCCCAAGGCGCTCATCCTTCGGGTTGGCTCCGATGAACACCAGCCGGAGATTCGGCACCCGTGGGCTGGCCTCATGCACGGCTCGGATGACCGTCTCAGGGTCGTACCACTCGCTGATGTTGCCGCTCCACAGGATCACGTAGTCGCCGTCGGCGACCCCGTCGATTCGATGTCTCGCGCCATCGCCGGTGCTGGTGGCCGGGGTGGACGAGCACCCGAACGGAACCACCCTGAGGAGCTCGTCGACCGCAGGGTCCGCATCGGAGAGATGGCCGGTCAGACGACCGAGCGCGGCCAGCCAGCCGAGATAGAAGTGACGTTGCTCTGTGCTGGCGCAGAGCAGGAGGTCTGCAGCGAGCAGCCTTTGCGACATGCGCTGGGTGAACTCCAGAAGGCGCCGCTCCGGCCAGGAGCGTGGATCAGATCGGTGCATGGCCAGCGCCTCGAGCAGGAGTGGGAAGGTCATGTCGATGACGTGCGGAATCCCCGGTGGGACGCGGTCCACGGGCTCGGGATACGGTCCCCCGCCGGTGATCACGACATCGCTCTGGCGCAGGACGGCGTCGAACTCCGCTCCCTGGTCGCGGACCTGACGCACCGGCTCGAGGTCGATCTCGGGCGGATTGGGAATCGCGAGGGTGACGGAGTGATCATGTGCGGCCAGCTCGCGCGCCATCTCCACACAGCGGATGCTCGGCGCCGCCATGCGCGCGCGCACCAGGTCGTGCACGACGATGGTGACGTTGGCCATGACTACGTGGCGCGCGCCCGCAGCTTGTGGAGCCACCTGGAGGACGGGGTCGACGCCCGCCGCGCGCCGGTGCCCCCCCGCTTGATCGCCACGGCAACATCCTGATGGTCGTGCCACAGAGCGCCGCTGTAGAGGACGACCCGCAGGTCGCGATGAGCCAACAGCCTGGCGAGGGTCCAGTCGGGCCGGGCCAGCGTGATGCCGTATTCGATGCTGGTCGGCGACTCCTCGAGGAAGCCGAACCCCATGTTCTCGTATGTACGCAGCAGCCGGGAGATCGATTTCGCCGGGTACCCGTACAGGTCCCCACCGCGCATTCGCTCAGCCACGAGGTCACCGTGGGTGGTGATCACCAGGAGCCCGCCGGGGAGAAGCAGCTCATCCCACAGGGCGATCAGCGCGTCCCAGCGGTCGGCGTCCACGTGGGTGAGCAGCGAGCCGACGAAGATGAGGTCGTACCGTTGAGAGAACATGTCGACGGTCGGCTTTGGTCGGGAGTAGACCGGCGTCGCTGCAAATGTCCTGGCGCAGAAGTCGACGCCATCGGTGAGCAGGTCGCAGGCGGTGATGCGCGCACTTGGGTAGGCGGCTCGCAGCCAGCGCAACACCCGGCCATGCCCGCACGGCATGTCGAGAATCGACGTGAACTCGGCGCCCTTGGCGAGCGTTGTCGCCAGCCTGATGGCTCTCAGCGCCGACCTGCCCACCTCCATGTAGTCGTCGACGTCGGCGGTCGGCATGCGTTCGTCGGGGCTGATCTCCCCTGACACCGCAGTGGCGGTCGCGGCCATATCTGCGGCAGCGGTCGCGACGATTGGGTCCAGGATCTCCGTCATCCGGGCAGCCTGCGCCCGCGGACGGGGGCTGCATGGTTGCTGAGCTCGGCCGCCCACTTCTCCGCGAACTTGACTCGGTTGTTGCGCTGGTGTGACTTGGTGTAGGCGCCACGGACAGCGCGCCGCGACTCGGTTCCGTGGGTCATGCCCTCCCAGTGGACCACCGTGGCGGCGGGCTCAGCGACGACCCTCGAGCCCTGGGCGCGCAACCGGAAGCACAGGTCGGTGTCCTCGTAGTAGGCGGGCGCGAAGCGCTCATCGAAGTAGTCGAGCGCGCGCAGCAGGTCGGAGCGGACCATGAGCGCCGCCCCGGAGCAGTAGTGAACGTCGCGCCGGCAGGTGAACCGGAAGTCCAGCGGGCTCTGACCGTGGCCGATCTGGGCCCCCGTGCCGTCGTTCCAGATCACGGCGCCGACCTCCTGGAGACGACCGGACGGGTAGACCAGGCGGGCCCCGGCCGCGCCGACGGATGCGTCTGACATGGTGTCGAGCAAGGCCTCGATGCAGCCGGGCGCCATCACGGTGTCATTGTTGAGGAAGAAGGTGAAGGCGCCGCGGGCAGCGCGGGCTCCCCGGTTGGCGGCTCGCGTGAAGCCGACGTTGGCGTCATTGGATAGCACCCGCAGCCCGGGGATCCCCTCGAGGCCAACGCGCGTGCCGTCGGTCGACGCATCGTCGACCACCAACACCTCGACCAACGCCGCCGGCGCGGTCAGGCACAGCGAGGCGAGACAACGCCGGGTCAGGGCCCAGTTGTTGAAGACGGGGATCACCACCGACACCACCGGGCGCTCAACCAGCGGGAACGAGATGGCGACGTCACGGGTTCTGCCCACCAAACGCACGATCTCGCCGCGCATGCGGCGGACCCCGGAGGCGGGGTACGTCAGCCGAGTGCGCAGACGGGCCATGTCGTCGAGGAGTTGCCATCCGGGTCGCTGCGACGCGTGGTACTCGGACAGCCCGGAGGTCAGCGACACGACTGCACCGATTCCAAGTACCTCCCCCTGGCCACCCTGGCGCGATGATCTCCGCTTCGCTCGAGGAGTCTGATCCGGGCCGTCTGGTGCCCGAGGGGACATGGAGTTAAGAACTGACGACACCTGATGGGATCCCGGTCAGATCTCCCGCCATGAGCCGACGGCCGCCTGGACCCCGGCGAGGTGCGCTCGCAGCTCGCTCGGGTGGGCTCTGACAGCGCTACGCACGCATCGACCGAGCTGCCAGGCAATGACCACCGGCCAGGCGCGGAGAGCCGGCCAGCGCCCGCGCGTGCGGCGCACACAACGTACGGCGTTGCGGGCGAGCAGCCGGCTCTTTTCCGGCCGCGCGGCGAGGGTGCCGACGAGGTGGCGAATGCGCACCCAGGGCACCACCTGCACAACCTTGCGATCACGGCGCAGCTGAAAGAACCAGTCGAACTCCTCCCAGTACAGAAAGTACGAATCGGGGAGTGGGATGGCGCGGACGACGTCAGCGCGAACTGCGACCATGACCGCCCAAGCGGCGTCGACCGTGATTGCCCCCGTCGGGACTGGGTCACCCCTGAGAAGCATGCGCGACGCCAGCTTGAGCGGTGGCCTGTTCCCCAGCTCGAGCCGGCCGTGCGCATCCTCGACGAGGGGGACGGCCACGTCTGCGAGTCCGTGGATGACGTGGTCGGCGAGCTCAAGCACCTGGTCTGCTGTGGTCTCCACATCATCGTTCATGAAAACGATGACCCCCGCCGTGCTGTGAGCTACTCCGAGGTTGATCCCGCGTGCATAGCCGACGTTCTGTGCCGTCGACACCACAATCGCGCCGCTGAGCCGTCGGATCTCGGCGTCGTCCTCAATGTTGACAACGACGACGGTAAGGCGAGGGTGCTGCAGCCGCGCCACCAGCCGCCGAGCCATCGCGGCGCGGTGGTACGTAACGATGACACAGGTCGCGGCCAGGCCGCGTTCCGCGTCCGACGCGATCAAGCGGCGGAGGAGGGTACGGTAGGGGACATCGTGTCGCTGTGGCGCGCGACGTGTTCGGCGACCACCGCGCTCTGCCATGGATCGTGCGCAAGCGCAGACGGCGGCCGGCCGATCAGCTCCACAGCTTCGAATACCCGAGTGCTGGGCTTCGATCGCCTGCTGGTCAGGACAGCGACCGTGTAGGGAACCACAACCATCGCGTGCAGGCCCATGAACATCAGGCTGCGCAGGGCAGGTGCCTCGAGGCGATAGGCGGAGTACATTCGCCCCCATTCGCTGGGGCTGAACCGGAGAAGCGCCGAATGCCGGCGGATGTCGCGGTGGGCCGCATGGCGCGCTGCCAGGGCGCGGTAGGCGGTGCCGTAGCGGTGCGACATCGCGATCAGGCTGCGAAGGCTGGCACGATGGTGATGACGGACGCGAGCCGCGGGCTCGACGCGCAGCGCGCAGCCCGCCTCGACCAGACGCAGGCTCAGGTCGACATCCTCACCGGCCGGACGGAAGCCGAGGTCGAAACCATTGACTCTCTCGAGGGCGTCCCGTCGGAAGGCCGCCGCCGCGGTGATCAGCCATTGCACACTCCCGTCGACGACCTTGTGATCCACGATGGCATCCACGTGGATGTAATGGGAGATCAGGGAGGTGGTGTCGAGGGGCAGCACCACCGCACCGACGCCGTCGACGTGCTCGAGAGCGCGAACCAGCTCGACCACGGCGTCGCGCTCGGGGACGACGTCGTCGTCCATGAAGATGATGATCTCGCCGGCGGCGGATCGCCAGCCGGCATCGCGGGCTGCGGCCGGACCGGAATTCCGTTGAACCAGGTAGCGCACGCCGGCCTCGGCCACGACTGCCGCGGTGCTGTCCGTCGATCCGTCGTCGACGACCACGATCTCCATGCCCCCATTGGGAACGGCACACTGCTGCAGGGCACGAAGGAGACGGCATAGCGAGAGAGCGCGGTTGTACGTGGGAATGACGACGGAGACGCTGTGGGCTCGGCGCCGGGAAGCGGCTGGCCACCCCATTGCCTCTGGCCCGCACGTCAATTCAGCGCCCACGTTCCCTCTTCTCCTTCCTGCCTCACATCACTTTGGAGGGCTACCTCTGCAACTGGGACGACGGCCACTCTATCCAATCAAGGAGACCTCCTCGGGGAGAATCTGCGTCCGTCAGCCGAACAGGGCGTTAACGTCTGAGACACCTGCCGCAGCAGCGCCTTGCAAACGGCGAGCTATCTCCCCAGCACGCCGTCAGGTGACTAAAGAGGACCAAGCCTCCGCGCCTGGGCAATCGCGCCCACGTTCGCTGCATTCGAGGTGATACCGTGATAAGCCGCAATGCTGACCAGGCGTGAGGAGGCCTGTCGTGAGATCCCGATCCGCGTTTGGTGCTGGTATGGCCGCCACAGCGCTTTTACTGGCGCCCGCGCCTGCACTGGCCGCCACAACGCCCTGTCCGCCGCCGCCCACGGTGATTGCAGAGGTCCCGGGCGGTCCGGTTTTATTCATAGCCGTCGGCGCGATTGTTGTCGGCCTCCTTGCGCTGCTCCGCCGCCGCGGCGGTGCTCCCCCGGCTGCGCTGGCGACGCTTGTGGTGGTGCTGATGGTGGGTGCGGTCGTCGGGATGACCATCGCCGGCGCCGCCACCGATCCCTGCAGTGGCGTCGCGGGAGCGGAGGGCGGGGTCCAGGGAATCTCGACGGGCACACCACTCACCGGGGCGGCAATCCCCTGGATCACGGGTGCGGTCCTGTTGATTCTCGGCCTTGTGGCCCTCGCCGTGGCCGCGCCCCGACGGCGCTCGAGGCGGCGCGCTCGGGACGGCACCTGAGCTGATCGCGCCGCCTCAGCCCGCCGCGCCGGCGGGCTGGGGTGACCCCGCGCGCTTGAGCACCACCTGGTGCAGACGGCGCCCTGCCAGCGTGAGGTGCGCCTCGCCGACAGCTTCGCTGAGGGTAGGGTGTGGATGGATCAGGTAGGCCACGTCATCCGGACCGGCGCTCCAGCCGCGGATCAGCATGGCCTCGGCGACCAGCTCGCTGACGCGCGCGCCGATCATGTGGATGCCCAGCACCTCGCCTCCCTTCTCGGCGACGACCTTCACGAAGCCGCCCTGCCCGAACATCAGTCCCCGCGCGACCCCGCTGAACGGCATGCGGTTCACAACAACCTCGCCGCCGCCTGCCCGGGCCTGCTCCTCGGTCAGGCCCACCGCCGCCACCTCCGGGCTGGAGTAGGTGACGCGCGCCACCCAGCTGTAGTCGAAGGGATAGTGGTGCGCGCCCGCGACGTGCTCGGCGACGCGCATCCCTTCCGCGAACGACGCGTGGGCCAGGGCCAGCGATGGTGGCGGCAGGATGTCACCCACCGCGTAGACACCGTCGACATCGGTCTGAAGAGTGTCCCAGTCCGCGGGAACGACGTAGCCGCGGTCGAGCTTCACGCCGGTGTCCTCGAAGCCGCGCCCCTCGGTGACAGGTCGGCGCCCGATCGCGCTGAGCAGGAGTTCCGCCTCCACCGTGCGCGTGTCATCACCGCTCTCGACGGTGACCCGTACCCCGTTGTCACGCACGGTGACGTCGGCCACCTTGGCGCCGGCCAGGACGTCGATGCCCTTGCGCTTCAGCACGCGGGCCAGCTCCCGGCCAAGGTCGGAGTCCTCGGTGGGCAGGAGGGTCGGCAGCGCCTCAACGAGGGTCACATGGGTGCCAAGGGAGTTCCAGAGGCTGGCGAACTCGACCCCCACCGATCCCGCGCCGACGACCACCGCCGACGCCGGCACATGGTCGAGGCGCAGCGCCTCGTCGGAGGTGAGGATGCGCGTACCGTCGACCGTGAGTCCGGGGAACGGGGCCGGCACGGACCCGGTGGCCAGCAACACCGCCTTGGCGGCGGTGAGACGGCGGTCGCCGATCACCACCTCACGAGGCGATGCCAGCCTGGCGTCTCCCTGGACGATGGTCACGCCCTCGCCGCGCAGATGGCTGCCGAGTCCGTTGACGTTCTTGGCGACGATGTCGTCGCGCGCCGCGGCCAGCTTCGGGTAGTCGATCCCTTCGACGGTGGCGCGGATGCCCCAGCGTTCGGCGCCCTCGCGCGTGCCCTCGACCAGCTCGGCGGCGTGCAGCAGCGCCTTGGTGGGGATGCAGCCGCGGTTGAGGCAGGTGCCGCCGAGCTCTGCGCGCTCGACCAGTGCGACGCTCAGCCCGAGCTCGGCGCCGCGCAGCGCCGCTGAATACCCGCCGGTCCCGGCGCCGATGACGACGAGGTCGAATGTGTCCTTGCTGTCCATCGCCTACTCTCCCATGCCGGGCACCTGCGCGTCCGTCCGGTCGCGACCGCGGCCGGAGCCACATCATGCCCGGTGGGCCACATGTGAAGATTTCCCGGGGGTCAGAGCAGGGTTTCCTCCTGTTCCACGCGAGTGCGACGTCGAGCCGGGGCCTCTGAGCTGTCCGCGGCGGGGTGCTCGACGACCGCGATCACCCTCGTCTGCATGAAGCGCCCGACGCGGACCGCCTGTCCGGTACGGGTGAGCTCGGCCACCTCAACGATGCCCCGCGAGGTGGTGACCTCCACGCGTCTGCCCATCCGGGTCGCCGCTATCTCGTAGGTCTGGGCGCCGCCCGTTCCAGTGTCGATGACGATCTCGACGCGGTCCCCGATCACAGGGCGTCACCGGATCCCGACGAAGAGGCTGAAGGTCACATGGTCGGAGGCGTTCTGCTCGGAGAGCTCGAGCGCGCCGAAGTGGTTGAGATACGGCGCGGCACCGCTGTCGTAGGACGCCTGTGCGTCTGGCGGCAGAGCCCTGCGGATCGCACTGAGCACTGCCGGGACGTCGACGTAGAACATGCCGTTGTTGCTTGTCCCCACGTGGCTGGTCACCGCCTGGTAGGCGGGAGACGTGGTGATGCCGGAGCCGGAGGCGTGGCTGTCGAGGACGGCGCGCACCTCGTCAGGGCTCGAGCCGATGATGGCCCAGCCGTTGCTCACCGCCCACGACGGCTCGACACCGCTGCCGCCGACCCCCGACACCGGGACCGACGAGATGGTCACGCCCTGGTCGATCTGGGTGGTTACCCGCGATGGGTCACACGCGTCGGTCTGCCGGCAGACGGAGGACATGAGGTTGTCGAGGAAGCTCTGGGCTGCGGCCGTCGAATCTGTGCCGAACATCAGCGCACCCGCAGGCACCGACTGCCCAGGCGACTGGTCAACCTCGATGCCCGCGTCGCCGCTGAGGTGGGTGATGATTCCGCCCGAGCCGGTGACGCCGAACTGCCGCAGCATCGAGTCGATCGCCGAGCCTGCGGGTGCCACTGTCGTGAGCACGCTCGTCAGCGTCTGCTGCAGCCCGGTGAGCGCCAGCATCCCCAACGCCGTCCTGGGCACGAAGGCCAGGCTGCCATTGGTATGCGGAGCAAGGCCGAGCTGCGTTCGCTGGTCGGCCGTCAGCTTGGAGGTGTCGTAGTTCTCAGTGCCGTCGAGCGCAATCCCATCGGAGCTGGCCACAAGCGCAACGCCGAGCGGGCCATACGCCTGCGCCCCGTTCAGCGCCGACTGACCCGTCGACGTCGACCCAATGGACGACGAGAGTTGGCGGACGACCGCCGGGACGTCCACGTAGAACAGGCCGAGCCGATCCGCCGGCAGCTGCGACTCCACCTTTGTGTAACCGCTCGCCGACTGCAGGTTGGCGCGCTTGCCCTGCGCCGTGTCGATGACGGCGGCTGCGGCGTCGGCGCTGCTCGCGAAGATCACAGTGTGGTTGGTGATCGCGTAGGCGCCGGCCGAGCCGCTGCCTGACGTCACGGTGACGCCGTCGTGGACGCTGGTTGTCCACTGGTCCACCCTGCCCACCGGGCCGTTCCTGAATTTGTCGAGCGCCGCCTGTGCCTTGCCGTCGTCCTTGCTGGCGATGAGGACGATGACAGCGGGCGATGCCGACGAACCACCGCCGCCGGCGAGCGTCGACGCCGCCAGCCCCGAGGCCGGGAGTGCGATGGACATCTCTGATCCCAGCCACGGGCTGACGTCGTCGTGGTTGAGCCCCGTGGTGGACAGAGCGGTGTCCAACCATCCGTTGACGGTGGCGCTGCGCGTTTGATCGTTGAGGGCTGGGAACTTGTTGAGCAGCCCCTGGACGGCGAGCTTCTGGGAGGCCGGCGGGTCGAAGTTGACATTCACATAGAGGGCAGCGTCGCCCGGGACCATGGAGACAAGCGAATCACCACTTCCGTGGAAGGCCCGGAGCGCGAGGATCCCGCCGGCCGCCGCGACGGCGACGACCACCGCGGCGCCGCCGACGGCGAACGCGCGGAGGTGACGGGAAGGCCGCCGGACCTCGGGGCCAGGCGGTGGCGCGACCCCGTCAGGAGGCAGCGCGGGTGGGGGCGGCGGGGGCGGGAGTTCGCTCATAGTCAACGCCATGCCTGGCAGCGACCGGTTCCGTGGACCCAACCGTGATTGTGGGACTTCCGGGTGGGCGGGACCGTACCAGCCGCACGACGCGTCATGGTCGCAATCGCGTCACGCCCTGTCGTGGGCGCGCCGCACCGCCACGTCCTCCCGGCCGGGAATGAGCGAGGCCCGGTCTACGAGCGCATGCGGGGGGTGCGCAGCCACCCCTCGAGCTCGATGACCCAGCGCTCACCGGGTGGGCCCATCCCAGCGCCCGGCACGCCCAGGCGCTGCAGAAGTGTGCGCCGCGGGCCCAGCCGCATCGCCTGGCGGTGTGGGAGCCCGGCCAGGTCCTGGGCGACCTCGAGCGCGGTGTCCTCGTCGTCGCACAGGCCGTCCACCAGCTTGAGGTCCACCGCCTGGGTGCCCAGCCAGACCTCGCCCGTGGTGACGCGCGCCGCCCCCGCCTCGTCGAGACCACGCGCGACGCGAACCGCGCCGACGAAGCGCCGGAAGATCGCGTCGACGAGTTCCCGTTCCTTCGCCGCGTCCTCATCGGTGAGCTCGCGCCACGGAGCGCCGAGATCCTTGAACTTCCCGGTCTTGGTGACCGCGATACGGGTTCCCAGCCGCTGCAGTGCCTCCACCGCGATTGGGCGGATGCTGATGACACCGATCGAACCGACGATGGCGCTGGGAAACGACAGAATCCTCGTCGCGCCGCAGGCCAGGAAGTACGCCCCCGAGGCGCCCGTACCACGAATCCAGGCGACCACGGGCTTCACCGCGGCGAGGCGCCGGACCGCGACGTACAGAGCTTCCGAAGCCGTGGCGCCGCCACCGGGCGAATCGATCTCCAGCAGCACGGCGCGCACGCGAGCATTGCGTCGCGCCGCGCCGAGGGTGCGCAGGAGGTCGTCGGTGCGTACCGCCCCGCCGATGACTCCGCGGACCGGGAGGACTGCGATGCGGCGCCGGTCGGTGATCCGGCCGAGTCGTTCGCTGAGGCGAGGTTCCGTCAGCATCGGGTCATGCTACGCGAGCCGCCCACCACCCGTTTATCATGCCGCCCATGGACGCGGTCGCTGCTTTCCGCCGCTCCACCGAGGGGTTCGTGGAGAGGGCCAGGCGGATCTCGGACGACCAGTGGTCGGCGCCCACCCCGTGCACGGAGTGGGACGTCCGAGCCCTTGTGAACCACGTGGCGGGCGAGTACGTGTGGGTGCCGGAGATGCTCGCCGGCAAGACGCTTGCCGAGGTGGGCGACCGCTTTGACGGCGACATCCTCGGCGACGATCCGCTCGGGCGCTTGGCTGAGGCCCGAGACGCCGCGATCACGGCGCTGGAAGTCCCGGGCGCATGCGAGCGCACGGTGCACCTGTCGTTCGGCGACCTCGCAGCGGTCGAGTACGTGACGCAGATGGCGGTCGACAGCACCATCCACTCATGGGACCTGGCCAGAGCCACCGGCGGCGACGAGTACCTCGACCCTGCACTCGTCGAACTCTCCTACGCAGAGCTGCAGCGCAGCGCCGAGGACTGGCGGTCGGCCGGTTTGTTTGCTGCGCAGAGCGAGGCGGCCGACGGCTCGGCGCAGGCGCGGCTGCTGGCGATCACCGGACGGTAAGCCGCTGAACGGGCGGGCGCCCGCCGCTCCGTTCGGGGTTCCGCGGCGACGCTCGGCGGCCGCGCAGCCCGAGCTAGAATCAGCGGCCTGCGACGCGCGGGTCACCGTCCGAGTTTGCTGGCACAGCCTGAGTTAAGAGGAGGTAATGATGCCCGAAGCGACAGCAGTTGCGAACAAGCCGGCGTGGGTGGATCTGTCGAGCTCGGACGCGGCGGGCTCGCGGGAGTTCTATTCGAAGTTGTTCGGTTGGAGTGTCGAGGTCAACCCCGATCCCCAATACGGTGGGTACGCGATCGCCAAAATCGGCGACGGCCAGGTTGCGGGGATTGGGCCGCAGCAGTCACCCGAAGCACCAACGGCGTGGTCGCTGTACATCGGCGCGGAGAACGCGGATGACGTGGCCGCCAGGGTGACGGCAGCCGGCGGCACCGTGGTCGCGCCGCCGTTCGATGTCGGCGACCAGGGCAGGATGGCCGCCTTCCAAGATCCCTCTGGGGCGTTCATCTCGGTGTGGCAGCCGGCTGCGATGGGTTCCTTCCACGCCGGCGCGCCGAACACCTTCGGATGGGCTGAGCTCAATGCTCGTGGTTTTGACAAGGCCGCCCAGTTCTACGCCGAGGTATTCGGCTGGACTGCCCATGCCAGCGAGATGCCCGAGGGCGCACCACCGTACACGGAGTTCCAGGTCGACGGCACCAGCATCGCGGGCGGAACCGAGATGAACCCGATGGTGCCGGCGGACGTGCCCAGCTACTGGTTGGTGTACTTCAACGTCGAGGACGTCGACGGTTCGTTCAAGCGGGCCACCGAGGCCGTGGCTCGCGAGATGCTCGCGCCGATGGACTTCCCCGGCGGTCGCTTCGCGATTCTCACCGACCCCCAGGGCGCGGCGTTCGGCCTGCTCAAGATGGCGAGCCAGTAAGCCCAGGCCAACGAGCTGGCCGGGAGGTCGATCCTCCCGGCCACTGCGTTCTACCCGGAGACGGGCGTCCCCGCTTGATATGCGGCTTGTGACACCACTGAGCAGATGAACGTGATGCCCGTGTCCACACCCTGACCTGAGTTGGTCGTCAGGATGTCGCCGGACGCCCACGCCGCCTGCAGCTGCGCCAGCGTCGTGACGTGCCGCACCGCCTGCG
>DATBCJ010000209.1:0-1547 GCA_036270565.1 Candidatus Dormiibacterota bacterium | reverse complement strand
TGCGTTCAGCGCATTCCAATCTGCCGCGGCGGCGGCAGGCGGCCACACCTGCAACGCCGGGCTGCTCAACGCGCTCCCGCAGGATCAATTCAAGTGCGACGTGCACCCGAGCCAGTCGGGCGCGATGCTGCTGGCGTCGACAGTTGAGCGCGAGTTCGCGGCAGCGCGGGGATGATGAACTGTACAGTCGCGCCGAGGGTCACGTCCCCCGGCCCCGGCACGCGAGGAGCTCTGTGATGCAGAAACGGTTGGTCACCCGCTACAAGGCGCGGTCCGCTGAGGCGGCCGACGAGAATCAGCGACGGGTCGAAGGTGTGTTCGACGAGCTTGCCGCCACCCGACCGGACAACGTGAGCTACCTCGTTCTCCGCCTCGCCGATGATTCATTTCTCCACGTGTCGTTCCACAACCATGGCGACGACGAGGTCAACCCGATCAGCTCCACCGCGGCGTTCGCCCACTTTCAGGACGGGCATGAGGATCGCCGCGACGGCGGCGTCGACCAACAGACCGCAACTCTCGTGGGCGCCTACATCACGGTCATCGAATGACGTGACCTAGCCCCGGGGGCGACCAACTCGAGATCGCTGATGCCATCGGTAAGGTCGTAGGCGTGCCCACATACGTCGCTCTGCTCCGTGCGGTCAACGTCGGCGGCCGGAGCAGTGTGCCGATGCCGCAACTCCGAGCCGCCGTCGAGTCGCTCGGGCACACGGGTGTGAAGACGTACATCCAGAGCGGCAATCTCATCTTCACCAGTGCCAGGAAGGTCACCCCGGCCAGCCTGGAAGACTTGATCGCCGCCACCTTCGGCGTCGAGAGCGCGGTGATGTTGCGCACGCCGGCGCAGCTCGCCGCAGCGCTTGCGGCCAACCCGTTCCCGCAGGCGGACCCGTCGCGGCTGCACATCGGGTTCATGTCCACCAAGGCGCCGGCAGCGGCCCTGGCCGCCCTCGATGGGGAGCGATTCCTGCCCGAGCAGTTCTCGATTCGCGGAACCGAGATCTACCTCCATCTGACCACAGGCATGGGCACCGCCAAGCTGCCCGCCTACCTCGGGCGGGCGCTCAAGGTCCCGACGACGATCCGCACATGGAGGACGGTGGTCACGCTGGCCGAGATGGCCGGATGACGGCGCGGCAACGCCGCCGCCGGTTTACGCGGCGGCGGCAGTCGCCTGGGACGCCGGTTCGAGCGCGACGCTGATCGCGTCCTCGACCTGGCCGGCGAAGTGGAAGGTCATCTGGTTGCGCACGCTCTCGGGCACGTCGTCGATGTCCTTCTCGTTGCGGCGCGGCAGGATGACCTCGGTCAGCCCCATCCGGTGAGCGGCGAGCACCTTCTGCTTGACGCCGCCGATCGGCAGCACCAGGCCCTGCAGTGTCACCTCACCGGTCATGGCGACGGTGTGGCGCATCGGCCGTCCGGTGAGCAGGCTGACCATCGCGGTTGTCATGGCGATGCCTGCCGACGGTCCGTCCTTGGGAACGGCTCCGGCGGGAACATGGACGTGGAAGCTCTTGGCGGCTGCCTCTGGGTCGATACCC
>DATBCJ010000208.1:0-3485 GCA_036270565.1 Candidatus Dormiibacterota bacterium | reverse complement strand
ATCACCGTCGACTGATAGACTGTCGCCACCGCGCTCCGGCGACAGGGAATCCGGTGAGAATCCGGAGCTGTCGCGCAACTGTCAACGGGGAGCAGCCGGCCACCGGTCACTGGGACACGGTCCTGGGAAGACGGCCGAGCTGCACTGATCCGTGAGCCAGGAGACCTCCGTCGGGGCGGAACCACTCTGAGCCCGCGCGAAACGGGAAGGTGGGCCCCTCATGCGGCGAGGGTCTCATCGTTGCGGGACTCCGCGCGCCGTGGGGAGACCTCGATGCGACGGCACTTTGCGGCGGTCGGCGCGACTCTGACCGCTCTCGGCATGACATCCGTTTTCGTCGCGGCCACGGCAAGCGCGGCCACCCCGGCGACGTCACAGGCGAACGCGGCACTTCGCTACCTGTACGGGCAGGTCGGCAGCAACGGCAGCGTCGCGAGTTCGCTGGGTGCCACCGAGGACACCGTCATCAGCGTGGCGGACAGCGGCTACGACCCGGCCACGCTGAAGGGCTCCACCGGGACCACTGCGTACGACTACCTGAGCAGCCACGCGTCGACGATCACAACAGCGGGTGCAGCGGCCAAGTACGTTCTCGCGTGGGTGGCGGCCGGCAAACCCAGTGCCATCGACGCCTCCGCCTGGCTCACCAAGCTGAACGCACCGACAAGTGGCGGCGGCTTCCTCGAGCCCAACGGCGCATTCCACAACGCCAACTCGACCATCGAGACGGCCAACGCCTTCTCGCAGTCACTCGCCGTCCTCGCCGACCTCGCCGCCGGGCACGCGCTCCCCGCGCACGCCACGGGCTGGCTGGTGTGCGCACAGCGATCCGATGGCGGCTTCGGCTACGCCATCAACGACGCCTCCGCGACACCGCCATCGTCCTGCGGCGACACGTCGAGCGACACCAATGACACCGGCATCGTGATGCAGGCGCTCGGAGAGGCCGGCGTCAGCACGGCCACCACGTCGGCCAAGTCGTACCTGCACTCCGCTCAGCAATCGGACGGCGGCTTCAGCTTCGGGCTCACCGGCGGCAGCGACCCCGACAGCGACGACCTCGTCATCCAGGCGCTGATCGCGATCGGCGAGGACCCGACGGCCGCCGCATGGTCGAAGAGCGGAGCCAACCCGCTGACCAACATGGAGTCGTTCGCCGACCCGCATGGCAGTGGCGGCTACGTCTTCCCGGGCAACACGGCTCCGGACGCGTTCACCACCGCCGCCATCCCGCAGGGGCTAGTGCTCAAGCCGTACGGAGCCGCGACCCACGTGGCCGCGGGAACGACCCCACCGCCCGCCTCCACGGCGCCGGGTTCCACATCCAGCCCGACCGGCGCGGTGAACGCCGCGTCCGCCGTGCCCGTGCCATCGACCGGCAACGGAGCGGACGGCGGGCTGCCGTGGGGTTTGCTGCTCCTCGCACTCGGCGGGGCCGGCCTCGGCGCGGGGTTGTCCAGGAGACGCGCGGACTGTCCATGAGGACACCCGCGTTCACGATGAGGGCCCTGCGCCTGGCGGTTGCCAGCCTTCCGGTGGTCGCGGCGTTCACGGTGGCTGGTGTGACGTCGCGGATCGGGCCGGTTGTTGGAGGGTGCGCGCAGGCATCGTCTGCGCATCACGCAGCACTCGTTGTCGAGCACGGTGACGGCGCGACCACCAAGGTCTGCGTCTCGTTCTCCGACGCCCAGATCACCGGCGAGCAACTGCTCAACCTGAGCGGCGTGTCGTACAACACGGTCGATTACGGCTCGTACGGAAAGGCCGTATGTCAGATCGAGGGCGAGCCGGCCACGTACCCTCCCGGCTGCTGGACGGCGAGCAGCCCGTACTGGGCAATGTTTGTCAGCCGCGGTGGCGGGTCGTGGCAGTCGTCGAGCCTGGGCATCTCATCGCAGACGTTCCGCGATGGCGACGCCGAAGGCTTCCGCTATGAATCGCAGAGCGACAGTTCCGCCCCGACGTCCCCAGCTGGGGTGTGCCCGCCGCCGGCTACAGCCACGGCGCCACCCGTCGCGGTGACCGCGCCGCCCAATCGACCCTCGGGGAGCAATCCCGCTGCGCGGGCGACCGCGCCGACCACGCCGGCGCCGGCCGCAACAACCACAGCCCGTGCGACTCCATCGCCGTCGGCTGTCTCGTCCTCGCCGGCGGCTTCGACCGGTGGGGCAGTCGCAGGCGTTGCCACCGGCCCGGCGGCGCCGCCGCCGCCGCGCCCCGGATCGGCCGGCGCCGGCGTGTGGGCCGCGTCTGCGCTTGCGATCGCATTGGTGAGCGGGGTCGTTCTCCAGGTGGTGAGGCTCCGTCGCCGTCCGCCATCGCGGCTGCCCGAGTAGCCATGCCGTCCACCCAGGTGCACGCGCGCGCTTGTGCCGCCTGGTCTGGTGCTGCGCTGGTCGTTGTCCTGACCAGCACCAACCCCGTGTATCGCGCCCTGGTGTTGCTCGTGGCCGTCAACGTCCTGCTCGGCCTGCGGCGCCGGGACGCGGCGATTCGGCCGTTGCTCTTCGCCATCGGCATTGCCACCGTGCTCACGGTGCTGCTCAACATCGTGCTCAGCCACACCGGCGATCACGTCGTGCTGACGCTCCCCGGTGCTCTCCCCGGCGTCGGTGGTCCCATCACCGTCGAGGCCGCCGTGTACGGACTCGATGTTGCCCTGGGCATCGCCGCGGCGGTGCTCGCCGTGGCGCCACTGAGCCGCGTGCTCCACGCTCACGACCTGCTCGATGCCTTTCCGCGTGCGTTGCAGCGGACCGCGGCGCTGACCGGGTCGGCGATCAACCTCGTGCCCGGGGTGGCGCGCAACGCGGTGGCGATCAGCGAAGCGCAGCGAATGCGCGGAGGCTCAGGCACGCGACTGCGTGACTGGCACGCCGTGGCCGCGCCGGTGCTGCTCTCGGCGCTCGACGACTCCACGCAACTCGCCGAGGCGATGGAAGCCAGAGGGTTCGGCAACGGGCGTCGCAGCAGGTACGCCTCCGCGCCGATCGACCGCGCTGCGATCGTGGTCATCGCCTGCTCTCTTGGCGCCATCGTGGTGACCGTGGGGGCGCGGATGTCCGGATTGCTGCCTGACTGGTATCCCTTCCCGCACGTGACCGTTCCCGACGTCGGCCTCCTGCCGCTCAGCGGGGTCGCCCTGCTCCTCGCCCCCCTGGTCGTATGGCGCCGCTCGTAGACATCGCCGCGCTCTCGTACCGCTACCCGGAGAGGGCGACCGCGGCGCTCGATCGCGTCGACCTCGCCATCGACGGCGGACTGACCGTGGTGGCGGGGCCTTCGGGGGGTGGCAAGTCGACGCTGCTGCGTCTGCTCAACGGGCTGGTCCCGCACCTTCACGGCGGGCGCATCGGCGGACGAGCGGTCGTTGACGGACGCGACGTGCTGCGGACGCCGTCGCGGCACATGGCGACGTCGGTCGGCTTCGTCTTCCAGGACGCCGAGCGCCAGGCCGTGCACGCCACCGTCGAGCGGGACATCGC
>DATBCJ010000207.1:0-1992 GCA_036270565.1 Candidatus Dormiibacterota bacterium | reverse complement strand
CATCGTGCTGGCCGCCGTCGGCGTCGTTGCGGGATTCGGCTACGGCGCGGTCACCGACATCTGGGACTGGACCTTCTTCCGTGGCGCAGCGGACTTCGGCTACGTCCCCGGCCTCAGCGCGGCGTCAACCGCCGCGCGCTTCGGCCACTTCTACCTGGCGACATCGCTGGTGTACGACGCCTTCCGCGCCGGCGGCAACGCCGTGCTCGTCCTGCTCTTCGGCGCCCCGGTGCTCAGCGCCCTGGTACGCCTGAGGCGACGCCACACGCTGGTCATCGAGGAGGACTCTCAGGAGTTGCCCGTGGTGGCTGCGCGCAACCCGAACAGCGCGGTGGCAACCGCGCCGTAGAGGAGCAGCATGGTCTCGTCGCGCGCCGGGAAGCGCTTCGCGTAGAGCTCTGCCAGCGGGATCGGGACCACCGTCGCAGCGCCATAGAACAGGTGGATCCCCTCGGCCGGGCGTTCGCCGATCGCCAGCAACACCAGGCCGATGAGCGCCTGCAGGGCGGCCGCGGCGGCGCAGAGGCGCACGAACACGCGCACGGTCGGGACCATCTCCGGGCGACCCCGCGCCAGCAGCACCAGCAGCGCTCCCGCCGCGGCCACGACCACCACCGCAATGCCCAGGCGACCGTGCAGGGTCACCGCGTCACCAGCACGAGCCCGCTGCCCGCGAGCACACGCTCCACGCTGGCGCCGGCGTCGGCGATGTCGTCGCCCGTCCAGTCGGGAAGGAGCAGGGCGAGGTGACGCGCCAGCTGGGAGCGCAGCGTCGGTGGATCGTCGGGGAGCCGGGTTTCAGCCGGTTCACCATCGCCGATCGAGCCGAAGTGGGCGTCGGCGGCCCCGGCGACGCTGTCGATGAAGTCCCAGAGCAGGTCATCGTCGACGCGCTCGATCAGCTCGTCCCACGCAGGCAGCTCGAGGGTCAGCTCGTCGCTGCCGTCGCGACCATGGCGGGCCTCGAGGAAGACCGTGTGCTCTCCCCAGCGCAGCTCCTGCGAATGCACCAGCGGGACGCCGCGACGGTCGCCCAGCGCGCGAGCCACACCGACACGCTCCACGTCGAAGGAGGAGCCCAGCGCGGTGAGCACGCGCGTCAGCGGCCAGGGGCCGCCGGCGACGACGTGGCGCAGCGTCAGCGACACGACCGTCTGTCCCGCGCT
Organism: Candidatus Dormiibacterota bacterium; assembly: GCA_036270565.1. GTDB lineage: Bacteria > Chloroflexota > Dormibacteria > Aeolococcales > Aeolococcaceae > Aeolococcus. The sequence goes on along the minus strand of DATBCJ010000207.1, from coordinate 826 downwards.
GGGGATCTCGATGCGCCGCCGCCGCTTGTGGGCGCGTGGGCTCATGACGCCGGTGCGGCCGGTGGCGTGCAGGCGGCGGCGCGCAGGCTTCCCGCCAGCGGTGGCAGCGCGCCACCCACCGGGACGCTGAGGACGAAGTCGCCGAGACGGCCCCAGACCAGCGTCGAGGGAAGGTTGACGGGCGGATACACCAGGATGGCAACGCCGGTGTGGCCGGGGTCGAGGTGGACGCTGCAGTCGCTTCCCGGCGCCGAGTCGGCCACCAGCGCGAGCGGGTAGGTGGGGTGATAGAAATGGCGCAGCGGACCTGAGGAGGTGCCGGCGGGCGCGTAGTCACTGGCCATCTGAAGGTCGTTCAGCCGCGGGTCGGAGCTGACCTTGCCGTCGTCGCGCAGGCGCAGCGCCACCAGGGTGAAATCGCCGAAGCCGCTGAGCTGCGACCACGTCGACGCGGCGGCCCCGAGCCTGCCGGCGATCACCGCAACGCTGTGGCGCTCCACCAGCATCACCTCGAGGTGGTCGGGGTTCTTGTAGATGCCGCCGTCGGGGCTGGTGGCGACCGTGGCCGTCGCCAGCGCGGCGGCCATGCTGCGCTCGGGCAGGCCCAGGCCGGTCGGGTCGAAGCTCGGCGCGCTCGACCCGCACGCCGCCAGCGCGGTCGACAGCAGCGCGGCGGCGACCAGGCTTCGGCGGGATGCCATGCCTCAATCGCGCTCCAGGACGCGGCGGCTGAGCGCGACCAGCAGGGTCAGCGCCACCACGGCGGCCGCGGCGACTGCGATGACGTCGACGGCGCCGTCGTACGTCGCGCTGCCGCCGAGAACAC